>NZ_JAOCQE010000289.1 GCF_025290915.1 Streptomyces sp. 15-116A | reverse complement strand
ACCGCCGGGACGAGGCGGCCCGTCGCGTCGTCCGGCGTGCCGCTCCGGACCGGCCGCCACGGCGGGCGGCCCGGTCGCGGCTCGGCGCGGACGACCCTGGCTTCTCCTTGGTGGTCCTCGCCCTGCGGGACGATGTCGCCGTGCACGCGCCCGACCCGGTCTCCGCCGAGACCCTTCTGTCCTCGGGGACTCCTCATCTCTACGCCGGCGTGGTGGAGGGAACCGGTGTGGTCGGTCCGCTCGTCCTGCCGGGCGAGACGGCGTGCGCGGGCTGTCTGCAGCAGGACCGCGCCGACCGGGACCCGACCTGGCCACGACTGGTGGCCCAGTGGCGCTCGGGGCGGCAGCGCCGGACGGTGGCCTGCGATCTCACGCTTGCCACTACGGTGGCGGGACTGGCGGCCGCCCACGCGCTCGCCTTCCTGGACGGCCGGAGTCCGTCCAGTGCGGGCGCCCGCTGGGAGGTCTCCGTCCCGGGTCTGCACTGGCATCCGCGGCCGATCTGGCCGCATCCGGCGTGCCCGTGCGGAGCGGCGGAGAAAGGTAAGGGAGAACACACCTCCGAGGACGGGCGGTCGCACGAGACAATGGCCATGCACGGGCCGTCGGAGGATCCGCCCCACGAGGCGGACGCACAGCGGCCGGCAGGGACTTGGAGGGCGCATGTCTGATCTTCCCCGCAAGGCGGTCACCAGGACCGCCAAGCTGGCGGCTCTCCCGCTCGGCTTCGCCGGGCGGGCGACCTGGGGACTCGGCAAGCGGATCGTGGGCGAGTCCGCGGAGATCGTCGGCCGCGAGCTGCAGCAGCGCACCGCGGAGCAGCTGTTCAAGGTGCTCGGCGAGCTCAAGGGCGGGGCGATGAAGTTCGGCCAGGCCCTGTCGGTCTTCGAGTCGGCGCTGCCCGAGGAGGTAGCCGGTCCCTATCGTGCGGCGCTCACCAAGCTGCAGGAGGCGGCCCCGCCGATGCCGACCCGCACCGTGCACGCGGTGCTGGACGAGCGGCTCGGCAAGGGCTGGCAGGATCTGTTCCTGGAGTTCGAGGACAAGCCCGCCGCCGCGGCCTCGATCGGCCAGGTGCACCGGGGCGTGTGGCACGACGGCCGCGAGGTGGCGGTGAAGGTGCAGTACCCGGGCGCGGGCGAGGCCCTGCTGTCCGACCTGAACCAGCTGAGCCGCTTCGCCCGTCTGCTGGGTCCGCTGGTGCCGGGCATGGATGTGAAGCCGCTGATCGCGGAGCTCAAGGACCGGGTCTCGGAGGAGCTGGACTACGGCCTGGAGGCGCAGGCGCAGCAGGCTCATGCCGGGGAGTTCACGGACGATCCGGACGTCGTCGTGCCGCAGGTGGTCCACCAGTGCGAGCAGGTGCTGATCACCGAGTGGATGGACGGCATCCCGCTGTCGGAGATCATCTCGGACGGCACCGAGGCGCAGCGCGACCGGGCCGGTCAGCTCCTCGCGCGCTTCCTCTTCTCGGGCCCGGCCCGCACCGGCCTGCTGCACGCCGACCCGCACCCGGGCAACTTCCGTCTGCTGCCCGGCGGTCCTGGCGGCGAGGACGACTGGCGGCTGGGTGTCCTGGACTTCGGCACGGTCGACCGTCTCCCGGGCGGGCTGCCCGCCACGATCGGCGAGGCACTGCGCATGACACTGGACGGCGAGGCCGAGGCCGTCTACGAGATGCTGTGCGCGGAGGGTTTCGTCAAGGAGACCATAGAGCTGGACCCCGACGCGGTCCTGGACTATCTGCTGCCGATCATCGAACCGGCGCAGGCCGAGGTGTTCACCTTCACCCGCGGCTGGATGCGCAGCCAGGCGGCCCGCGTCGCCGACCCGCGCTCGCCCGCCTACCAGTTGGCCAAGCAGCTCAATCTGCCGCCGGCGTATCTGCTGATCCACCGGGTGACCCTGAGCACGATCGGGGTGCTGTGCCAGCTGGGCGCGACGGTGCGGCTGCGTGAGGAACTGGAGGAATGGCTGCCGGGATTCGTGCCCGAGGACCCGGCCGCACAGGAGGCAGCGGCCGAGGCGTGACACAGGGTCAGGCTCAGGCTCACGGGCCGGTGTTCGTTCCCTACCACCACTGCGAGTCCAGCCGGCCTTCGATCGCGCGCAGATTCTCGCGGGAGCAGACCTCGCAGTAGTGGCGGCGCTCGCCGTTCTCCACGGAGAAGGTCCAGGTCGGCTGCGGACCCTCGGCCCGCGCACCGCAGCGGGCGCACACGAGGGGCTCCGGTTCCGCCGCGGAGCCGTCGTCGCTGTCACCGGAATGACTCGTCATCCGGCGACGATAACGCCGCGCCCCACGGCCCGCCCGGCACAACGCACCGCGGGGGCCGGTCCGTTCGGCACGGACCGGCCCCCGCGGGAAAGCTCCCCTCCCGGACGGGAGGTCACCGCTTCAGGTGGTTTCGGTTACTGCATGACAGCCATGGCGAGCGCACGGCGGGCGCGCCGGGAGGCACGCTCCGCACGGCGCTGCATGCGGCGAGCGGTCACCAGGCGCACGGCCTGGCGTTCCCGCTCCGCCTCGTGCAGTCGCTCGTGCATATGCGCACGGGCCAGGGCTTCTGGGATGAGTTGCATCTCACGGGTCCTGTTCTGGCGCGAGTCGTTCGCACCGCTGGTGGTGAAGTCTTCGGTAGCGGAGCCTGCGGGCTCGTGGGCGGACGGCATCATCGGGGCCTGCTTCTGGGGGTCGTGCGTGAGGGGGCGATCGATCGTTCCTGGGGTGTTCATGCCGTGACCGGGTTCTTCCGCGGGCGACCACGCGGCCGCTTCCGGGCAACGACAACCCCCTGGACGAACAGCTCGCCACCCCAGACGCCCCAGGGCTCACGCCGCTCCTTGGCGCCGGCGAGGCAGGCCTCCATCAGCGGGCAGGTGCGGCAGAGGGACTTGGCGTACTCGACGTCCGCCGGCGACTCGGCGAAGAAGACCTCCGGGTCGTAGGAGCGGCAGGGGACGGGTACGCCGAGGTTCTCGATGGCGTCGTCGAGCGCGGTGAGCGCGGTGAGCGGAGTCAAGGTCGGGTCCTCCGTGGAGCCGGGCTTGGGGATCGTGTCGGAAGGCGGTACGGACGGGGCGTGCGCTTCGAGTTGCACGGTTCGTCTTCCTCGTCTGGTCGTGTCCGGCCGGTCGGCCGGGTTGGCGGCTGGTACCGGGTTCTTTTCTTGTCCCGAGGCTCCTTCGCTCTGTCGTCCCGTTCGGGACAAACAGAAGGGCCGCGGATCCCGGATGGGGTTCCGCGGCCCTGAAGGCGCCGGCCTGATCGCATCAGGCTGGATCACTCCAGGGTTCTGGCCCACGGAAGGCCCACATCAGGTGGTGCTGCGTCGTCTGCTTCCGGAATCCGGCACCGGTCGCCGCAAAGGCATAGGCCTGCGCCTGTGCCACTACCGCTGCCGGTGCCTTGGTCGGTCGCTCATTGCGCTCACGGACGACAAGGCCCGCGGGAGCAATGGAGGACGCCAGGAGTTCGGCACGGAGGCCGGACACACTGGTGCCCTGGTTCGAGGCGCCGAGCATGCACAGGGAGACGGCCGAGCGATCGGTCAGTTTGACGTTGGTGCTGGTGTTGATGCTGATCACTGGACTCGCCTCCTCTCGGCGCATCGGGGGACTGGGGTGAGCCAGTCCGGCGGATATGCAAGTACAACACGGAATCAGGGCCTGAGAGAAGGCCGCTGTTCCCGTGCCTAAGAACCTATGGGGATTGCTGGGGCATGCGCAAACTATTTTTTCGACGAGTTGGGATCAGTCCTGATTCTGCTCCCCGGCGACCTCACGGCCCGCGCAGATGGCCAGAACGTCGGCGCCGTAGCGACCCAGCTTGCGCATCCCCACCCCCGGGATGCGGGCGAGTTCGTGGTCGTCCTCCGGGGCGGACTCGGCGATCGCCATCAGTGTCTTGTCGGTGAAGACGCAGAAGGCGGGCTGCCCGCTGCGCCGCGCCTGCTCGGCGCGCCACTCGCGCAGCCGCTCGTAGAGTCCCTCGTCCATGTCGGAGGGGCAGTCCTCGCAGCGCATCAGCTTCATCTCGCCCGCGTCGGTCAGGGTGCGGCCGCAGACCCGGCAGCGGGCGGGGCTGCGCTGTCTGCGTCTCGGGCCGGCGGGGGCTGCCGCACGCGGCCCCGAGGCGGGGAACCCTCGCTCCACACCTCCGCTGCCGCCGACGCTGCCCCGGCCTGCGGTACCGGTCGAGCCGGGGCGCAGTCCGTCGAGGAAGCGGCTGGGGCGGCGGTTCGGACGCCCGCCGGGGGAACGGGAGAGCGCCCAGGACAGGTGCAGTCGCTCACGGGCGCGGGTGACGCCTACATACAGAAGGCGGCGTTCCTCCTCGATCTGCTCGTCTGTCTTTGCGTAGGTGATCGGCATCATGCCCTCGGCGACGCCCACCAGGAAGACGGCGTCCCACTCCAGTCCCTTGGCCGAGTGCAGGGAGGCGAGGGTGACGCCCTGGACGGTGGGGGCGTGCTGGGCGCCGGCCCGTTCGTCGAGTTCGACGACGAGCTCGGCGAGGCCCACTCCGGATCTGGCGGCGGCGAAGTCCTGGGCGAGGTTCACCAGCGCGGCGAGGGACTCCCAGCGCTCCCGGACCGCGCCCGAGCCGGCCGGCGGCTCGGATGTCCAGCCCTCGCCGGAGAGCACGGCGCGCACTTGGGAGGGCAGGTCGACGGCGTCGTCGAGGAGGTGGTCGTTGCCGCCGAAGCGGGCCGCGGCGCGCAGGGCGGCGATCGCCTTGCGCACCTCGGGGCGGTCGAAGAACCGCTCGGCGCCACGCAGCTGATAGGGCACTCCGGCGTCCGCGAGGGCCTGCTCGTAGGTCTCGGACTGGGAGTTCGTGCGGAACAGCACGGCGATCTCGCTCGCCGGGACGCCGGAGTCGATCAGTTCCCTGATCCGCTGGGCGGCGCCCAACGCCTCGGCCGGTTCGTCGGTGTACTCGGTGAAGACCGGCTCGGGTCCCGGGGCGCGCTGCGAGACGAGCTCCAGCCGGTGGTCGGCGGCGCGGCCGCGGGCCTGGGCGAGCAGGCCGTTGGCGAGATGGACGACCTGGGGCGTGGAGCGGTAGTCGCGGACGAGTTTGACGACGGTGGCGCCCGGGTGACGGGTGCGGAAGTCGAGCAGGTGGTCCGGGGTTGCGCCCGTGAACGAGTAGATCGTCTGGCTGGCGTCGCCGACCACGCACAGGTTCTCCCGGTCGCCGAGCCACAGCTCCAGCAGACGCTGCTGGAGGGGGCTGACGTCCTGGTACTCGTCGACGACGAAGTGCTGGTACTGGGCGCGGACCTGTTCGGCGACGTCGTGCCGGTCCTGCAGGACGGCGACGGTGAGCAGCAGCACGTCCTCGAAGTCGATCACGCCGCGCTCGCGCTTGAGCTCCTCGTAGGCGGAGTAGAGCTGGGCGATCTCGGCGGGGTCGCGGGGGGTCTCGCGGCCGGCCTTCGCGGCGGCGGGCGCGTAGTCGGCCGGGACGGTCTGGGTGACCTTGGACCACTCGATCTCGCTGGTGACGTCCCGCAGCTCGCCGCGGTCGAGCCGGATGCGGCAGGCGGCGGCCGCGTCGGCGACGAGCTGGACCTTGCGGTCGACGAGCCGGGGCAGGGGCCCACCGATCGCTTTCGGCCAGAAGTACTGCAGCTGCCGCAGGGCCGCCGAGTGGAAGGTGCGGGCCTGGACACCGACCGCGCCGAGCTGGCGCAGGCGGCCGCGCATCTCCCCGGCGGCCCGGTTGGTGAAGGTGACGGCGAGCACGCTGGACGGCTGGAGGATGCCGGCCCGCACCCCGTAGGCGATCCGGTGGGTGATCGCCCGGGTCTTGCCCGTACCGGCGCCGGCCAGCACGCACACCGGGCCGTGCAGCGCGGTGGCGACCTCGCGCTGCTCGGGGTCGAGCCCTTCGAGCACCGCGTCGGCCGAGTCAGGTACCTGCGGGAAGAGGGGGGAGTGCGTTGCTGCTGTCACATGGCCATGCTGCCAGGTCGCGGGAGACGGGTGAGCCGGTTGTCCACAGGCAGGGGCTCGCAGTCGTACTAATGCGGCAGGCGTCACTCCGGGAACGCGGGGCTCGCGGTCGCCGGCGGGAATGGGGGCGCTTTCAAGTACGTTCCCTCCACAGCACCGACTTTCCCGAGCCGCCGAAGGAGCGCGAGAAGACATGCTGGGTACTGTGACGATGTACAGCACCACGTGGTGCGGCTACTGCCGTCGGCTGAAGAGCCAGCTGGACCGCGAGGGCATCGCGTACACCGAGATCAACATCGAGCAGGACCCGGAGTCCGCGGCGTTCGTGGAGAAGGCGAACGGCGGAAACCAGACAGTGCCGACCGTTCTCTTCCCGGACGGCTCCACGCTGACGAACCCGTCGCTGGCGCAGGTGAAGCAGAAGATCGGCGCCTGACGCCTGGCACCGAGAGGGGGCCGTCCCGACACCGGGACGGCCCCCTCTCGGCGTTCTCAGGCGAGACTCGGCGTCGTGACTCAGACGAAGCTGCGCGTCGGCAGCGGCTTGCCGTACCAGCGCTCGATCAGGCGGGCCGCGATCGAGATGCCGTAGGGCGGGAGCACCTCGCCGGACTCGAAGGCGGCGCTCAGCTCGTCGCGGGAGAACCAGCGGGCCTCGTGGATCTCGTCGCCGTCGACGGTGATCTCGGTCGAGGTGGCGCGGGCGACGAAGCCCAGCATGAGGCTGGACGGGAAGGGCCAGGGCTGGCTGGCGATGTACTCGACCTCGCCGACGCTGATGCCGACCTCCTCGTGCACCTCGCGGCGCACCGACTGCTCGATGGACTCGCCGGGCTCGACGAATCCGGCGAGCGTGGAGAAGCGGCCCTCGGGCCAGTGGACCTGGCGGCCGAGCAGGATGCGGTCGTCCGCGTCGGTGACGGCCATGATCACGGCGGGGTCGGTGCGCGGGTAGTGCTCGGCGCCGCAGGCCGTGCAGCGCCGGATGTGGCCGGCCGCGGCGATGACGGTGCGCTCGCCGCAGCGGGAGCAGAAGCGGTGGGTGCGCTGCCAGTTCTCCAGGCCCACCGCGTGCACCATGAGTCCGGCGTCGCGGGGAGACAGCAGCAGGCCCGCCTCACGCAGGCCCGCCGGGCGCGCGGACTGGTCCATGCGGCCGGGCAGGGCGTCCTTCTGGAGGGCGAAGTAGCTGACGCCTTCCTCGTCTATGCCGAGGAAGTAGCGGTGCGCCTCGGTGAGCGGGGCCTCGAAGGAGGGCGTCATGACGAGCTCGGTGCGGCCGTCGGCCGTCTCGTCGATGAGGACCTGGCCGCCGGAGACCACGAAGCAGCGTGTCGAGGGGTGGCTCCAGGCCGCCGCGAGCCATGCCTCGTCGAGCCGGTGGTGTGCGGCGCGGTCGATGCCGCTCGGTTCGGTGAGCGAGATGGGACGGTCGGCGGTGTGGTCGGTCCAGGTGGTCACGGGTGCTTCCAACTCCCCCGGTGGAACGGATTGGGTCGGCGGGCGGTTCGGCGGGACGTGGGCGGGAGGCGACCGGTCCGGCGGCGCTCCGGGCCGCGGGGCGGGGTTCCTCCAGTGTGCCCCGCGCGGACGGCCGGTTCGGACTCCCCCGGCGCCGGTCGGGCGCTCG
>NZ_JAOCQE010000288.1 GCF_025290915.1 Streptomyces sp. 15-116A | reverse complement strand
CCCGCCCACCCGTCTATCCCGCGGCAGTCGTGCCTCCCCCAGTGCCTTAAGGGCCTGGGAGGTGCCCCCAGGGCGATGGGGGTCCCCCCGCTCATGGGGGTCCCCCCGCTCATGGGGGTCCCCCCGCGCGAGCGAAGCCGAGCGTGGGGGAGAAGCCGAGAGTGGGGGAGAAGCCGAGAGTGGGGGAGAAGCCGAGAGTGGGGGAGGGTGGGCGCGGACGGCACCCCGTCAGCGCCGGGCCGCGCGACCCACCCCCGGCCAGCAGCAACACCGGGCCAGCGACACCGAGCTCACTCGGCGGCAGCCGCCCGCTCCGTCCCCGTCCGCACATCGACCTCACGCCAGAACCCCGCCCGAATGGCGTACCGATCCCTCTCATCGATCTGGTCGTCCTTGTGCGCGAGAAGCCCGAACCGCGCGGCGTAACGCAGCAGCTCGCCATCGATCCGATGCGGAATGCGCGGGTACATCCCGGAGAGTTTCTGCAGGTGGCTCTGATCGCCCAGCCGCTCCACCCAGCGCCGCGCGAAGACCTGCCCCACCTCGTAGGGATCACCGCCGACCGTGGTGATGTCCTCCTCCCGATCCGCCCACCGCTGCTCCGCCGTGGTCAGCTGCGCCAGCGTCGGCATGGACGCGGCCTCGGGCGGCTCGGCGACAGGCCGGTCCACCCACCCCTTGTCGGAGGACCACCGCAGCGTGGCGGAGGCCGGCGGCGCGGGCGGCGCGGCGGTGCCGGGGGCACGCAGCGCGGCCAGATCCTTCGGCGTGGGCACACCCTTCGCCGCAGGAGCCCGTTCCGCCGTGCCGTTGGACGCGGCACCGGCGGCCGGATGCGGTGCCTCCTGTGCGCTGCGGTCCCCTGTCGCCGTGAGCGCCGACTCGGGCAGCGGCGCGGAGAGGATCGCGGCGATCTCGGGCCGGGCGACGGGCGGCGGCGCGCACACGCCGGTGAACTCCTTGGCCCGCACCGCCTTGATGATCCACGCACGGTCCAGCACCCGGCGTTCGTCGGCCTCGGCGACCAGGTCCTCGGACTGGTTGTAGTCGCCGTCGGCGGCCTGCACGGCCCACAGATGCACGGCGACGCCGTGCTCCTTGGCGGCCATCATCCCCGGCAGCAGATCACCGTCGCCGGTGACCAGCACGATGTCGGAGCAGGCGCGGTTGCGGGCCAGTTCGGTCAGCTCGGCGTGCATCGCGGCGTCCACGCCCTTCTGCGCCCAGCGTCCGTCGCTGCGGGTCAGCGCGCCGAGGCGCACGGTGACCCGGGGCATCACGCGCAGCCTGCGGTGTTCGGGCTGCGGGACGCGGTCGGGGGCGCCGTCGAACCAGTAGATGCGCAGCAGCGGCTGCTGCGTGTCGGACTCGGCGCGTTCGCGCAGCCCTTGGATGAGGGCGGCGTGGTCGACGGTGATCCGGGACCGCGAGGGCTCCCCGGCGAGGAGACTGGCGGCGGCCCCCAGCAGATACCCGGCGTCCACCAGGACGATGCAGCGGTCCACGCGATCCACCCTCTTTCCGGGAGGTTTGCTTCGGGCTTGCTTCGAGTCTGCCCGACCACGCCGGGGTTAACGGCCCGAACTCGATCTTCGGCGTGGCGTTTCCACACTTCCTCCTCCGACCACGCCTGTCACACACGGTAATTGTCCAACATGCGCCGGTAATACGACTATGTGAATCTGATGCTGGCCCTGGCCCCTAGTCCCCCACAGGAGGCATCACCATGGCCAAGAACAAGAACCGTGACCGTAAGCAGCCGCAGAACCAGCGCGCCCAGCAGGCGTCGCAGCCGTCCGCGATCGAGACGCCGGACGAGCAGCGCACCTCGCAGGCGGCCCCCTCGGAGGTCGTCCACGGCAAGGGCCGGCAGAAGCGCTTCGGCCACAACTGACATCTTCATAACGGGTTGTTGAGACCCAGGCACAGCACGAGGGGCGCCCCCGGCATCGGGAGCGCCCCTCACGCGCGTCGGCGGTGCCCCGACAGCGCCGTCAGCCCGGTCAGCCGGCCAGGCAGGACGGGCCAAGCAGGACCTTCAGATCACCGAACAGGGCCGGGTCGGGCTTGACCCGGTGCCGGTCGAGCCGCAGCACCGTGGTCTTCGTCGGCCCCTGGAGCTTGATACGGACCTCGCTGTCGCCCTTGTGGTGACTGAGGATCTCGCCGAGGCGGCTGACCATCGGCGGCGTCACACGCGTCGCCGGGATGGTGAGCACCACGGGCGCGTTCGTCCCCGCGTTGGACAGGTCGGGGACCATCAGCTCCATCGCAACCAGGCGCGGCACGTCCTCCCGCTTGTCGAGGCGGCCCTTGACGAACACCACCGCGTCCTCGACGAGTTGCGTCGACACCAGCTGGTACGTCGCCGGGAAGAACATGCACTCGATGGAGCCCGCGAGGTCCTCCACCGTGGCGATGGCCCATGCGTTGCCCTGCTTGGTCATCTTGCGCTGGAGGCCGGAGATGATGCCGCCGATGGTGACCACCGCGCCGTCGCCGAAGTCACCGCCGGTGAGCTGCGAGATGCCCGCGTCGGCCTTGTCGGACAGCACGTGCTCCAGACCGAACAGCGGGTGGTCGGAGACGTACAGGCCGAGCATCTCCCGCTCCTGGGCGAGCAGATAGGTCTTGTCCCACTCCTCGGTGGTGAACTCCACGTCGAGCCCGAAGCCGGGCTCGCCGGCCTGCTCCTCGCCCATGCCGCCGAAGAGGTCGAACTGCCCCTCGGCCTCCTTGCGCTTGACCGCGACCACGTTGTCGATCATCGGCTCGTACTGGGCGGTGAGCCCCTTGCGGGTGTGCCCCATGGAGTCGAAGGCGCCGGCCTTGATCAGCGACTCGGTGGTGCGCTTGTTGCAGACGACCGCGTCGACCTTGTCGAGGTAGTCGGGGAAGGAGGTGTACTTCCCCTTGGCCTTGCGGCACTTGATGATCGACTCGACGACGTTGGTGCCGACGTTGCGCACCGCGGAGAGGCCGAAGAGGATCACGTCGTCGCCCTGGGCGGCGAAGTTGGCCTCGGACTCGTTGACGTTCGGCGGGAGCACCTTGATGCCCATGCGGCGGCACTCGTTGAGGTAGACGGCCGACTTGTCCTTGTCGTCCTTCACCGAGGTGAGCAGCGCCGCCATGTACTCGGCGGGGTGGTTCGCCTTGAGGTAGGCGGTCCAGTAGGAGACCAGGCCGTACGCGGCGGAGTGCGCCTTGTTGAACGCGTAGCCGGCGAACGGCACCAGCACGTCCCACAGCGCCTGGATGGCCTCGTCGCTGTAGCCGTTCTTGCGGGCGCCGGCCTGGAAGATGACGAAGTTCTTCTCCAGCTCCTCCGGCTTCTTCTTGCCCATCACACGGCGGAGGATGTCGGCCTCGCCGAGCGAGTAACCGGCGATGATCTGGGCGGCCTTCTGCACCTGCTCCTGATAGACGATCAGGCCGTAGGTGACGTCCAGGACCTCCTTGAGCGGCTCCTCCAGCTCGGGGTGGATCGGGGTGATCTCCTGCTGGCCGTTCTTGCGCAGGGCGTAGTTGGTGTGGGAGTTCATGCCCATCGGGCCCGGCCGGTACAGGGCCGACACGGCGGAGATGTCCTCGAAGTTGTCCGGCTTCATCAGCCGGAGCAGGGAGCGCATCGGGCCGCCGTCGAACTGGAACACACCGAGGGTGTCGCCGCGCTGGAGTAGTTCGAAGGTCGTGGGGTCGTCGAGCGGGAGGCTCAGGAGATCGATGTCGATCCCCTTGTTGGCCTTCACCATCTTGACGGCGTCGTCCATGATCGTGAGGTTGCGCAGGCCGAGGAAGTCCATCTTCAGCAGGCCGAGCGACTCACAGCTCGGGTAGTCCCACTGCGTGATGGTCACGCCGTCGGTGTGCCTGACCCAGACCGGCACGTGCTCGGTGATGGTCTCGCTGGACATGATCACGCCGGCCGCGTGCACGCCCATCTGCCGGACCAGGCCCTCCACGCCGCGCGCGGTGTCGATGACCTTCTTCACGTCCGGCTCGTTCTCGTACATCGCCCGGACCTCGCCCGCCTCCGAGTAGCGGGGGTGGCTGGGGTCGGTGATGCCGGACAGCGGGATGCCCTTGCCGAGGACGTCGGCGGGCATCGCCTTGGTGATGCGGTCGCCCATCGCGTACGGGTAGCCCAGGACGCGCGCGGAGTCCTTGATGGCGTTCTTCGCCTTGATGGTGCCGTAGGTGCCGATCATGGCGACCTTGTCGGCGCCGTACTTCTCCGTCACGTACCGGATGACCTCGACGCGCCGGCGCTCGTCGAAGTCGATGTCGACATCCGGCATGGAGATGCGCTCGGGGTTGAGGAACCGCTCGAAGATCAGGCCGTGCGGGATGGGGTCGAGGTCGGTGATGCCGAGGGCGTAGGCGACGATCGAGCCGGCCGCGGAGCCTCGGCCGGGGCCGACCGCGATGCCCTGCTTCTTGGCCCACATGATGAAGTCGGCGACCACGAGGAAGTAGCCGGGGAAGCCCATCGAGATGATGGTGTCCATCTCGTACTCGACCTGCTTCATGCGGTCGTCCGGGATGCCGTCGGGGAAGCGGCGCTGCATGCCGCGCATGACTTCCTCGCGGAACCAGCTGACCTCCGTGTAGCCCTCCGGGATGTCGAACTTGGGCATCAGGTCGCGCTTCTGGAACATGCCCGTGGTGTCGACCATCTCGGCGATCAGGGCGGTGTTGGCGCAGCCCTGCTGCCAGGCGTCCGAGGAGTCGATGGCGTACATCTCGTCGGTGGACTTGAGGTAGTAGCCGGTGCCGTCGAACTTGAAGCGGTCGGGGTCGGAGAGGTTCTTGCCGGTCTGGATGCACAGCAGCGCGTCGTGCGCCCCCGCCTCGTGCGCGTACGTGTAGTGCGAGTCGTTGGTGACCAGCGGGGGGATGCCGAGCTTCTTGCCGATCTCCAGGAGGCCGTCGCGGACCCGGTGCTCGATGTCGATGCCGTGGTCCATCAGCTCCAGGAAGTAGCGGTCCTTGCCGAAGATGTCCTGGTAGTCGGCGGCGGCCTTGAGCGCCTCGTCGAAGTGGCCGAGGCGCAGCCGGGTCTGGACCTCGCCGGAGGGGCAGCCGGTGGAGGCGACGATGCCCTCGGACCACTGGGCGATGGTCTCCTTGTCCATCCGGGGCCACTTCTGCAGCCAGCCCTCGGCGTACGCGTCGGAGGAGAGGCGGAAGAGGTTGTGCAGGCCGGTCTTGTTCACCGCCCACATCGTCTTGTGGGTGTAACCACCGGAACCGGAGACGTCGTCGCGCTTCTGGTGGGGCTGGCCCCAGAGGATCTTGCGCTTGTTGCGCCGGGACTCGGGGGCGACATATGCCTCGATCCCGATGATCGGGGTGATTCCGGCCTTCTGCGCGGAGTGGAAGAAGTCGTACGCCCCGTGCAGGTTGCCGTGGTCGGACATGGCGATGTGCGTCATGCCCATCTCGTTGCAGGCGTTGAACATGTCTTTCAGCCGCGCGGCACCGTCCAGCAGCGAGTACTGGGTGTGGACGTGCAGGTGCGTGAACGGCGGCTTTGACACGGTGCGGCCTCCAAGGAGAACAGCTGGTGACGGACGGGCGGCGAGTCTTGTGGTCAGCGTCGAAGTCTATGCCCCGGCACTGACACTCGGGGGCCCTCCACGCGTACCTTCGGGCGGGGGTCACGGGCACTCCCGTGAACCGTCACACGTTAGACATCCGGACGGCCCGGCCCGGCCGTCCGACGAGACGTCCCGCACCAGGAGGCACCCAGCGATGTCGGTCCCGCAGCTCAACGACGAGCACCGCGGTGAGGAGATTCTCACCGTCCTCGACACCGCCTTCGGCGAGCTCCTGGCCGCCGACCCGGCCGCGTTCCGCGTGAAGTTCCGCAAGATGGCGGCCTCGGCGTTCGCGTTCTACCGGGGGACGGCGTGCCTCTTCTACCACGACCTCCAGGCGGAGAAGCGGACCGGCCCGTACCTGGACGAGCGCACCTCGCGCGTGTGGATCCACGGCGATCTCCACGCGGAGAACTTCGGCACGTACATGGATTCGAACGGCCGCCTGGTCTTCAACGTCAACGACTTCGACGAGGCGTACGTCGGCCCCTTCACCTGGGACCTCAAGCGCTTCGCCGCCTCGGTGGCGCTGATCGGCTACGCGAAGGCGCTCAGCGACGCGCAGATCACGGAGCTGGTGGAGGTCTACGCGGCCGCCTACCGCGAGCGCATCCACGCGCTGGCGACGGGCGCGAAGAGCGACGAGGTCCCGCCGTTCACGCTGGACACCGCGCAGGGCCCCCTGCTGGACGCGCTGCGTGACGCCCGCTCGCTGACCCGTTTCTCCCTGCTGGACTCGATGACCGAGATCCGCGACTTCGAGCGCCGCTTCGCCTCCGGCGGCGGCGCGGTCGAGCTGGACGCGGCCACGCGCTACAAGGTGCTCGCCGCCTTCGACGGCTATCTGGAGACCCTGCCGGACGCCTCGCTGGCCCGCCCGGACTCCTACCGCGTGAAGGACGTCGTGGGCCGCCGCGGCATCGGCATCGGCTCGGCCGGACTGCCGTCGTACAACATCCTGCTCGAAGGGCACAGCGACGCCCTGGAGAACGATGTGGTGATCTACATCAAGCAGGCGCAGACCCCGGCGGTTTCCCGCCACATCACCGACCAGGCGATCCGGGACTACTTCCAGCACGAGGGGCACCGCACGGTGATCTCCCAGCGCGCCCTGCAGGCGCACGCCGACCCGTGGCTGGGCTGGACCGAGCTGGACGGGGCGGGGCAGCTGGTCGCGGAGGTCTCGCCGTACGCGGTGGACCTGAACTGGGGCGACATCGACGAGCCGGAGGAGATCGCCCAGGTGGTCGCCGACCTCGGCCGGGCCACGGCCACGATGCACGCGGCGGCGGACGACACCTCGGGCGAGTCCCTGGTGCCGTTCTCCACGGAGCGGGCCATCGACGCGGCGATCGCCGCCGACGAGGAGGGCCTGGCCCCGCTGCTGGTCGACTTCGCCCACACCTACGGCGCACGCGCCCGCGGCGACCACCAGATCTTCCTGGACCTGTTCCGCAACGGCAGGATCCCTGGCCTGTGATCGTCCGGCCGTCCACAGGAACCCTTTAGGAATCCCTTACCGGAGCACGTGACACACTTTCCCCGCCATGGACATATCCGGAACCCAGCTCAGAGCCGTCCGCGCGGCGCTGTTCACGGCAGTGGTCGTGACGCTCAGCACCGCGTCGCACGTGCTGCTGTCCGGGGCTCCCCTGCCGCTGAACACGGTGGCCGCGATCGCCGCCGCCGTGTTCGTCCTGGCGTACGCGCTGGCGGGCCGGGAGCGTTCCTTCGGGCGGATCGCCGCACTGCTGATCCCGCTGGAGCTGGCGGCCGACACGGTGTTCACCACCGGCCAGCACGTCTGTTACGGCCGGATGGGCGGCCCCGTCGCGGGCCCGCTGCGCTCGGTCGGCTTCGACGTGCTGTGCGGTGACGGCACGAGTGTGGGCACCCCGCTGGCCCGGATGACCGGTGGCGCCGCGACGGGCGGCGACCGGCTGGCGGCGCTGCTCGCGCAGGCCGACCCGGGCACGGCGTGGCTGCTGCTCGGCGCGCACATCGGGGTGGGCCTGTTCGCGGCGGCGT
>NZ_JAOCQE010000287.1 GCF_025290915.1 Streptomyces sp. 15-116A | reverse complement strand
CCGCCGCGACGAGCGCCGTCTCGGCCGCCGCCGCGGAGCCCGCCCACCCGGCGAGCGCGGCCCGCAGGGTCTTGCGGCGCTGCGCGAACGCCGCGTCGACGACGGCGAACACCTCACGCCGGGACGCGGTGGTCTTCAGCGGCTCGGCCCGCCGGACCAGCGACACCAGCCCGCTGTCGACGTTCGGCGCGGGCCAGAACACGTTCCGCCCGATGGCGCCCGCCCGCTTGATCTCCGCGTACCAGTTGGCCTTGACCGAGGGCACCCCGTACACCTTCGAACCGGGCGCGGCCGCGAGCCGGTCGGCGACCTCCGCCTGGACCATCACCAGCGTGCGCTCGATGCTCGGGAACGTCTCCAGCATGTGCAGCAGCACCGGGACGGCCACGTTGTAGGGCAGGTTGGCGACCAGCGCGGTCGGGGCCGGCCCCGGCAGCTCGGTGACGTGCATGGCGTCGGAGTGGACCAGCGCGAACCGGTCGGCGCGCTCGGGCATGCGGGCGGCGACGGTGGCGGGCAGCGCGGCGGCGAGCACGTCGTCGATCTCGACGGCGGTGACCCGGTCGGCGACCTCCAGCAGCGCCAGCGTGAGCGAGCCGAGCCCCGGGCCGACCTCGACGACCACGTCGTCGGGCCGCACCTCGGCGGTGCGGACGATCCGGCGGACCGTGTTCGCGTCGATCACGAAGTTCTGGCCGCGCTGCTTGGTGGGCCGTACGCCGAGGGCGGCCGCCAGCTCACGGATGTCGGCGGGACCCAGGAGGGCGTCGGGGGTGGGGCTGCTCACGGGACAAGGGTACGGGGCGCCGGGGACCGCCCAGGTCACCCCCGGCGAGCGCCCGCTACCCCTGGAGCCGGGCCCCGCAGTGCGGCCAGGGGCTGCTGCCGCTGCGCACGTACAGCTTCTTCGCGCGGTACGTCTGCTCCTCCGGTGACGCGTCCTGGGGCCGGCCCTGCCCGCCGAGGCTCTGCCAGGTGCGGCTGTCGAACTGGTACAGCCCGCCGTACGTTCCCGACGGGTCCACCGCGTTGGGACGGCCGCCCGACTCGCAGGCCGCCAGCGCGCCCCAGTTCAGCCCGTCCGCCCCCTGCACCGAGGTCGGCGGCGCCGCCGTCCCCACCTTCACCACCTGCGCCCGGGGTTCCCGCACCACCTCCGAGCGCAGCCGGTGCGGCTTCTGCCGGACGCCGTTGACCGTGCGCACGGAGTAGATGACCCGGCGCATCCCCGGCTGCCCCGGCCGTTCGACGACCTCGGTGCCGCGCAGCAGGGAGGGGTCCTCGGTGCGCAGCTCCCGGAACGGGATCGGCTCCTCGTGGACCTCCCGGGTGCGGGTGATGCGCAGCACGGTGATCGTCTGCCCGTCGCGCGGGAAGCTGCCGGGCGCGACGGACGTGGTGTCCTGGCCGCGCAGCGTGACCCCGGCCTGTTCGACCGCCTCGCGCACGGTCGCCGCGTTGGTGCGCAGGGTGCGGGCGCGCCCGTCCGCCATGACCGTCACGGAGCGTTCGGTACGGACCTCCAGGGCGAGCCCCTCACGCCCGATGCGCCGGGAGCGCGCGGTCGACAGATACGCGCCCTCCGCCCGCACGCCCAGCTGCCGGAGCGCCCCCTCGACGGTGTGCGCGGTCGTCCACACCTCACGCCGCTCGCCGTCGAGGGTGAGGATCAGGGGACGGCCGTAGCGCACCTCGATCTCGTCGCCGTCGCCGAGCGCGCTGCCGGTCCCGGGGCTCACGACGTCGTGCGCGCCGACCTCGATGCCCTCCTCGGCCAGCAGCTCGGTGACGTCGTCGGCGAAGGTGTGCAGGGTGCGGGGCGTGCCGTCGACGTTCAGCTCGACCGCCTTGTCCTCGGCGAGGAACGCGGTGGTGCCGCCGGCGAGGAAGGCGACGACCAGCGCCCGCGGCAGCAGCCGGCGTACGGAGTCGGCGCGCTCGGCGTAGGGGGCGCGCCGCCGGTGCCCGGACCGCGGGGCAGCGGGGGCGGCGGGGGCGGTGAGGGCCGTCTGACGGGGCAGCGCGGGCTCGGTGGGTGCGTAGGCGGGAGTCGGCGCGTAGGCGGGGGCCTGCTCGTAGGCGGGCCGGTAGGTGTCGTCCGGCCGGTGGGTGTCGTCGGCGGCGCCGGGCGGGCCGGGGATGCCGTAGCCGTGTCCGTAGCCGACGGTCTCGGCGGAGTGCAGATCGCCGACCGTCTCATACGGCTCATAGGTCTCGTACGTCTCGAACCGCGCGTTGCTCACGCCGACACGCTCCAGGGCCTTAAGGGGTCCGGCTCGGGCCCCCAGAACCTAGCGGAGCGCCGGTCACTCTCCAAAGCGGCGCGACTACGGAACGTACGCGCGAGACGTGTCCGAGTGCGCCTCAGTACCCGAACGCGCTAGCGGTGTTGGCTCCCAGCGCCGTAGCCATCGCGTCCTCGTCGATCCCGCGCACGGCGGCCATGGCCCGCACCGTCACCGGCACCAGGTAGGGCGCGTTGGGCCGCCCCCGGTACGGCGCCGGCGTCAGGAAGGGCGCGTCCGTCTCGACCAGCACCAGCTCCAGCGGCGCGACGGCGAGGGCGTCCCGCAGATTCCCGGCGTTCTTGAACGTCACATTTCCGGCGAAGGAGATGAAGTACCCGGCCTCGGCGCAGATCTCCGCCATCTCGGCGTCGCCGGAGTAGCAGTGGAAGACGGTCCGCTCGGGCGCGCTCTCCTCCTTGAGCACGCGCAGGACGTCGGCGTGGGCGTCGCGGTCGTGGATGACCAGGGTCTTGCCGTGCCGCTTGGCGATCTCGATGTGCGCCCGGAAGGACCGCTCCTGCGCCTCCTTGCCCTCCGGCCCGGTGCGGAAGTAGTCGAGCCCGGTCTCCCCGACCCCCTTGACCTGCGGCAGAGCGGCCAGCCGGTCGATCTCGGCGAGCGCCTCGTCCAGCGCGGCGTCCCCGCCCGGCTCGCGGGCCCCCTGCCGCGACCATCCGTCAGGATCCCCGTGCACGATCCGCGGCGCCTCGTTCGGATGCAGCGCGACGGTGGCGTGCACGGCGTCGTACGCGGCAGCGGTCTCCGCGGCCCACCGCGACCCGTTCACATCGCACCCGACCTGCACGACCGTCGTCACCCCGACCGACGCGGCCTTGGCCAGCGCCTCGTCCACGGTGCCGCCCTGCATATCGAGATGCGTGTGCGAGTCCGCGACGGCGACACCGAGGGGGGCGGGCAGGGGCGGGGCGGCGTTCTTGTCGCGGTCGCTGGAAGGCATGCCCCGATCCTACGAAAGAGACTGCGCTTTCCGAGCGACGGCACTGCACCCCCCCAGGGGCGCGGGGCTGTATCCATATGCGGCTCCGCCGCGTGGGCGCGACCAGCCACAACGCACCCGCACCCCGCAACGAATCCGCACCCCTAACGGCGCTCCCCGGCCCCCTTCGCCGCCACCACCGCATCGAACACAACCCGCTTGGGCACCCCCGCCTCCACAGCGACAGCGGCAATGGCCTCCTTGCGCCGCTCCCCCGCCTCCTCCCGCACCCGGACCCGCCGCACGAGCTCCTCCGCGTCGACTTCCTCCCCGCCCTTCTCGGGAGCCCCCTCCACGACCACGGTGATCTCCCCGCGCACACCCTCCGCCGCCCAGGCCGCCAGCTCGGCCAGCGCCCCCCGCCGTACCTCCTCGTACGTCTTCGTCAGCTCCCGGCACACCGCCGCCCGCCGCTCCCCGCCGAACACCTCGGCCATCGCCGCGAGCGTGTCGTCGAGCCGGTGCGGTGACTCGAAGTACACGAGCGTGCGCCGCTCACCGGCGACCTCCCGCAGCCGCCCCAGCCGCTCCCCCGCCTTCCGCGGCAGGAACCCCTCGAAGCAGAACCGGTCCACCGGCAGCCCGGAAACGGCGAGCGCGGTGAGCACGGCCGACGGCCCGGGCACCGCGGTGACCCGCACCTCCCGTTCCACCGCCGCCGCGACCAGCCGGTACCCGGGGTCGGACACCGACGGCATCCCGGCGTCGGTCACCAGCAGCACCCGCGCCCCGCCCGCCAGCTCCTCCACCAGCTCGGGCGTCCGCGCGGACTCGTTGCCCTCGAAGTACGACACGACACGCCCCTTGGGCGTCACGCCGAGCGCCTGGGTCAGCCGGCGCAGCCGCCGCGTGTCCTCGGCGGCGATGATGTCCGCGCCGGCCAGCTCCTCGGCGAGCCGGGGCGGGGCGTCGGAGACGTCGCCGATGGGGGTGCCTGCGAGTACGAGGGTTCCGGTCACGTCCCCCATCCTCCCAGCCCCGGCGCGGGGCGACGGACGGAGAGGCGGGGCATACCGCCCATGCGCGGGACTCACACAGCACGGTTCCCTACGATGGCGCGGTGACCAGTACAGCGTCGTCCATGGACTCCACGGACACCCGGCAGGACCAGGCGCCGCACGACCAGCGGCCGACCTGGCAGCAGCGGCTGCGCCGCTTCGGCTACGCGGCGAAGGCGGACAGAGGCGACGCCCGCGGCCAACTGGTCCCGCCGTACACCGGACCGTCCCCCCGCCTGTGGACGACGCTCGGCGTGCCGCCGCTGCTCGCGGACCGGATCGCCCGCTGGTCGGGCTGGGGCGGGCCGCTGCTGGTCACGCTGCTGGCCGGGGTGCTGCGCTTCTGGAACCTGGGCAGCCCGAAGGCGGTGATATTCGACGAGACGTACTACGCCAAGGACGCGTGGGCGCTGATCCACCGCGGCTTCGAGGTCAACTGGGACAAGAACGCCAATGACCTGATCCTCTCCTCCGGCGGGAACGTCCCCATCCCGACGGACGCGGCGTATGTCGTCCATCCGCCGGTCGGCAAGTACGTCATCGGGCTCGGCGAGCTGATGTTCGGCTTCGATCCGTTCGGCTGGCGTTTCATGACCGCCCTGCTCGGCACGCTCTCGGTGCTGATGCTGTGCCGTATCGGCCGCCGCCTGTTCCGTTCCACGTTCCTCGGCTGTCTCGCGGGCGCGCTGATGGCGGTGGACGGGCTGCACTTCGTGATGAGCCGGACGGCGCTGCTGGACGGTGTCCTGATGTTCTTCGTGCTGGCGGCCTTCGGCTGTCTGCTGATCGACCGGGACCGCGCCCGGGAGAAGCTGGCCGCCGCGCTGCCCGTGGACTCCGACGGCCGGGCCCGCCCCGACGCGAAGATCGCCGAGACGACCCGGATCGGCTTCCGCCCCTGGCGGCTGGCGGCCGGCGTGATGCTGGGCCTGGCGATCGGCACCAAGTGGAACGGCCTCTACATCCTGGCCGCGTTCTGTGTGCTGTCGGTCCTCTGGGACGTCGGCTCCCGCCGGGTCGCGGGCGCCCACCGCCCCCGCACTGCGGTCCTGAGGCGCGACCTGGGCTGGGCGTTCCTGTCCACGGTCCCGGTGGCGGTGTTCACCTACTTCGCGTCGTGGATCGGCTGGATCCTCTCCCCGACCGACGGCACCGGCGGCTACCACCGCGACTGGGCCGTGCGGGGCGGCGGCCGGGACAGCGCGTGGTCCTGGCTGTTCCCCGACTGGTGGCGCAGCCTGTGGCACTACGAGAACCAGGTCTACGACTTCCACGTCGGCCTGTCCTCCCCCCACACCTACGAGTCGAACCCGTGGAGCTGGATCGTCACCGGCCGCCCGGTCTCGTACTTCTACGAGTCCCCGGCGCCCGGGAAGGACGGCTGCCCGGCCGACGCCACCGAGAAGTGCGCCCGCGAGGTCCTGGCCCTCGGCACGCCCATGCTGTGGTGGGTGGCGTGCTTCGCGCTGCTCTACGTCCTGTGGCGCTGGCTGTTCCGCCGCGACTGGCGGGCGGGCGCGATCGCCTGCGGCATCGCGGCCGGCTACCTCCCCTGGTTCCTGTACCAGGAGCGCACGATCTTCTACTTCTACGCCATCGTCTTCCTCCCCTTCCTCTGCCTGGCGGTCGCGATGCTCCTGGGCGCGCTCGTCGGCCCACCCCGCACCACGGACACCCGCCGCGTCGCCGGCGCGACAGCGGCGGGTGTCCTGACCCTCCTGATCGCCTGGAACTTCATCTACTTCTGGCCGATCTACACCGGCACGGCCATCCCGATCGACGACTGGCGGGCGCGGATGTGGCTGGACACGTGGGTCTGACCGGGGCATCGAGAAAGTCCCCGGAGCATGATGGCCCCGGGGACGTGGTCATGCCGCCCTACTCGTAGGTGCCGGCGTTCCCTTTCGCTCCCGTGTCCGCGTCGGTGTTGGACACGGCGTCGAGCATGCCGCCGGCGAGGGCGCCCAGGAGGGAGCTCTCCGACAGGACATGGGGGTTGTTGAGCGAGCCGTCGATGATGCCGGCCTGAGCGGGGGCCACGGAGGCCAGGACCGCACCGGCGGTGAGCGCAGTGGTGGCGATGACACGGGACGTTGTCTTCTTCATGCCGTGATCAACTCTCCCGCCCCCCACCGGGACACGCAGACGAAACCCGGTGGCCGCTGGGCCGGGCCCGCCGATAGCGTGCGGTCGGCGAACCCCATCGACAACTGACATCCGCGGAGAACGATTCTCGTGACCAGCCGGCAAGCAACGACGACCCTGTGGCGCCCCACCGGCCCCAAGGAGCTCGAGCTGGTCCGGGAACTGGACTGGCGCGCCTGGCCGCCGCGGCTTCCCGAGCAGCCGACCTTCTATCCGGTGCTCAACGAGGACTACGCCGTCAAGATCGCCCGTGACTGGAACGTCAAGCACGACGGTGCGGGCTTCGTCACCCGGTTCGAGGTCGACTCCGCCTTCCTGCGCAGGTATCCGGTCCAGCAGGCAGGCGGGCGGACGATCCTCGAGCTGTGGGTGCCCGCGGAGGATCTCGACGAGTTCAACGCGCACATCGTCGGCGAGATCCAGGTGGTCCACGAGTTTCGCCGGTGACCGACCTCTCGCGGCTTACTTCGGGTCGCGGTTGAAGAGGGACCTGGACCAGACGTAGCCGAGGGCGGCCAGGGCCAGGCACCAGGTGACGGCCAGCCAGCCGGCGTTGCCGATCTCCGTGCCGAGGAGGAGGCCGCGGAGGGTCTCGATCGCCGGGGTGAAGGGCTGGTACTCCGCGACCGGCCGGAACCAGCCCGGCATCGACTCCAGCGGCACGAACGCGCTGGAGAGCAGCGGCAGGAGCAGCAGGGGCATGGCGTTGTTGCTGGCCGCCTCGGCGTTCGGGCTGGCCAGGCCCATGCCGACCGCGATCCAGGTCAGCGCCAGCGCGACGAGGACGAGGAGCCCGATCGCGGCGAGCCATTCCAGGGCGGTGGCGTTCGTCGAGCGGAAGCCGATGGCCACCGCCACCGCGCCGACCAAAATCACGCTCATCACGCACTGGATGACGCTGCCGACGACGTAGCCGATCACGACCGAGCCTCGGTGGATCGCCATGGTGCGGAAGCGGGCGATGATGCCCTCGGTCATGTCCATCGTCACGGACACGGCACTGCCGATGGTGGTGCCGCCGATGGTCAGCATCAGGATGCCCGGGACGAGATAGGCCAGGTACGCGGACCGGTCACCCGCGCCGTCCCCGATGCCGGCGCTCATGGTGTCGCCGAAGATGTAGACGAAGAGCAGGAGCAGCATCACCGGGGTGAGCAGCAGGTTCAGCGTCATGGACGGGTAGCGGCGGGCGTGGAGCAGGTTGCG
>NZ_JAOCQE010000286.1 GCF_025290915.1 Streptomyces sp. 15-116A | reverse complement strand
CCCCGCCCCGGCCGCCGATGACGCCGACGGTCAGGGCGGGCCGTCCGACGCCCTCGGCCACGTCGGCGATACGGTCGACCAGCCACTGCTCCCCGTCGGGCAGCATCAGCACATGGTCGGCGCCGATCTCCACGGCGCGCCGCCAGACCCCGGAGTCGTCCTGGTCGCGGCCGACCAGGACCACACCGCGCCGCCGTGCGGCTCCGCGGACGCGCCGCGCGGCGTCGTCGCCGACGAGCACCAGCGGCGCGGCCTCCCAGCTGCCCCTGGGTTCCGGCACGCCGTGATGGACCTCCGGTGTGGCGCCGGCGGCCGCGCACAGGCGCAGCAGGTCGTCGAGGAGCTGTGCGTCCTCGGTGACGATCAGCGGTCCGCCCTGGCGGCCTCCTCCGGCGGCGGGCGGCGGATCGTGTGTGACGGTTCCGGCCATGTTCGTCCCCCTTCGCTGCATCTCGCGCAGCCCCTGCGGCCCCGCGATTCCCAAACGTGTGAAGAACCGGCAAGGGGCCGTCATATGGACGGCCGACAGAAACCGGCCAAACGCGACCCGGCAAACGCAAGCGGCTGTGAACTCGCCGCGAGCGGGGCGCGTTGGAATCACGGTGCAGCGATCGGGAAATCGATGTGGATCTTGGTCGAAAACTGTGGACAAGTCGACCGTTGTGAATATCGCCATCACTCATACAGGTGAGCGCGGCTCATGTTCCTGACGGGCGTCGCAGCGCAGCCTGGAGATTACCCACAGTAACAAACCATGCGCATGCCAACCCCGCGCACGCTGCGATCACACAGCAAGCGCTTCAACCACGAACGGAGTAAGAAAACCCACCCGGACATGCGACGACCCCCGCCGGGGGGGAGAGCGGGGGTCGTCCCCACGGCCGACTCGGGGGGGGGAGGAGTCGGGCCGGGTTAGCACGGTCGCGCGAACGATCCGTGACTTCCATGGTGTACCCGAGAGCCCTCTCAGGCAAACCCACGCGCCCTACCTTACGCCGAATGAGGTGCGCCTATGCTCAGGGGCGTGGAAAACCACTCCTTGCCCCGCACAGCGGCCTTCTTTGATCTGGACAAGACGGTCATTGCGAAGTCGAGCACGCTCACCTTCAGCAAGTCGTTCTACCAAGGCGGCCTGATCAACCGCAGGGCAGTACTGCGTACCGCATATGCCCAGTTCGTCTTCCTGGCCGGCGGCGCCGACCACGACCAGATGGAGCGGATGCGCAAGTACCTGTCCGCGCTGTGCCGCGGCTGGAACGTCCAGCAGGTCAAGGAGATCGTGGCCGAGACCCTGCACGACCTGATCGACCCGATCATCTACGACGAGGCCGCCACCCTCATCGAGGAGCACCACACGGCGGGCCGCGACGTGGTGATCGTGTCCACCTCGGGCGCCGAGGTGGTCGAGCCGATCGGCGAGCTGCTCGGGGCGGACCGGGTGGTCGCCACCCGCATGGTCGTGGGCGACGACGGCTGCTTCACCGGCGAGGTGGAGTACTACGCGTACGGCCCGACGAAGGCCGAGGCGATCCACGAGCTGGCCGCTTCGGAGGGGTACGACCTGTCCCGCTGCTACGCGTACAGCGACTCGGCGACGGACCTGCCGATGCTGGAGTCGGTGGGCCACCCGCACGCCGTGAACCCCGACCGCGCGCTGCGGCGCGAGGCGCTCGCGCGCGAGTGGCCGATCCTCGACTTCCACCGGCCCGTACGGCTCAAGCAGCGCCTGCCCGGCCTTTCCGTACCGGCCCGGCCGGCCCTGGTGGCCGCCGTCGCCATCGGAGCCGCGGCGGCCACCGCCGGCCTGGTCTGGTACGCCAGCCGCCGCCGACCGGCGTCCGTTTAGCGCCTCTTTGAACCTAAAAGTAAAGAAGCAGAGCCAGGACTTCCGCTTGCTTCAGTCCTGGAGTACAAAGGATTCAACGGCCCGCGAGACCAAGGACATCCGAGAGGATCACCTTCACAACGCAATTGGCCCCACGGACCGAGCATGAACACCGGGCACCCACGCGACGTCGACCCGTCGATTACGGGCCAGCCGCACCAGGTGACGGGCTAAGTCCCCGACCTGATGGGCATATATCGAGGACGCTTGGTACCCCGGTGGACATGCCAGCGGCGGTACGAGTCCCTCGTACCGCCGCATCACTGTTCCGGCGGGCCGGTGAGGCCCCGCGCATCACGCCCGGCGTGTCACGCGGCTCCGCGCTGCAGCGCCTCGCACACCGCCGTCGACTCCCGGGCCCCGAGTTCGACCGCCCGGCCGCAGTGGGAGATCCAGGCGGCCACGCCCTCGGGTGTCCCGGAGACATAGCCCTCCAGTGCCGTCAGATATGCCTCGCGGCCCAGCTCCGCGTGCCCGACCTCGGCCGGGCAGACCGACTTGGGGTCGAGCCCGCTGCCGACCAGGACGATGCGTTCCGCTGTGCGCGCGACCAGGCCGTTGTGGGAGACGAAGGGGCGCAGCGCGAGCAGTTCGCCGTGCACGATCGCGGCCGTCACCAGCGCCGGGGCGGAACCGCCCGCGATGATCAGCTCGGCCAGCCCCTCCAGCCGGCCGTGCGCCTCCGCCGCACCGGGCAGCGGGAGCGCGATCAACGGCTCGTCGACCGGCTCGCCCTCCTTGCGCGGGCGCCCGACCTGCTCGGCCTTGTCCGCGGCGGCCACCAGATGCAGCCGGGCCAGCACCCTCAGGGGCGACTGCCGCCAGATGGACAGCAGCTGACCGGCCTCGGCGGTCAGGCGCAGGGCCGCGCCCACCGTGCGTGCCTCGTCATCACCGCTGAAGTCACTGCGCCGGCGCACCTCCTCCAGCGCCCAGTCGGCGCCGGACAGCGCCGCCGAGCCGCGGGCGCCGCGCAGCGCCGCCTCGGAGGTGATCTCGTTGCTGCGCCGCCGCATGACCCGGTGCCCGTAGACCCGGTCCACGGCCTTGCGCACGGACTCCACGGATTCGGCCACGCCGGGCAGCGAGCCCAGGGCCGCGAGCGGGTCGGCGGACGCGCCTGTCGTACTCATGAGTACGACCCTACGCACACCGGGCCGCCACCCCACGATGGAGTGGTCTTCTTCACGTCCCGCTGCCACCTACAGCGATCGCGGCACTACTCTTGGTGAACATGAAAATTGCTTTCGTCGGGAAGGGCGGCAGCGGCAAGACGACCCTGTCCTCCCTGTTCATCCGTCACCTGACGGCCGAGGGCGCTCCGGTCGTCGCGGTCGACGCCGACATCAACCAGCACCTGGGCGCCGCGCTGGGCCTCGACGAGTCGGAGTCGGCGGAGCTGCCCGCGATGGGCACGCACCTGCCGCTGATCAAGGACTGGCTGCGCGGCAGCAATCCGCGCATCGCCTCCGCCGAGACGATGATCAAGACGACGCCGCCCGGTGAGGGCTCCCGGCTGTTGCGGGTGTGTGAGGACAATCCGGTCTACGACACCTGCGCGCGGCCGGTGGAACTCGACGGCGGGGCCGTCCGTTTGATGGTCACGGGCCCCTTCACGGACGCCGACCTGGGGGTCGCCTGCTATCACTCCAAGACCGGAGCGGTGGAGCTGTTCCTGAACCACCTGGTGGACGGCCCCGGCGAGTACGTCGTGGTCGACATGACGGCGGGCTCGGACTCCTTCGCCTCCGGCATGTTCACCCGCTTCGACATCACGTTCCTCGTGGCCGAACCGACCCGGAAGGGAGTCTCCGTCTATCGCCAGTACAAGGAGTACGCCCACGACTTCGGCGTCACCCTGAAGGTCGTCGGCAACAAGGTGCAGGGCCAGGACGACCTCGACTTCCTGCGCGCCGAGGTCGGGGACGACCTGCTGGTCACGGTGGGCCATTCGGACTGGGTCCGGGCCATGGAGAAGGGCCGGCCGCCCCGGTTCGACCTCCTGGAGGCGCCCAACCGCGCGGCCCTGCGCCGGCTGCACACGGCGGCCGACGCGACCTACGAACTGCGCGACTGGGAGCGCTACACCCGGCAGATGGTGCACTTCCATCTGAAGAACGCCCGCTCGTGGGGCAACGAGCGGACCGGAGCCGACCTGGCCGCGCAGGTCGACCCCGGTTTCGTGCTCGGGGAGAGCGTCACCGCGAGCGCGTGAGGCCCCGGACCGGCGATCGCGCCGCGCCCTCGCCGGTCCGGGGTGCTCAGCCCTTCGCCGCCGGCGCCCCGGGTACGCCCTTGGGTGCCGGGGCCGGGCTGCCGGCGAGGAAGGACTTCCAGCCCTTCTTCGGGGCCTCACCGACGCCCAGGGTGCGCAGTTTCTTCAGGGTCTTCGGGTCCTGGGCGTCCAGCCAGTCCACGAGTTGACGGAAGGAGACACAGCGCACCTCGGACTTGTTGCACACCGTCTCGACGACCTCTTCGACGGCCCGCATGTAGGTGCCGCCGTTCCAGGACTCGAAGTGGTTGCCGATGATCAGGGGTGCCCGGTTGCCGTTGTACGCCCGCTCGAAGCCCCGCAGCAGACCGTCGCGCATCTGGTCGCCCCACAGCTCGTGCTTGGCGGGGTCGCCCTGCGTGGTGGTGCCCGACTGGTTGACCATGAAGTTGTAGTCCATGGTCAACTGCTCGAAGCTGTGCCCCGGGAACGGCACGAGCTGCAGCGACAGATCCCACAGGCCCTGCTTCTTCTCGGGCCAGACCTGGTTGTTGACCCCGCTGGTGTCGTAGCGCAGGCCGAGGTCACGGGCCGCCTTCATGAAGTTCTTCTGGCCCTCCAGACACGGGGTCCGGGCGCCGATCAGCTCCTTGTCGTAGTCGAAGGGGAGCGGCGAGGCGTTCTTCATGCCCGTGTTGGTCTTCCACGTCTTCACGAACGACTTGGCCTGGGCGATCTCGTCCTTCCACTCCGCCACCGACCATTCGCCGACCCCACCGCCGCTGCCGCAGAAATGCCCGTTGAAATGCGTGCCGATCTCATTGCCCTCCAGCCATGCCAGCCGGAGTTGCTTCACGGTGTCGGCGATGCCCTGCCGGTCGTTGAAGCCGATGTCGGAGCGGCCCGGGGAGTGCTGCGGCGGCCGGTACAGATCGCGCTTCTCCTCGGGGAGGAGGTACACACCGCTCAGGAAGTACGTCATGGTCGCGTTGTTCTCACGGGCGACCTTGCGGAAGTGGGAGAACAGCCTCTGGCTGTCCTCGCCTGCGCCGTCCCAGGAGAACACCACGAACTGGGGAGGTTTCTCACCCGGCTTGAGCCTCTCGGGGCGGGGCAGGTGCGGCTGCGCACCGGTGTAGGCGGTGGAGCCGTCGCCGATCAGCCGGACCACGTTCTTCGGCGCCGGTGCGGGTTTCGCCTTCTGCTTGTCCTGCGAGCTGTCGGTGCCGCAGCCGGCGAGGGAGGCTGCGCCGACCGCGACCATCACGGTGCCCGCTGCGATTCTTCGGGTGGCGGCCATCCGTCCACCTTCTTCCTTCTCTCGGGCCAACCCTGCTGAGGGCGATCTCCGCCAAACTCGCACGGGACCGAGAAGGAATTAGTACGACAAGCCGATGAAATGGCCGCTTCACCCGCCCGAGGGATTGATTAGCCCATTTACCCCGAAAGTCTAGGTTTGCTCTTTACTCTGAATTACGATTCGTTTACTGACTGTTGACAGTCCCTGTTGGTACATCCCGCCGTCCGCGACCGCACGACCCGAGGAGACGGGAAGCATGTCAGCCTGCGTCCCCACCCATGCCCAAGGCTCGAACCCCACCGAGCGCACCCACCCCCCGCACAGCCCGCCACCGGCCGGCCCCCGCCGTTTCCGCATCGCGGGCGCCGACCTCTCCGCCTCGATCGCGGTCTTCCTGATCGCCCTCCCCCTGTCCCTGGGAATCGCCCTCGCCACGGGCGCCCCGCTGCAAGCCGGCCTGGTCGCCGCCGCCGTGGGCGGACTGGTCGCCGGCCGGATCGGCGGCTCCCCGCTGCAGGTCAGCGGCCCGGCCGCCGGACTCACCGTCGTCACGGCCGACCTCATCCAGCAGTACGGCTGGCGTACCACGTGCGCCATCACGGTGCTCGCCGGTCTCGCCCAACTCGGCCTCGGCTGCCTGCGGGTGGCCCGGGGAGCCCTCGCCGTCAGTCCCGCGATCGTGCACGGCATGCTCGCCGGGATCGGCGTCACCATCGCCGTCGCCCAGCTGCACATCGTCCTCGGCGGCACCCCGCAGAGCTCCGTCCCCGACAACCTCCTCGCGCTCCCCGCCCAGTTGGCGAATCTGCACCCCGCGGCCCTGTCGGTGAGCGTCCTGACCCTGGCGCTGCTGCTGCTCTGGCCGAGAATCCCCGGCCGGGCGGGCCGTCTGCTGCGGAAGGTCCCCGGTGCGCTCGTCGCCGTCGCCGGGTCCACCGCCGTCGCCGCCCTGGCCGGCCTGGTGCTGCCCAAGGTCGACCTGCCGTCCTGGAGCAACCACGCCCTGGCCGGACTGCCCGAGGGGCCGGTGCTCGGGCTGGTCGCGGCCGTCCTCACCACCACGCTGGTGTGCAGCGTGCAGTCGCTGCTCGGCGCGGTCGCGGTGGACAAGCTGGTGGCCGCCCGACCCGGTGCCGTCCCCGTCAAGCGCTCCGACCTGGACCGCGAACTGCTCGGTCAGGGCGCCGCGAACATCGTCTCCGGCTCCCTGGGCGGACTGCCCGTGGCCGGGGTCGCCGTGCGCAGCACCGCGAATGTGCACGCAGGGGCCGTGAGCCGGAACTCCACGATGCTGCACGGCGTTTTCGTAGTAGTCGCCACGCTGCTGATGGTCCCGCTCCTGGAGCTGATCCCGCTCGCCTCGCTCGCCGCCCTGGTGATGGCCGTCGGCATCCAGATGGTGTCCCTGCACCACATCCGCACGGTGACCCGCCACCGGGAAGTCCTGGTCTACGCCGTCACCACCCTCGGCGTGGTCTCCCTCGGCGTCCTGGAGGGGGTGGCGCTGGGCATCGCCGTGGCCGTCGGCGTCGCCCTGCACCGGCTCACCCGCACCCGTATCACGCACGACGAGAAGGAAGGAGTCCATCACGTCTATGTCAGAGGCCAGTTGACGTTCCTCGCGGTGCCGCGGCTCAGCCGGGCCCTGCATCTCGTGCCCCAAGGGGCGGACAGCGTCGTCGCGTTGGACGGGTCGTTCATGGACCACGCCGCCTACGAGACCCTGCAGGACTGGCAGAAGACGCACACCGCGCGGGGAGGCACCGTGCGGATCACCGGCCGCCGTTCCGCCGGTGTCCGGATCGCCGAGCCCGCCGCCCTGACCGCCGACCCCGTCGACGATCCCGCGCCGGGCGAGGGCGTCGGGGGCGACGGCCCCGGCACCTCCGACACCGACTGCCGCTGCCGCCCTTGGACGGCCTGGCGCAACCACCAGTGCGAACGCCCGCAAGCAGTGCACCCGTTGCACACACCGCAGGGCATGCGTGCCACGCCTGCTGCGCATGCCACGGGGGTTCCAGGGGCCGGTGCCGCGTCCGCGCCGAACGGTCACCCCACGCCCGCCGGGCAGGCCATGCACGCCGGGCAGTCAGCACCGCTCCGGGAGGCCGCACCGCTCTGGGAGCCCACACCGCCCGGGGAGGCCGCACCGGCGGGGCAGCCGGCGCCGCCCGTGGAGACGGCTCCCGCCGGGGGGACCCCAGCGGCCGGGCAATCGGCACCGGTCGGGGACACCACGCCGGCAGGACAGCCCGCG
>NZ_JAOCQE010000285.1 GCF_025290915.1 Streptomyces sp. 15-116A | reverse complement strand
CGGGGGCGGGCGGCGGGGCGTACCGCCCGGCACGTGAGACGGGGCGTACCGCCCGGCACGTGAGACAGGGCGGCGCCGGTTCGCACGCTCGGGTGGCGTCACGTTAGGTTGCCCTCATGACCGACACGACTGCTCAGAGCACCACCGGCGCAGTGGCCGCCGGCCTCGCCACCATCGCCGCCGACGGCACCGTTCTCGACACCTGGTTCCCCGCGCCCGAGCTGGTCGCGGAGCCCGGGCCCTCCGGCACCGAGCGGCTGTCCGCCGAGCGTGCCGCGGAACTGCTCGGCGGTGGCGCCACCGCGGCGATCGGCCCGGACGCCCGCCGCGGCGTCGAGGTCGTGGCGGTCCGCACGGTCATCTCCTCCCTCGACGAGAAGCCGGTCGACGCCCACGACGTCTACCTGCGCCTGCACCTGCTCTCCCACCGCCTGGTCAAGCCGCACGGCCAGAGCCTGGACGGCATCTTCGGCCACCTCGCCAACGTCGCCTGGACCTCCCTCGGCCCGGTCGCCGTGGACGACGTCGAGAAGGTCCGGCTGAACGCCCGCGCCGAGGGTCTGCACCTCCAGGTGACCTCGATCGACAAGTTCCCGCGCATGACGGACTACGTGGCCCCGAAGGGCGTCCGCATCGCCGACGCCGACCGGGTCCGCCTGGGCGCGCACCTCGCCGAGGGCACGACGGTCATGCACGAGGGCTTCGTCAACTTCAACGCCGGCACGCTCGGCACGTCCATGGTCGAGGGCCGCATCTCCGCGGGCGTCGTGGTGGGCGACGGCTCGGACATCGGCGGCGGCGCGTCGACGATGGGCACGCTGTCCGGCGGCGGCAACGTCATCATCTCCATCGGCGAGCGCTGCCTGATCGGCGCCGAGGCGGGCGTCGGCATCGCGCTCGGCGACGAGTGCGTCGTCGAGGCGGGCCTGTACATCACCGCAGGCACGCGCGTCACGATGCCCGACGGCGAGATCGTCAAGGCCCGCGAACTCTCCGGCGCCTCGAACATCCTCTTCCGCCGCAACTCGGTCACCGGCACGGTGGAGGCCCGGCCGAACAACGCGGTGTGGGGCGGGCTGAACGAGGTCCTGCACAGCCACAACTGACCACCGGCGGCCGTGACCTGCGGCCGCCTTATCGATCAACGCCGTGACCTGCTGCTGAGCTGTCGGTAGCTGTCGACGTTGGTCAACGCTGAGCGCCCTTCCACGGCCCTAGGACGGCCCGGGAGGGCGCTTGTGTGTTAAGGACACGCTGATGAGTGCGGGAGGGCGGAGCAGCGCATGTCACTGCACTCGCGGGAAATGTGCTCAGGCGGGGAGCTGTGGCTTCAGTATCTCAAGCGGGCCTTGTCCCCGTCGATTCGCAAGAAGAAGCGGTCGATCGGCTCACCCCCAGCAACCGGCACGAGAACGAGTCCAAGATCAAGGATCGGCTTGAGTGCCGCTGCCGTGCGACTCCCATCGGGGTCCGGCCCTCGCACCTCGGCCCAAGCCTCGAAGAGCGGCCGGACCGGTTCCCAACCTGGGCCGGGGCTGAAGTCGCACAGGTACGCGGGCATATCGACTTCGTAGACAGTCAGCGTGCCGACCAGCTGATCGTCGCGCATGAGGCGCCACGTGCCGCTCATAGTCCCCTCCCCTGCCGAGTGATGCGCGCACTGTACCGCGCGGTCGGCGGAGCGACTTTGGCGCGAGTGATCATGGCCCCGTAAGCTTCCGGCGCGTCGGGCAGTCTGTTGACCTGCCCGTTTGCAGCACGACGTTGGGGCCATGATCTGCGAGGCTCGCGCCCAAGTGGCTGGCTGGAGTCGCAGAGCCGACCGCCCCAGCTACAGCGGGTTTCTCCCTCGTCCGCCCGCAGCTCGCAGCTCGCAGCGCGCCCGCGCCGTGCGCGGGCCTTGATGAAGTGGGGAGACTCTCACCGCGCCATGATCCGAAGCGGTCCGCGCTCGGCTGTCAGCGGTCTGGTGGCTTCGGCTACCGTGCGAGGTATGCCCTCTGGACTGGACACGCCCCAAGCCGTGGCTGAACTGGCCGAGTCGCTTCTGCATCCGTTCGGGAACCGCTGGCTGCACACTCAGGCCGTGGCGGCTCGTGCGGCTCGTCGCCCATCACTCCGGGGCCGTGTACGAAGCCGAACAGCGGGGGCACACCGATGAGTTGGCCGTGTACGAGCTGGAGGACTCGTCCGTCCCGGACGCCCTGATCTACGCTGGCATGACGACCGGTCCGGCTGGACAGTCCTTCGACTTTGACCGCCGTATCGACGAGATCTTGGAGTGGTATGAGCCGGACAGCGAGGTGCACAACGCGATCAGCAAGGCGCGGCCCTACCTCGGCGCAGCGGTCAAGCGGGTCGTAGCTCGTTCGGGCTGAAGCTCGGTGGGTCTCATGGCTGGCAGGCGATCTACCGCAGACGTGTTGAGTGTTCTACGGTCCTTCGCATGGGTGGCCTGGGGGACTTCTTAAAGAAGCGTTGGGGTGTGGTGATCCTCCTGCTGGGGATCTTGGCGTGGGCTTCGGACGTCATTGGGCCAGGGATCTTCATCCTTGTAGCCGCCTTGGCTGTCCTGTACTTCCTCTTCCAAGCGCCGCTCAGGTGCATCGCCATGGGACGGCAAGGAAGGTGCCGAAACAACGCTCAGGGTCTGCTACGCGGGTGCTGGATTCGCGAGCACAAGTGGCAAGGCCTGAAGGCGCTGCGTGGAGCGGGAGGCAATGCGCAAGGGCCCCACGCAGCGCTCATGCAGGACCGCCAGCAGATGAGCGCAACTCTAGGCGTCGCCGTTGGCGTCATCTCGGCGATCGTCGCGTGCGCGGACTTCATCTTCAAGTGACTGCTCGACTTGAGCAGCGCGAGCTACCCAAGGTATGGCTCGGACCGTTCTTCGAATGCGTGGTCGATCCGCATCCGCGTCGACGGGTGGATGTTGGTGCGCAGCTCACCGCCGACGATGCGTAGAGACCGATCAGGCCGGGCACCTCGATGTCGAAGCCGGTCACTTCCTTCGTCTCGCGTACGGCACCGGGTGCCGACTCGCCGGCACGGACTGAATGGTCTCGCCTTTCGCCGAAATCGCGGCGCACAGACGCTCGTTCGTGTGGCGACCGGCTCTCACGGCCGCCGGCGTTTCCTTCGGACGCGAGAACGGCATGCACGCCCTTCGTCACTTCTGTGCGTCCGTGCTCCTGGACACGCACCTCATGCCGAACAGCGAGGTCCGCACCCGGGCCGCCGTCGATCGGGTCTTCCGGAACCCGGAGAGCACCGAGGACGGGCCCGAAACGGTCCACGGGGCGAGCTGACCTCCTGACCTGAATGACTATCAGAACAGCCATAACTGATCCCCGTACGGGTTACCCGGCGTGACCTTGTGGTGGGTTGGTGCGATGAACAGGTGGGCGCAGAGTCCGATGAGACGTCGAGCCGACTTGAGTGAGGGGTTTGGGTGATGAGGTACGCGTGGGTGCGGGGTGTGGCCGGTGTGGTGGCGGCGGGGGTGGTGTGCTGGCTGCCTGGTGGGGTTGCGTACGCCGATGAGTACAACACGCAGGCGCACAACGGGCCACGGATCGGGCTGGTCAATGCCGGGCAGATCGATGATCCGATGGAGGACGTGCTGGAGCATGTGCTGTTGATCGGGGACGGGTACGTCTGGAGTTGAGCGGCCGGGAGTGGCGGGTCCGGGTCGGGGGTTTTTCCCGGCCCGGATTCTTGGTTTGTGTGCTCAGGTCGTGGTCGCTTCTTCGTATGCCGTTCGTAGGGTGGTCAGCGTTTCGGCCGATGCCGGTCTCAGTGGGGGGCGGGCCGGGCCTGCGGGGAGGTTCAGGGCGGTGAGGAGGGTCTTGGCGGTGACCGTGCCGGGGAGGCCCGTTGACATCATTGCCTCGATCAGTGGCGTTGCCTGTTGCTGGAGGCGGGCCGACTTCGTCGTTTCTCCCGCGTCGAACGCGTCCAGGACTGCGCGTAGGTGACGGGGGATCACGTTGGCGACCGTGCTGATGTAGCCGGTGGCTCCTACGGCGTACAGGGCCAGGTTGTGTTCGTCGCTGCCCGCGTAGTACGCGAGGTCCGTGCGGGCCATGACCTTCTGGGCGGCCAGGAAGTCGTACGAGCAGTCCTTGACCGATGTGATGCGGGGGTGTTCGGCGAGGCGGATCAGGGTGTCGGGCTCGATGCGGACGCCGGTGCGGGCCGGGATGTCATAGAGGGTCAGGGGCAGGTCCGTGGCGTCCGCGATGGCCAGGAAGTGGGCCTCGATCGCGTCCTGCGGGGGTCTGCTGTAGTACGGGGCTACCACCAGGAGGCCGTCCGCGCCTGCCTTCTCGGCGGCGCGTGCGAGTTCGATGGTGTGGCTCGTGTCGGGGGTGCCTACGCCGGCGATGATGCGGGCCCGGGTGCCGATCGCTTCGCGGACCGCCGTGATCAGGGCCGCCTTCTCCTCGTCCGTGGTGGTGGGGGACTCGCCCGTCGTGCCGGAAAGGACCAGTCCGTCGCAGCCCTCGGTGACGAGGTGGTCGGCCAGGTGCTGGGCGCCGGGGAGGTCGAGGGCGCCGGTGGGGGTGAAGGGGGTGATCATGGCGCAGAGGGTGCGGGGGCGTGGGCGTCGTGTCGTCATGGTTGTAGTGTCGGCTTCTCCGTAGTGAAGTTCTACTTACAGTTTCTGGCCGGTATTGGTAAGCGTTGCTTTGAGGTGTGGCGGTGGGGCGGTGGGGGTACTCGGGTGCTCCCGACCGAGAGGAGGCATGCCGTGACCGGGACCATCGACCAACGGCCGGTACGCGATGAGCACAACGTGGGTCAGCTCGTGAGCCAGGCCGCCGAACAGCTCTCGCGGCTGGTACGGCAGGAAGTCGCCCTCGCCAAGGAGGAGCTGGCCGAGAAGGGGCGCCGGGCCGGGCGAGGCGGCGGGATGCTGGGGGCGGCGGGTGCGTTCGCGTATGCCGGGCTGCTCGCGGCGGCCGGTACCGGGGCGGCGGCGCTGTCGCTGGTCCTGCCGGTGTGGGCGGCGGCGCTGATCGTCACCGCGCTGTTGTTCGTGATCGCGGGCGTGCTGGCCATGGCCGGGCGCGGGCAGCTGCGGCGGGCCACGCCGCCGAAGCCGGAGCAGGCGCTGGGCAGTGTGAAGGCGGATGTCGAGGAGATCAAGGGAAGGGCGCATCGATGACGACTCGGGACGCTGGGGCCGGGCGGGGAGCCAAGGGGCCGGACGAGCTGCGGCAGCAGATCGAGCAGACGCGGCATGATCTCGGCGACACCGTGGAGCAACTGGCCGGGAAAATGGACGTCAAGGGGCGGGCGAAGGCTCGGGCGGACGACCTGCGGGACAAGGCCGGGGCGGTGGGGGTGCAGCTGCGGAGCAGTGCGGCGCAGGCGCCGAAGGCCAGCAGCTCGCGCAGTCCGTCGACGGTCTCCACCGTGTCGGCCGACAGCCTCGCCGTGGCGGTCCGGGTGCGGCCGCCGCGTACCGCGCGTCCGCGCGCGTCGGCGAAGGGCGCTACGGCCAGCAGGGCCGCCACCGGGAGTGCGGCGGCCAGCAGCCAGGGTTCCACCACGGCGAGGACCAGGGAGCCGCCGGTGAGGATCGTTCCCGAGGCGAGCAGTTGGGCGGTGGTGTGGGCGTAGAAGAACTCCAGCGCCTCCACGTCGGCCATGGCGGTGGCGGCGAGGTCGCCGCTGCGCCGGCCCGCGATGCGGGCGGGCGCGCTGCGGGCGAGTCCGTCGAAGACGCGCACCCGCAGGACGGCCAGCACCCGGTAGGCCAGGTCGTGCGAGAGGTCCATCTCCCGCCAGGTCGTCAGGGCGCGGACGAGCACCAGGGCGACGAGCGCGGTGACGGTGGCGGCCGAGGGGGCTCGCCCCTCGATGACGGCGGTTCCCACGGTGTGCGCGGCCAGGGTCACCAGCGCGACGAGGGAGCCCTGTTCGAGGAGGGCGGCGGCGCAGGTGCGGGCCGTCATGGCGCGGTGGGCGGCGAGGGCGGGCAGGAGGGCCCGCAGTGCGCCTCGCGCGGGTATGTCCGCGTCGGATGTCGTGGTCGTCGAGGTGGCGGTGGCGGTGCTCATGCGGCGAGTTCTCCTCCGTGGGCGCGGCCGGCGTCGACGAGCCGCGTGTAGACGCCGCCGGCCTCGACCAGTCCGGCGTGCTCGCCGACGGCGTCCACCCGTCCCTGGTCGAGGACGACGATGCGGTCGGCGTGCCGGACGGCGGCCAGCCGGTGGGCGACGACCAGGACGGTCCGGCCGCTCGCGGCGTTCATCAGTTCCCGGAGGATGTCCGCTTCGCGGCGTTCGTCGACCGCGCTGGTGGCCTCGTCGAGGACCAGCACCGGGGCGTCGGCGAGCAGGGCACGCGCGAGGGCGAGGCGCTGGCGCTGGCCGCCCGAGAGAGTGGCGCCGCGCTCGCCGAGGACGGTGGCGTAGCCGTCGGGCAGGGCGGCTATCTCGTCATGGACCCCGGCGACGCGCGCCGCCCGGGTCAGGTCGTCGTCCGTGGCGCCGGGCCGGGCCAGGCGCAGATTGTCGGCGATGGTGGCGTGGAAGAGGTACGTCTCCTGCGAGACGACGGCGATGCCGCGCCGCAGCGAGTCGAGCGTGTACTCGGTCGTGGGGCGCCCGTCGAGCGTGATCTCGCCCTCCTGCGGGTCGTGGTGGCGCAGAAGCAGGGCCAGCAGCGTGGACTTGCCCGCGCCGGAAGGGCCGACGATCGCCGTGGTCCGTCCCGCCGGCGCGGTGAAGGAGACGCCGTCGAGGGCGGGCGAGGCGGGCGCCGGTGAGCCGGCGTAGGCGAACCGGACGTCGTCGAAGCGCACTTCGGGCGGGGTCGTCCAGTGGGCGGGAGCCGCTCCGGTGTCCGGGACGGCCGGCTCGGCCGTGCGCAGGGCCGCGAGACCGTCCGCGGCCGACGCCCCCAGGTATCCGGCGTGCCATTCGCGGGCCAGGTCGCGGACCGGCCGGAAGCCCTCGGACGCCAGCAGCAGTACCAGATAGGTGCCGGTCGCCGTGGTGGATCCGGTGACCGACGACCAGCACGCCAGGAGCGCGGCGGCGACGGTGCCGCCCTGGATGGCCAGGTCGGTGAGGGCGGTGTCGACCAGGGACACCCGCAGTTTGGCGACGGTCGCCCGGTGCAGCGCGGCGGACCGCTCCTCCAGGCGGGCGCGGGTGCGCCCGACGGCGCCGGCGGCACGGAGGGCGGGCATGCCCTGGAGTGCCTCCAGGTAGTCGGCACCCAGCCCTTCGTAGGTGTCCCAGTGCTCCTTGCCGCGGGCGGCCAGCAGCCGGTCCCAGGCGCGTGGCCCGGCGAGGGCCAGCAGCAGGGCGGGGACCAGGCCGAGGAGGGCCCACGGTTCGACCACGGCCAGAGCCGCCAGTACCAGGGGCGGCACGGTGAGGGTGACCAGGAGCTGGGGCAGGTAGCGGGAGACGTAGGCGTCGACGCCCTCCACCCCGTCCACGAGGGTGGTACGGACCGCGCCGGCTCGGGCGGTGGTCAGGTGGGCGGGCCCCAACCGGCCCAGGTGGGCGAGGAGTTCGTCCCGCAGGGCGACCCGGACTCGGGCCCCGGCACGGGTGGCGGTGCGCCGCTGCCACAGGGCGAGCCCGGCGCGGGCGACGACGACGGCGAGCACCGCGGCCAGCAGCCACGGAAGGTCGCCGGTGTCACCGCGGG
>NZ_JAOCQE010000284.1 GCF_025290915.1 Streptomyces sp. 15-116A | reverse complement strand
GGCTGCTGCGCCGCCGCACCGGGCTGCGGCTGCATGACCTCGGCCCGCTGCGCGCGGCCCGGCGCGAGGACCTGCTGGGCCTGCGCCTGACCGACCGGCGCAGCGGCTATCCGCTGCAGATGGTGCTGCGCGCCGCCGACGCGGGCTGGCGCGTCACCGAGCACGACGTGCCCTATCTGCCGCGCACCGGCGCGTCCAAGGTGACCGGCACCTGGCGCGGCACCTGGCAGGCGGTACGGGACATGAGCCGCGTCCTGCGGGAGGCGCCCCTGCGCGAGGACGTGGCCCTGTGACCAGCGACGTGACGCTTCTCGTCATCGCCAAGGAGCCGCGGCCGGGCCGGGTGAAGACCAGGCTGACCCCGCCCTTCACGCCCGTGCAGGCGGCGGACCTCGCCGGTGCCGCGCTCGCGGACACCCTGGACGCGGTGGCCCGCACGCCGGCGAGACGCCGGGTCCTGGTGCTCGACGGAACGTCGGGCCCCTGGCTGCCGGCCGGCATCGAGGTCGTACCGCAGTGCGCGGGCGGCCTCGACGAGCGGCTGGCCGGTGCCTTCGCGGGCTGCGACGGCCCGGCGCTGCTGATCGGCATGGACACCCCGCAGGTCACCCCGGAGCTGCTCACCGTCGACTTCACGGACTGCGAGGCGTACTTCGGTCCGGCGGAGGACGGCGGCTTCTGGGCGCTGGGCCTGGCCGTCCCCGACCCGGCCCTGGTCCGCGGCGTCCCCATGTCCACGCCCCACACCGGCACGGCCCAGCGCCGCCGCCTCGCCCACCTGCGCGTCCGCGAACTGCCGCGCCTGCGGGACGTGGACACGGCGCACGACGCGGCACTGGTGGCCGCAACGGCTCCCGGCAGCCGCTTCGCCGCGCGCCTGGCCCGCCTGACGGCGTCCCACCGGTGAACACCGCACGCCGACCGCGGACGAGCGGGCACCCAGCGCCGGGCGGGCCCCGGCACCTCCCGCCCGGCCTCAGGAAAGGCAGCCCACGATGAGCACCACAACCGCCCGCATCGGTACGCAGCGGGCCGGCGGCCCCACCGTTCGGGCCTGGTCCGTCGACCCCTACGCAGCCGCCCTGCGCGCCGGGCGCGGGCCGCTGTTCCTGCGGCGGGCGGACGGGTGGCTGCTGCCGTTGGACGTCGAGCGCTGGTGCGCGGAGGCCGACGCCGCCGATCTGGAGGTGCTCCGGCACTGCGAGGGCGCGGTGCTCGACGTGGGCTGCGGCCCCGGTCGGCTGCTCACCGCGCTCGCCGCGCAGGGACGTCGCGCCCTCGGCATCGACGTCAGCGAGGCCGCGGTCGCCCGTACCGTCCGGCGCGGCGGGCAAGCGCTGCACCGCTCCGTGTTCGATCCCCTGCCCGGCACCGGCCGCTGGGGCACGGCGCTGCTGCTGGACGGCAACATCGGCATCGGCGGCGATCCGCCCGCCCTGCTCGACCGGCTGACCCACCTCCTCGCACCGGGGGGCCTGGTGCTCGCCGAGACGGTCCCGTGCCCGGACGTCGACGAACGCGTGCTGGTCCAGGTCACCGACGCCCGCGGCACCCCCGGGACTCCTTTCCCCTGGGCCCGTCTCGGCACCCCGGGCCTGCTGCGGCACGCGCACGAGGCGGGCTGGCGGGACGAGGGCCACTGGACGGCCGACGGCCGCTGCTTCGTGGCCCTCCGCACCGGCCGGGCGACCGGGCGGCGCTGAATCAGCCGGAGGCCGACGGACGCGGACGCCGCCGGCGCCGCGCCCTGCGTGCCCGTACGACGTACAGCAGCGCGGAGCCGCCGAAGAGGGCGGCCGTGACGAGCAGCCAGCGGGCCGCATAGCCGTCGGCCGACAGGGCGGTGACGCGGGCGTACCGCTCCGACACCCGGCCGGTGATCAGCGGGAACCACACGAGCAGCAGCAGCCCGGACAGCGCGGCCGGCACCCGCACATGGTTGACCCAGCGGCCCGCGCCCTTGATCAGCGCACGGTCGGCCACCCCGTACAGCGGCACCAGCACCAGGTCGTGCAGCACCGCCGCGCCCACGAACCACAGCGCGATCAGCAGCCAGTCACCGTCGAGCAACCGCACGCCCGCGTATCCGCACAGGGCGAACGAGCAGAGCAGCACCAGCAGGTGGAACGGGCTGCCGAGCACCGGCCGCGGAATCCTCATCGGTGTCCTCACAGGCTCAGGGGTTCACAGGTCACACGTCACACGTCACGGTCACAGGTCCGAGAAGGTCAGCCGGGCCACCCACTTGGTGTTCAGCACCCCGGGAGCGGCGGGGACGATGATCCGCGCCGGGTGGCCGTGATCGGGGGTGAGCTCCTCGCCGTTGACGAACAGGGCGAGCAGGGAGCGCGGGTCGGCGACCTGGTTGGCGCGCAGTGCCGCCTTGCGGAAGGCGCCCCGGCGCTGCAGCGACTCGACGAACACGTCGGTCGGCTCCTCCTCGCCGACCAGCGCCGCGAGGTCGCGCAGCCGCACACCCCGCCACCACTGGTCGGAGGTCGACCAGCCCTCCACGCAGGCGATGGGCAGGGCGGCGCTGTGCAGCGGCATGGCCAGCAGGTCGGCGCGGGTGAGCCGGACGGTGCCGGAACGCCCCGTGACGACCAGCCGCCAGGCCTCCGCGCTCGTCTCGGCCGGGCGGATCCCGGCGTAGGCGGCCGTCTTGTTGACCTGGAAGCCTCCGGGTCCTGTGCCGGGCTCGGGCCCGCCGTGCGGGGTGAGGACGGCGGTCTGCCGCAGCGGCCCGTCGAAACTGCGCCCGGCGGAGGTGACGAACATCAGCAGCGAGGCACCACCGACCAGCCCGAACGCCCCGCGCCGCGAGATCGTCGGCGGGTCGGGGTCCGGCGCCACCAGATCGCCGGCCTCCTCCCCCTCGTGCTCCCTCATGCCGCCGTGCTGCCTCATCCCACGCAGATTGCGCAGCGCCACCGGCGTCTTCAGCGCCACATGGGCGAGGAACGCGCCGAAGAACACCCAGGCACCGTAGAAGTGCAGGGGGTAGAAGGAGCCGGGGAAGACGTAGTCGAGCTGGACGTTGAGGACGCCGGTGGTGAACTGGAACAGCGCGCCGCCGACCAGGAGCAGCAGCGACAGCCGTTCCAGGGCATGGCTGAGCGAGCGGGCCGGGGGCATGGTGAACAGCCGGGGCAACACCGACCACAGCTTGGCCAGCAGCACCGGGATCAGGGTCAGCCCGAGGGTGACGTGGACGCCCTGGGTGAGCCGGTACAGCCACGACGGGTCGGTGGGCCAGGAGAAGAGGTAGAAGCCGAGGATCCCCTTGCCGGGGGTCTTGTCGTTCACCGGGGACAGATCCGGGTTGTACGCGGCGTACGACAGCAGCCCCGTCACGAACAGGACCGTGATGCCGGCGAGAAGCACGACGCCGAGCACGGCGGTGAAGCGGGGGCCGCGCAGCGGGCTGCGCCAGCGCGGGGCGGGGAGGGTGGGGAGGACGGACCGAGCCATGTACCGACCGTAGGTCCGCAGCACCCCGGCAGCGGGGTCATGACCGATGACGAAACGCTGACGTCCGCGCTCGTCGGCGGCTTCCGCGCGTCCGTCCGGCCTAGCGTGACGGCGTGAACCGCGATCTCCGCAGAGACCTCCGCCGCGATCTGTACGCCGTCGGCGCCGCCGCGCTGCTGGTGGTGGCCGCCGCGCTGATCGGCTGGTCGATCCAGCGCCGGGACGGCACCCTGCGGGTGAACTGGCCTCCGCTGCTGGCCGACTGGGGGCCGCACCTCGGTGTGGGCACCCCGGCGGCGGTGCTGGTCGCGGCGGCCGTCGTCGTCCACGGCCCCGCGCTCGCGCGGCGGCTGGCGTGGCGCACGCTCCTGGCGGGCGTCTGGGCGGCCGCCCTGGCCTGGACGTGGTCCCTCGCGCTGATCGACGGCTGGCACCGGGGTATCGCCGAGCAGCTGACCACCCGGCAGGAGTATCTGAGGGCCGTCGACCGCTTCGACGACATCCCCGCCGCCCTGCGGGACTTCGCCGCGCACATTCTCGCCGACGCGCCCGACAACTGGCCCGCCCATGTCGCCGGGCACCCTCCGGGCGCCACGCTCACGTTCGTGCTGCTGGACCGGATCGGGCTGGGCGGCGGAGGCTGGGCGGGCGCCTTCTGCATCACGGTGGGCACCACCGCGACCGTGGCGATCCTGCTCGCCGTCCGCGCCCTCGCCGACGAGTCCCACGCCCGCCGCGCCGCCCCGTTCCTGGTGCTGGCCCCGGCGGCGGTGTGGGTGGGCACGTCCGCCGACGGGTACTTCACGGCGGTCGCCGCCTGGGCGGTCGCGCTGCTGGCCCTCGCCGTGACCGGACACCGCCCGCGCTGGACCGGCCTCGGTTCGGGACTGCTGTTCGGGCTGACCGTGTATCTGTCGTACGGCCTGACGCTGTTCGCGGTGATCGGCGCGGCGGTGCTGCTGCTGGGCACGGGGCGGCTGAGGCCGCTGCCATGTCTGGCGGCGGGATTCCTGGTCGTCCCGGCGGTGTTCACGGCCCTGGGCTTCGACTGGTGGGAGGCGTACCGCCTGCTGGTCCCCCGCTACTACCAGGGCGTGGGCGGCATCCGGCCGTACGGCTACTGGGTGTGGGCGAACTTCGCCTGCACGGTGCTGATCGTGGGCCCGGCGGCGGTGGCGGGACTGCGCCGGTGCGGCGCACTGCTCATCGGCCGGCGCGGCCGGCTCACCACCGGTCCTGCGCCCCGCCTGGCGCTGCTCGTGCTGTCCGCCCTCCTCGCGCTGGTGATCGCGGACCTGTCCGGCATGAGCAAGGCGGAGACGGAACGCATCTGGCTCCCGTTCGCCTTCTGGCTGCTGCCCGCCGCCGCCCTCCTGCCCGCCCCGCGCGCGTGGCTGGCCGGGCAGGCGGTGCTCGCGCTGCTGCTCAACCACCTGCTGGTGACGGGGTGGTGAGCGGTCAGGCCGGGGCAAGCGCGGAGGTGTCCGAAGCCGGGGCGGGGGTGAAGAACGCGTGCGGGGGGACCGTCCCGGCGACGACGCCCGCGAAGCGGTTCATCGCCTCCGCTTCACCACTCGCCGCCGCCAGCAGGCGGGCCGTGTCGTCCGGCGGGGGCGCGAGGGTGGCGAGCCCGGTGGTGAACTCGTACATCTCCGCCACGCGCGCGTCCCGGGCCGCCGCGTAACCGGACAGCGCCTCGCCGAACGGGCGGCGCCCGGTGAAGACGTCGTCCAGGGCCCCGGAGCACAGCTCCGCGTCGTGGAACGCGTCGCTGATGCCCTGCGCGGTGATCGGGTCCTTGGTGTGCCCGGCGTCCCCGACGAGCGCCCAGCCCGGACCGTAGGGCCTGCGGAAGAAGTTGGGCACGGACCCGCCGAGGAACCGTTCCTCCCGGTGGGCCGCCCGCAGCCGCTCCGCGAACTCCGGGGCCAGGTCGAGGGTGGCGAGGAAGGTGCCCTCCACATCCGCCCGGTACGCGTGCGCCTCCGCGCGGGGCCGTCCCGCGACCACCACGGTCAGGCCGTCGTGGGTCGGGATGGTGCCCCAGCCGGCGCCGGGACGGGCGTAGGTCTCGAAACCGGAGACGGGCAGGCCGGACCAGTAGGAGTAGTAGCCCCACTGGAGCGGTGGCTTCGTCCGGTACTCCGGGGCGCCCACCGCCCTCGCGACCCGCGAGGAGCGCCCGTCGGCGCCGATCACCACGCGCCCGTGCTCGGTCACCGGCGGGCCGCCGTGGTCGTGACCGCGGACGCCCGTGACCGTGCCGTCCTCGATGAGCACCTCGTCCACCGTGAACCGCTCACGCACCTCCGCGCCCGCCTCGGCCGCCGCCGCGACCAGGAGCGCGTCGAGGATGCGGCGCCGCGGCCCGTAGCCGACGCCGGTACCGTCGTACGGCGGCGGGCTGCCGGTGAGGGTGAACGGGCCGAAGTCGAAGGAGTACGTCCGGACCGGCGGGCAGCCGGTGGCGATCAGGCGGTCGAGCAGTCCCCAGCGGGCCAGGGCCGCCACGCCCGGGGGATGGATCATGTGCGTCGATAGGGTGTCGCTCGGGAACGCGGCCCGGTCGACCAGCAGCACCCGGTATCCCTTGCGGGCCAGCAGCATCGCCGTGGGCGCCCCGGCGCAGCGGGCTCCGACCACGATCGCGTCGTATGCGGTGGACATGCCGTCCTCCTGATGTCCCGGCCTCGAACGCTGACGAACCCGAGCATGCGATCCCGGCCGTTCCACGGGCGTTCCGCCTGGCGCGGCTCCGTGGGCGCACTCACTTCCTCCGGGCGTCCCGCACCGGCCCCTCGAACGCCGTTCCTGCACCGCCCGGGGATCCCGCCGTCGCCGTGGGGTGCCGCGGGGGACGGCCACCGGCTGCCGTCCTCCGGGAGGTGTCTTCGCTCAGCCGGTCCCGGGCCCGCGAGGCCTCCTCCCGCCAGATCGCCGCCGCGCCGCCCATCTCCAGAAGCCGCTCGGCCGCCCAGCGGGCCTCCGCCGTGTCACCGGCGCGTTCCGCCGCCGCCAGCAGGATGCGGTGCAGCATCGCCCGCATGCCGGGCGCGGGCTGGCTGCCCGGCAGGGCGGCGATCACGCGTCGGCAGCGGCCCACCCCGCGCTGCGGACGGCCGTCGAGCACGTCGACGTACCCGGAGAACGCCTCCGTGGGCATCCAGGTGGGCGGGCCGGGGCTGTCGTGCCCGATCTCCGCCAGTGCCCGCACCTGGGTGCGCAGCCCGTCGTCGTCGCCCATGTCCAGCGCCAGCACGCAGGCGAAGATCCGGGCGACGACCCGCGAGAAGAGGTGCCCCGACTCCTCCGCGTAGGCCAGTGCGGTGTCCCGCGTCGCGAGCACCTCGGCGGCCGGGCGGTGCAGGAACCACAGGGTGTTGGCGAGGCGGCTCAGGCACACCACGCGCGGATCCTGGCCGTAGCGCAGCACGTGCAGGGCGCGCCGCTCGGGACGGTAGTGGCGCACGGCCCGCTCGAAGTGCTCCCGAGCGGTACCGAACCGGGCCTGCCAGAACGCGGCGATGCCGAGTACGTACGCGGCCTCCACCACCAGCACCTCGTCGCCCGACTCCGTTCCCCGTACGAGGAGTTGTTCGCCGTAGCGCTGGGCGGCCGCGAAGTCGGAGCCGGCCGTGCTGGTCAGGGCCAGCGAACGCACCAGCGGCGGCGCGAGCTCGGTGCCGAGCCGAGCGGACAGCTCGAGGGCCCTTTCATGGACGGCGGACAGGCGGGCGGAGGCGTAGCCCTCGGCGCGTCCGAGGGGCGCGGGCAGCGCGGCGAGCAGCTGGAGTTCGAGCGTGTCGCGCCGCACGGTGGGCGGCTGCTCGCTCAGCCGGTTCAGCATGCGGTCGAGCAGGCCGATCGCCTGGGCGTCGGCGTGCAGCCGGCCGGCGGCGTCGGCGGCGCGCAGCGTCCACGGCACGGCCGCGAGCACGTCACCGGCGCGCACATGGTGCTCGGCGATCGGGCCGCACAGCTCGTCGAGGGTCGCCTCCCCGGCCCGGGCCAGCACCTCGGCGACCCGGCGGTGGTGGTGCCGGCGCAGGGCGGGACTGAGGGCGGCGTAGGCCACCTCACGGATCTTCTCGTGGGCGAAGTCGTAGGCATCGAGGCCCTGTTCGCGCACGACACGGCGCCGCCACAGCTCGTCGAGGGCCGCGATCAGACGGGCTTCGTCGACGCCCGCGGCGGCGCCTAGGACGTCGGCGGTGAACTCGCGTCCGATGGTGGCGGCCACCCCCAGCAGTCCGGCAGCGT
>NZ_JAOCQE010000283.1 GCF_025290915.1 Streptomyces sp. 15-116A | reverse complement strand
GTCCGTGCGCTCGTGCCTTCGCGCGTCGTTCGCGCAGTCACGCCGTCGCGCGTCCGCGCTTTCATGCCTTCGCGCGTCCGTGCGCTCGTGCCTTCGCGCGTCGTTCGCGCAGTCACGCCGTCGCGCGCCCGCGCTTTCATGCCTTCGCGCGTCCGTGCGCTCGTGCCTTCGCGCGTCGTTCGCGCAGTCACGCCCTCGCGCGTCCGTGCGGTCATGCCGTCACGCGCCCGCGCAGTCATGCCCTTCGCGCGTCCGTGCACTCATGCCGTCACGCGTCCGTGCGCTCGTGTCGTCGCGCGTACATGCAGTCACGCTGTCGCGCGTCCGCGTAGTGACGCAGGCACGCCTGCGCGCACCCGCGCCGCCACGTAGTGGCGCGGCTACGCAGCCGTAGTCGTGCTCGTCCCGGTCGCTGTCCGGCCTCGGCACGCCGCCGAGGCCATGCGGCCCAGTGCCTCGTCGCGGTCGCAGGCGTGTGCGCCCAGGGCCGTCTGGCGGGCGATGATCGAGCGTTCCAGGCGCATCAGCCGCCAGCCCCGCCGCAGCAGGAACGGCACCGACTTGCGGCCCTCCTTGAGATCCCGCACGAAGCGACGGCGGAACGTGCGCACCGGGCCGCGGTTCAGGCACAGCGCGTCCGCCAGCACGCCCAGTTCACGGCAGCGGCCGACGATCTCCGCCGCGAAGATGCCCTCGGCGATGAACAGCGGGGTGCGGCCGATGTCGACGGTGTCCTCGCCGGTGCGGGCGCTGAGCGAGATGTCGTAGACGGGGACGGGCGTACGGCCCGTGCGGCACAGCCGGTCGATCGCGGCGACGGCGGCGTCCGCGTCCCAGGAGGCGGGGTGGTCCCAGTCGGTGGCCGAGCCGTCCGGCAGCAGCGGCAGCGTCGGGTCGCCCGCCTCCTTGTAGAAGTCGTCGAGGCGCAGCACCGGGAGGCCGGAGCGGGCCGCGATCAGGGACTTGCCGGAGCCGGAGGGGCCGCAGAGCAGCACGACTCGCGCGGATATGGGCGACTGGGAACTCACGGGACACCAGTGTGAGGCATCGGTCGGGCGCCGTACGACCCCGCGGGTCCGCTTTGAAGCGTGCGTCACATCTCAACTACGCTTCGCGTCGACCTGATTACCCAGTGAGATCAGAAGGTGGCACACAGATGGCCCGACACGACTCCCCCAAGACGTCGACCGCCCGGCGCGCCCTCGCCGTCCTGGCGACCGCGTCCGTGGCGCTGGGCGCAGCCGCGACGACGGCGGCAGCGGCGGACTCCGAGTCGCTGCTGGGCGAGGGCGGCGGCCGCTCCGGTGCTCTCGGCCAGCTCGACCCGCAGGCAGGCCTGGAGACGGCGACGGGCACGGTCGGTCATGCCACCGCCCCGGTCACCGGCCTCAAGCCCAACCCGCTCGCCGGCACCGGCTTCGACCCGCTCAGCAACGGCGTCGGCACCCAGGTCGCCGACTTCCAGCCGGTCAACTCCCGCTCCGTGACCGACCCGGTGGCGCGGGCCGACTCGATCGGCGGCGTCCAGCCGATCGGTCAGGCCACGGAGACCCTGCGCTGACCCGGCGGACCCGAAGGCGGAGAGCCGCGCCCCTCCCGGACGGAGGTGGGGCGCGGCTCTCCGGTGTGGGGGGTGGCGGTCAGTAGGAGGAGCCCGACGCGCCCAGCGAACCCGTCGGGTGCCAGACCGTCTTCGTCTCCAGGAAGGCCGTCATACGGTCCAGGCCGGGCGTCGCCGACCAGTCGTCCACAGCCTGTGGACGGAGAACGCGCTTGAGGTTGTCGGCCGCCGCGATCTCCAGTTCCTTCGCCAGCGCCTCGTCGGCGCCCGCGAGGTCGATCGCGTTGACGTCCTGGTGCGCGGCGAGCGGGGCCGCGAGCTCCGCCGTACGGCCGGACAGGACGTTGACCACACCGCCGGGAAGGTCCGAGGTCGCCAGCACCTCGCCCAGGGAGAGGGCGGGCAGCGGGGACGTCTCGGAGGCCACCACGACCGCCGTGTTGCCCGTCGCGATCACCGGGGCGACGACCGAGACCAGGCCCAGGAAGGACGACTCCTGCGGGGCCAGCACGGCGACGACGCCGGTCGGCTCCGGGGAGGAGAGGTTGAAGAACGGGCCCGCGACCGGGTTGCCGCCGCCCACCACCTGGGCGATCTTGTCGGTCCAGCCCGCGTACCAGACCCAGCGGTCGATCGCCGCGTCCACCTGGGCCGCGGCCTTCGACTTCGACAGGCCCTCCGCGTCGGCCACCTCACGGACGTACTGGTCCCGGCGGCCCTCCAGCATCTCCGCGACGCGGTAGAGGATCTGGCCCCGGTTGTACGCCGTCGCGCCCGACCACGCGCCGAACGCCTTGCGCGCGGCGACGACCGCGTCCCGGGCGTCCTTGCGGCTCGACTGCGGCGCGTTGGCCAGCCAGTTGCCCTTCGAGTCGGTCACTTCGTACACCCGGCCGCTCTCGGAGCGGGGGAACTTGCCCCCGACGTACAGCTTGTAGGTCTTGAGGACACTCAGTCGCGTGTCAGACATCGAGGTACGCCTCCAGGCCGTGGCGGCCGCCCTCGCGGCCGAAGCCCGACTCCTTGTAGCCGCCGAACGGCGAGGTCGGGTCGAACTTGTTGAACGTGTTGGACCAGACGACGCCCGCGCGCAGCTTGTTCGCGACCGCCAGGATGCGGGAGCCCTTCTCGGTCCAGATGCCCGCCGACAGTCCGTACGGCGTGTTGTTGGCCTTGGCGACGGCCTCGTCCGGCGTGCGGAAGGTCAGCACCGACAGCACCGGGCCGAAGATCTCGTCGCGGGCGACGGTGTGCGCCTGGGTGACGTTCGTGAACAGCGTCGGCGCGAACCAGTAGCCCGAGGTGGGGAGTTCGCAGGCCGGGGACCAGCGCTCGGCGCCCTCCGCCTCGCCCCGCTCCACCAGCGAGGTGATCCGGGTGAGCTGCTCCGCGGAGTTGATCGCGCCGATGTCGGTGTTCTTGTCCAGCGGGTCGCCGAGGCGGAGCGTGGAGAGCCTGCGCTTGAGGGAGTCCAGCAGCTCGTCCTGGACCGACTCCTGGACCAGCAGGCGGGAGCCGGCGCAGCAGACCTGGCCCTGGTTGAAGAAGATGCCGTTCACGATGCCCTCGACGGCCTGGTCGATGGGGGCGTCGTCGAAGATGATGTTGGCGCCCTTGCCGCCCAGTTCGAGGGTGAGCTTCTTGCGGGTGCCGGCGACCGTGCGGGCGATCTCCTTGCCGACGGCCGTGGAGCCGGTGAACGCGACCTTGTTCACGTCCGGGTGCGCGACCAGGGCGGCGCCGGTGTCGCCGTAGCCCGGGAGGATGTTGACGACACCCTTGGGCAGACCGGCCTGGCGGCAGATGTCCGCGAAGAACAGGGCGGACAGCGGGGTCGTCTCGGCGGGCTTGAGGACGACCGTGTTGCCGGTCGCCAGCGCCGGGGCGATCTTCCACGCCAGCATCAGCAGCGGGAAGTTCCAGGGGATGACCTGGCCCGCGACGCCGAGCGGGCGCGGGGCGGCGCCGAAGCCGGCGTGCTCCAGCTTGTCGGCCCAGCCCGCGTAGTAGAAGAAGTGGGCGGCGACCAGGGGCAGGTCGGCGTCGCGGGTCTCCTTGATCGGCTTGCCGTTGTCGAGGGTCTCGAGGACGGCCAGCTCGCGGGAGCGCTCCTGGATGATCCGCGCGATGCGGAACAGATACTTGGCGCGCTCGGAGCCGGGCAGCGCCGACCACTTCTCGAACGCCTTGCGGGCGGCCTTCACCGCGCGGTCGACGTCCGCCTCGCCCGCCTGCGCCACCTCGGAGAGGACCTCCTCGGTGGACGGCGAGATCGACTTGAAGACCCTGCCGTCGGCCGCCTCGGTGAACTCGCCGTCGATGAACAGGCCGTACGACGGGGCGATGTCGACGACCGAGCGGGACTCGGGCGCCGGTGCGTACTCGAAAGCGGACGACCGCTTGTCCGTGGTCTTGTCGGTCATGGTGATCAGTCCACCGTCACGTAGTCGGGGCCGGAGTAGCGGCCGGTGGCCAGCTTCTGGCGCTGCATCAGCAGATCGTTCAGCAGCGAGGAGGCGCCGAAGCGGAACCAGTGGTTGTCCAGCCAGTCCTCGCCCACCGTCTCGTTGACCAGCACCAGGAACTTGATCGCGTCCTTGCTGGTCCGGATGCCGCCGGCCGGCTTCACGCCCACCTGGACGCCGGTCTGCGCCCGGAAGTCGCGCACCGCCTCCAGCATGAGCAGGGTGTTCGCCGGGGTCGCGTTGACGGCGACCTTGCCGGTCGAGGTCTTGATGAAGTCCGCGCCCGCGAGCATGCCGAGCCAGGAGGCCCGGCGGATGTTGTCGTACGTCGACAGCTCACCGGTCTCGAAGATCACCTTCAGCCGCGCGGACCCGCAGGCCTCCTTCACGGCGACGATCTCCTCGTACACCTTCATGTACCGGCCGGCGAGGAACGCGCCGCGGTCGATGACCATGTCGATCTCGTCCGCGCCCGCGGCAACGGCCTCCTTCACGTCCGCCAGCTTCACGGCGATCGGGGCGCGGCCCGCCGGGAACGCGGTGGCGACGGAGGCGACCTTCACGGAGGAACCGGCGACGGCCTCCTTCGCGGTGGCCACCATGTCCGGGTAGACGCAGACCGCGGCCGTGGCGGGGGCGGTGCGGTCGGTCGGGTCGGGCAGGACCGCCTTCGCGCCGAGCGCCCGGATCTTGCCCGGGGTGTCCGCGCCTTCCAGCGTCGTCAGGTCGACCATCGAGATGGCGAGGTCGATCGCGTACGCCTTCGCGGTCGTCTTGATCGAACGGGTGCCGAGGGAGGCGGCGCGCGCCTCCAGGCCGACGGGGTCGACGCCGGGCAGCCCGTGAAGGAAACGGCGCAGCGTGCTGTCCGACGCGGTGACGTCGCCGAGAGGCTTGGGTGCAGTGGTGGGCATGCTCACAAGCCGAGCATATCTACGCGCGTAGCGGCTGTACAGCCCTCGCAGGGATCCGGTCCGGGCCCTCGCAGGGATCCGGTCCGGCGGACGGTGGGCGCGAGGGGGCTTGCGGGCGTCGGGCAGAATCGGGGGCATGAGCTCGCCTGACGCGCAGTCGCCCCAGCCGGAGAAGCCGGACCAGGACCCCGTCCGGGACCGGGTGTACCGGTCGCCCGCGGGGATCGCCGGTGGTGTGTTGCTGCTGGCCGTCGCGGGGTGGTTCGGGATCGACGCGGTGATCTCCGGTGAGGGGCGTACGCCGTGGCTGGCGCTGGCCGCGCTGTTGCTGCTGGTGCCGCTGGTGATCGCCTTCACCGTGCGGCCCGCCGTGTACGCCGGGCACGAGCGGCTGCGGATCCGCAATCCGTTCCGGGTGATCGTGCTGCCCTGGGGGCGGGTCGCCGCGCTGCGGTCCGGCTACTCCAACGAGGTCGTGGCCGAGTCCGGTACGAAGTACCAGCTGTGGGCCTTGCCCGTGTCCCTGCGGGCGCGCAAGCGGGCGGCGCGGCAGGAGATGCGGGCGCAGGCGCAGCGGGGCGAGGGCGTCGATGTGCGGGCCACGGGGCGGGGGCCGGGTGTGGGGAGTGCGTTTCGGAGCGGGGGCGCGGCCTCGCAGCGCGCGGTCGCGGGGCCCGTGCGGTCGACGACTGACCAGGCCATGGACGAGCTGCGGGAACTGCATGAGGCGGGGCAGGAGGCGGCTGCGGCGCAGGGTGAGGTCACTGTGCGGTGGGCGTACGAGATCCTTGCGCCGGCCGGGGCGGGGGCTGTGCTGTTGGCGGTTCTGCTTGCGGTGGCGTGAGGTTCCGCTTGCCGTGGTGTCCGGGGTGTCCGGGGTGTCCTTTGGGGGACACCCCGGTTTCGTCTAGATGCCCGCTGCCTCGGACAGGTCCCCCTTGAGCCGCGTCAGGAGTGCCTCCGCCTCGGTGCGGGCGGCGGGGAGGTCCGTGCGGGCGGGGACCGGGACGACCACCTCCAGATAGCACTTCAGCTTCGGTTCCGTGCCGCTCGGGCGGACGATCACCCGCGCGCCCTCGAGGGTGTAGCGCAGGCCGTCCGTGGGCGGGAGCGTGTCCGTGCCCCGGGTGAGGTCCTCCGCCTTGGTGATGCGCAGGCCCGCGAGCTCGGTCGGCGGGTGTTCGCGCAGGCGGCGCATCGCGTCGGCGATCAGGCTGAGGTCCTTCACCCGGACCGAGAGCTGGTCGGTGGCGTGCAGGCCGTGTTCGACGGCGAGGTCGTCGAGGAGGTCGAGGAGGGTACGGCCCTCCTGCTTCAGCTCGGAGGCCAGCTCCGTGAGGAGCAGGGCCGCGGTGATGCCGTCCTTGTCGCGTACGCCGTCCGGGTCCACGCAGTAGCCGAGGGCCTCCTCGTAGCCGTAACGGATGCCGTCGGCGCGGGCGATCCACTTGAAGCCGGTGAGGGTCTCGACATGCGGGAGGCCCGCCTTCTCCGCGATCCGGCCGAGGAGCGAGGAGGAGACGATCGACTCGGCGAACGTGCCGGTCGCGCCGCGGCGGACCAGGTGAGCGGCGAGGAGCGCGCCGACCTCGTCGCCGCGGAGCATGCGCCAGTCGGCGCCGTCCTTCACCGCGGCGGCGCAGCGGTCCGCGTCCGGGTCATTGGCGATGACCAGGTCGGGGGCCGGGTCGGTCGCGCGGGCCGTCGCGAAGGCCAGGTCCATCGCGCCGGGCTCCTCCGGGTTGGGGAACGCGACGGTGGGGAACTCCGGGTCGGGGTCCGCCTGCTCGGCGACGAGCACGGGGGCGGGGAAGCCGGCGCGGGCGAAGGCGGCGAGGAGGACGTCCTTGCCGACGCCGTGCATCGCCGTGTAGACCGTGCGGGCGGTGCGGGGGGAGCCGGGGGCGAGGACGGCGTCCGTGCGGGCGAGGTAGGCGTCGAGGATGCTGTCGTCGAGGATCTCCCAGCCTTCGGTGGGGCGGGGGACCGTGGTGAGGGACGGGACCGCCGCGATCTCGGCGGCGATCTCCTCGTCGGCTGGGGGGACGATCTGGGAGCCGTCGCCGAGGTACACCTTGTAGCCGTTGTCCCGGGGCGGGTTGTGGCTGGCGGTGACCTCCACGCCGGCGACCGCGCCGAGGTGACGGATGGCGAAGGCGAGGACGGGGGTGGGGAGAGGGCGGGGGAGGACCGCCGCGCGCAGGCCGGCGCCGGTCATGACGGCGGCGGTGTCCTGGGCGAAGTCGTGGGACTTGTGGCGGGCGTCGTAGCCGATGACGACGAGGCCGTTGGGGTCGGCGTGCTGGGTGAGGTAGGCGGCGAGGCCGGCGGCGGCGCGGATGACGACGGAGCGGTTCATGCGCATGGGGCCGGCGCCGAGTTCGCCGCGGAGGCCGGCGGTGCCGAACTGGAGGGTGCCGCTGAAGCGTGCGGCGAGCTCGGCGTGGTCCTGGGCGTCGATGAGGCGGGCGAGTTCGGCGCGGGTGTCCGCGTCGGGGTCCTCGGTGAGCCATGCCTGGGCCTGTGCGATGAGATCGTCTTGCACGGTCGGTCAGCCTCTCGTGGGTTGTGGTGCGGGTTCGCTCCGCGGGGCGGGCGGGGTGCGGGTGCGGATGCCTGCGGCGCCGGTGCGGGTGCCTGCGGTGCGGTGGGTGGATGCCTGCGGCGCCGCTGCGGCTTCGGTGGGGGTGCGCGTAGCGCCTGCGGTGGGTGGGTGAGTCGGGGCCGGGGTCGGTGGTGTCCGTCCTCGGTCTGGCGCGAAATAGGTCGACTCGAGAAGCCGGTCGGCGCGGACGCGCCAGCCGC
>NZ_JAOCQE010000282.1 GCF_025290915.1 Streptomyces sp. 15-116A | reverse complement strand
GGCTTCGCCTGCCTCCCCGGCGATCCGGCCGCCGAGCTGCCCGGCGCGCGGGTCGTCCCCGACGAGGACGCGCTGCGCGCCGAGGTCCGCGCGGCGGTCTCCGAGCACCTCGAACCCGTCCTGGCCGGATTCGGACCCCGTATGCGGCGGCGCGGCCGGGCCCTGTGGGGCATGGCGACCGACGAGGTCGTGGAGAGCCTGTGGTACGTCGGGCAGCTGCTCGGCGAGGAGGAGCGGGCGATGCGCGAGCTGGAGCTGCTGCTGCCGGGCACGACCAAGCCGTACGTGGGCGCGGCGGCGTTCCGCCGGTCGGCGGGCCCCGCCGGTGAACCCGCGCACACCCGGGACCGGGTCAGCTGCTGCATGTTCTACACGCTGCGCCCCGACGACATGTGCGCCACCTGCCCGCGCACCTGCGCGACCCAGCGGGCCGGGGGCAGGGCGCTGGCCGAGGCCGGCTGACCCGCCCCCGGGCACCCGACGGCGCTCGGCACCAACGGCCCCATCCGTTTCCCGAACCACCCCGGCGGTCACACTAATTCGAACTCAACCACCGTGATTCAAGCGGCAGTTCGAGCACAAATGCGCCTGGAGCGGTCCCTTGCGCCTCCTTGGCGGTCTGTTGCCGCGAAACCCCCTGAGGGCTGCGGCGATTGGGCCACTATGGCGGGCGTTACGCCCTATCCCAAGGCAAGGGACCCCTAGATGAGACTGACCGACATATCGCTGAACTGGCTGCTTCCGGGCGCCGTGCTGCTCCTGGGCATGCTGGCGGCGGTGGCGGTGCTGGCGCGCGGCAAGCGCTCCTCGGTCAAGGACACGAGCCTGGACGACTCGTGGGAGCGCAGCGAGGAGCGCCGCAGGCGCAAGGAGGCCATCTACGGCACCGTCTCCTACGTCCTGCTGTTCTGCTGCGCGGCGGTGGCCGCGGCGCTCTCCTTCCACGGCCTGGTCGGCTTCGGTGAACAGAACCTCGGCCTGTCCGGCGGCTGGCAGTACCTCGTCCCCTTCGGCCTGGACGGCGCGGCGATGTTCTGCTCGGTGCTCGCCGTGCGCGAGGCCAGCCACGGGGACGCGGCACTCGGCTCACGGATACTCGTGTGGACGTTCGCGTTCGCGGCGGCCTGGTTCAACTGGGTGCACGCTCCCCGGGGCGTCGGCCACGCGGGCGCCCCGCACTTCTTCGCGGGCATGTCCCTGTCGGCGGCGGTGCTGTTCGACCGCGCGCTGAAGCAGACCCGCAGGGCCGCACTGCGCGAACAGGGCCTGGTGCCGCGCCCGTTGCCGCAGATCCGTATCGTGCGCTGGCTGCGGGCGCCCCGGGAGACGTACCGCGCCTGGTCGCTGATGCTGCTGGAGGGCGTGCGCAGCCTGGACGAGGCGGTCGAGGAGGTCCGCGAGGACCAGCGGCAGAAGGACGCGGAGCGCCGGCGCCGGCGCGAGCAGGAGCGGGTGGAGCGGGCCCAGTTGAAGGCCATCAGCCGCGGTCACCGGGGTTTCGTGGGCCGCGGCGGCGGACGACAGCTGGAGGCGACGACGACGGTGGAGCGGGGCGACGACATGGTCTCCGCGGAGCCTGCCATATCGGCGACGCCGGAGCCTCTGCCCGTGCGCACGCGGCCCTCCCTCCAGCCGGTGCGCGGCGCCACTGAACCGGTGACCGTGGACCTCACCGCGGAGGACGACACCCAGGCCCTGCCGCGGCTGGACTCCCTGGAGCGCAAGCTCAAGGACCTGGAGCAGCAGTTCGGCTGAGCCGGTGCGGTTCAGGCGGCGTCCGCGGTTCAGGCGGCGTCCGCGCCGAGTTCGAACCAGACGGCCTTGCCCACGGCGTGCGGCCGTACCCCCCACTGATCGGCCAGGGACTCCACCAGGACGAGGCCCCGGCCGTGCGTACCGTCGTCGGCGTCCGGTACGCGCGGCCGGGGCTCGCGGGCCACGAAGTCCCGTACCTCCACGCGCAGTCCACGCGGTCCGACGGTGGCCGTCAGCACCGCCTCGCGGTCGGTGTGCACCAGCGCGTTGGTGACCAGTTCGCTGGTGAGCAGTTCCGCTATCTCGGACCGGCCGGGCCTGCCCCAGCTCCGCAGCAGCTCGCGCAGCGCCCGCCGGGACTCCGGTACCGCCCGTAGGTCGGCCCGCCCCAGTCTGCGCCTGAGCTGGGCCGCGGGGCCCCGCTGTGCGGCCGCGTCGGCCGTCTCCTCCACCGTCTTCACCGAGGGCCCGCCCGTGCCGGGACGGCCTCCTCGTACCTGCCTCGTCATGACCCCCGCCCGTGTGCCGCTCGACGTCCCCCGGTGTCTCGAACACGCTCACGGGAATGCTTGCCCCATCGGCACGGAGGCAGTCATGTTCGGGCGCCGGCGGCCGGTTGTTGGCCGAAGTGCGACGGCCACCGACCCGCGCGGGGCCGTCCTCCCGACCCCCGTGGCGAGAGGACGGCCCCGGCTCTCGTGGTGGCCGTGGGGGGCGTGCGGTCAGTGGAGCTTGGTGACGGCCGTCCTCGTGGTCTTCTTGAAGGCGGCCACCGGGGCGTCGCCGAAGTCGCCCATCTGTCCCCAGCCGACGACGGTCACGGTCCTGCCGTCCCGGCCGACGGACAGCAGGTTGATGTCCGTGGCGCCCCAGGAGGTCTCCGTGTGCAGCCCGTACACCTTGGCGCCCTCCTCGACCCGCACCGCACCGTAGAAGCGGCCCTCGGCCTCGACGTCCGGGTACGTCCGCTCGATGCGGTCCGCGCAGGTACGGATCTCCTTGTCCAGCCGGGCGGCCAGCGCCTTGCCCTTGGCCGCGGAGCCGGTGACGGTGGTGACCTGCACGGCGCCGGTGTCGAGGTCGGTGTGGAACAACCGGTGCCGGTAGTCGTAGGCGGGCACGCCCTCGCCCAGGCAGTAGGCGAGCTGGACCGGGAAGCCGTCGGTGACGGGGCCGGCGGTCCACTCGGAGGAGGGGTGCGGCGGCAGCTGGGACGCGGAGAGGAACCGCGGGGCGGCGGAGGTATTGTGCGCCGCCGCTCCGGCCGGTGCGGTGAGTGCCGTGCCGGCGGTGAGGGCGGCGACGGTGAGGACGGCGAGTGCGCCGGCTCGGGTGCGGTTGGGCATGGGTGTCCCCCGTGTGGTGTGTGCGTGGTGGATGGAAACTGCCGCGGCGTGAGGTACCGCAACCGTAGGGTCTGGCGTGGTACGTACGCCGGGTCCGGCGCGACGGCCGGGATGGTCCGTCCGGCGGCCGCCGGGGCGGTACCAAGAGCATCGGCGGTCACGCCGGGCGGGCGCAAGCGCCGTGGGCGGTCCGGCGGGCATGGAACCATCCCAGCCTGTCTGACGTGCAGGTATATGGGGTGCCTGGGATGCCGTCCCGGGCCCGGGACGGCGGCGGGGACGAGAGGCGGGGGTGTCGGTGTCGGCACAGGGCGACGGCGGCCGGGACGAGGTGGCCGGGTTCGCGGCGCTGCTGCGGGAGCTGAAGGAACGGACGGACCGCAGCTACGGCTCGCTGGCCCGCCGCCTCGGCATGAACACCTCCACCCTGCACCGCTACTGCGCCGGCGACGCGGTCCCCGTCGACTTCGCCCCCGCGGAACGCTTCGCGGCCCTGTGCGGCGCGACCCCGGAGGAACGCCTGGAACTCCACCGCCGCTGGCTGGCAGCCACAGCCACCCGCCAACGCCCCCGGGCCACGGGCCCTGCGGGCAGCGGATCCGAGCCCGCCCCGGACACCCCCACCGCCACGACGGACGTCGATGCGGGCACCCGGCAGAACATCGACACACAGCCGGAGCCGGCGACCGAGCCGCACGAACCGAGGGCGGACGAGCGGACTCCCAGTGCCTCCGTGGGCGAGCCCGGTGGTCCGCGCGGGGCGGGGAGCGGCCCGACGGGTGGTTCCGGTCGGGGCTCCGCTCCCGTCGACGGGCGGGGGGATGCCGACGAGTCCGGTGTGGGTGGCGAGGCTGTGTGGGACGGGGGTGTGGTGCGCGGGCCCGTGGCCGCGGCGGCGCGGCGTGGTGGTGCCGGTGCGACCGGGCCGGCCGGGGGCGGTGGTCCGGGGCGGCGTTGGTATCGGCGCAGGCGGGTGCTGCTCGCTGTCGCCTGTGCCGTCCTCGGGGTGGCGGGGAGTCTGTCCGCGTTGCCGGACGGGGGCGGGAAGCGGTCCGCGGCCGACGGTGTGCGGGCCGGCGGGGAGCCGTCGGTGAGCGTGTCCGGGAGCGCCGGACGGGGTGAGGCGTCGTCGTCGGCGTCCCCCTCCCCCTCCGCGAGCGGCACGGCCAGGCGCCCGCACGGCACCGACGGTTCGGGCGGACCACGGGACGAGCCCTCCGCCTCGGCGACCGGGACGGATGCCGCGCCGAGCGGACCCGGCGCCGGTCCTGCCGGGACGACACCCCTCGCCTGGACCGTCGACTCGCAGGCGTGGGACCAGGGTTGTGGGCACGACTACGTCGTCGGCAAGCCGCCGGCTCAGGTGCCGCCGCCGCCCGCTCCGCAGGACGCCGGTGTCTGGGCGGCGACACAGAACGCCGTGCACGGGCGGGAGACGCTCGTGGAGGTGTCCGTGCAGGGCAGGTCCGAGGCGGCGGTGGTACTGACCGCGCTGCGGGTCCGGGTCGCCGGGCGGTCCGAGCCCGTCGCGGGGAACGCGTACGCCATGGACCAGGGCTGCGGCGGCGCGCTCACGCCGCGGTACTTCGACGTGGACCTCGACAAGGACCGGCCCATCGCCCGCGCGGTCCCCGGCAACGACGCGGGCACGCCGATCCCGGCCGTGCGCCTGCCCTACCGGGTCTCGGCGAAGGACCCGGAGGTGCTGCTGGTGACCGCCCGCACCGGCACCTGCGACTGCCGCTGGTACCTGGAGCTGGACTGGTCCTCACAGGGCCGCACCGGCACCGTCCGGATCGACGACCACGGCCGCCCGTTCCGCACCAGCGCCATCGAGGGCCTGCCGCACTACGAGTACGACACCCTGAACCGCCGCTGGCGGACCCGCGGCTCCTGAACTGCCTCACGGCCGGGGCACGTTGCGCAGGTTCGACCGGGCCATCTGCAGCATCCGGCCCACCCCGCCGTCAAGGACGATCTTCGACGCGGACAGCGCGAACCCGGTGACCATCTCCCGGCTGATCTTCGGCGGGATGGACAGCGCGTTGGGGTCGGTGACGACGTCGACGAGCGCCGGCCCCTTGTGCTTGAACGCGGACTTCAGCGCCCCGGCGAGCTCCTTCGGTTTCTCCACGCGCACCCCGTACGCCCCGCACGCCCGCGCGACGGCCGCGAAGTCGGGGTTCTTGTTGGCCGTGCCGTACGACGGCAGCCCGGCGACCAGCATCTCCAACTCGACCATGCCGAGCGAGGAGTTGTTGAACAGCACCACCTTCACCGGCAGGTCGTACTGGACGAGGGTGAGGAAGTCCCCCATCAGCATGGCGAATCCGCCGTCCCCGGACATCGACACGACCTGCCGCCCCCGGTCGGTGAACTGGGCGCCGATCGCCATGGGCAGCGCGTTCGCCATCGAGCCGTGGGAGAAGGAACCGATCACCCGGCGACGGCCGTTGGGCGAGAGGTAGCGGGCGGCCCAGACGTTGCACATGCCGGTGTCGACGGTGAACACGGCGTCGTCGTCGGCGAGTTCGTCGAGTACGTACGCCACGTACTCGGGGTGGATCGGCACATGCTTCTCCACCTTCCTGGTGTACGCCTTCACCACCCCCTCCAGCGCCTCCGCGTGCTTCTTCAGCATCCGGTCGAGGAACCGCCGGTCGTCCTTGACCCGCACCCGCGGAATCAGACACCGCAGCGTCTCCCGTACGTCGCCCCACACCGCGAGGTCCAGCTTCGAGCGCCGCCCCAGATGCTCGGGCCGCACGTCGACCTGGACGATCCGTACGTCGTCGGGGAGGAAGGCGTTGTACGGGAAGTCCGTGCCCAGCAGGATCAGCAGGTCGCACTCGTGGGTGGCCTCGTAGGCGGCGCCGTAGCCGAGCAGACCGCTCATGCCGACGTCGAAGGGGTTGTCGTACTGGATCCACTCCTTGCCCCTCAGCGCGTGCCCCACGGGCGACTTGACCTTCTGCGCGAACTCCATGACCTCGGCGTGCGCGCCCTTGGTGCCGCTGCCGCAGAACAGGGTGACCTTCTCGGCCGCGTCGATCATGTCGACGAGCCGGTCGAGCTCGGCGTCACCGGGGCGGACGGTGGGCCGGGAAGTGACGAGGGCGGACTCGGCGGCCTTCTCCGGTGCGGGCAGGTCGGCGATGTCGCCGGGCAGGGAGACGACGCTGACGCCGGAGCGGCCGATCGCGTGCTGGATGGCGGTCTGCAGCAGCCGGGGCATCTGCCGCGGGCTGGAGATCAGCTCGCTGTACTGACTGCACTCGCGGAACAGCTGGTCGGGGTGGGTCTCCTGGAAGTACCCGAGCCCGATCTCGCTGGACGGGATCTGGGAGGCGAGGGCGAGGACGGGGGCCATGGAACGGTTGGCGTCGTACAGGCCGTTGATGAGGTGCAGGTTGCCCGGCCCGCAGGAGCCGGCGCAGGCGGCGAGCCGGCCGGTGATCTGCGCCTCGGCGCCGGCGGCGAAGGCGGCGGTCTCCTCGTGCCGGACGTGGATCCAGTCGATGGCGGGATGGCGGCGCACGGCGTCGACGACGGGGTTGAGGCTGTCGCCGACGACGCCGTAGAGGCGTTTGACGCCCGCGCGGGTGAGGATGTCGACGAATTGTTCCGCGACGTTCTGTCTGGCCATGGCTTCCATGAATTCACAAGGGCGCCGCTCACGCCTCCCAGACGGCGACGGCCGTGCGGTCGTCCGCGTAGCCCTTGACCCGTACCTGGGTGTCGGCGAGGAACGCGGCGAGGCCGGGGGGTTCGGGGCGGGACCAGCGGTCGGCGAGGTGGGCGCGGAGTTCCTCCTCGCCGCGCAGGGGGTCGGCGAGTCCGGCGCCGCACATCAGCAGGGTGTCACCCGGGCGGGCTATCGAGGTGCGGAAACGGAAGGGCTCGCGCGGGGGCTCGGGGGCCGGCTCGTACGGGCTCGGGGGTGTGGGGATGCCGAGGTCCATGGTGAGGCGGTCGCCCTCGGGGGTCTCGGAGGGCGGTGAGCCGAAGCCGAGGACGGGCTCGCCCTTGACCACGGTGACCTGCGGTTCGATGTCCTGCCAGACGCCGTCGCGGAGCCGGAACAGGCCGCCGTCCCCGACGCCGAAGAAGACCCGGGTGCGGCAGTCGGGGTCGGCGGGCAGGAGCAGGCAGCGCAGGGTCGCGGCGTACGCCTCCGGCTCCAGGCCCTGCTCGGCTGCGCCGGCGCGGAGTTTCCCGAGGCTGCGGTCGGTGAGCCGGTGCAGGCCGGACTTCAGGTCGCCGCGCCGGGCGGCCCTGATGTCCTCGACGAGGCGGGCGTGACTGCGGCCGACGGCCCTGCCGATCCACCGGCAGGCCTCGGCGGCGGCACGGTGCGCCTCCGGCGCGGTCCGCGCACCCGTCGCGACGGCGACGAGCAGGAGCGCGCTCTCCCCGCTCCCGAACCGCGCGGTGAGCAACGCGTCCCGCCGCGGCTCCCCCCGGTACCGGGCGGAATCCCCCCGCACGGAAGCGGCCCGTAACGTACAGGCCCCGTACCGCGCCCCGTCCAGCACGGTGTCCGGCACGAGATCCTCCAGCCGATCGACCTCGGCGACCGGCAACGCGGTCGGCTCGGGATCGTAGGTGGGCGGCCGGGAACCGACGTAGGCACGGGCGGGGGGTGGCGGG
>NZ_JAOCQE010000281.1 GCF_025290915.1 Streptomyces sp. 15-116A | reverse complement strand
CGCAGCGGGTCCGACGCCGGCTGCCGCGACCACAGTGCCACGCTGAACTGCGACTGACCGCCCGGCCGGCGCAGGAACAGCACCAGGTCACGGGCCACCGCGTGCGCGATGTCACGGCCCAGATCGTCCTCCACCAGGGCCAGCGCCAGATCCATGCCCGCGGTCACCCCGGCCGAGGTCCACACCCGTCCGTCCCGCACGAAGATCGGGTCGCAGTCGACCCGCAGCCCCGGATGCTCCCGCGCCAGCTGCCGTCCCCGCGCCCAGTGCGTGGTGACCCGGCACCCGTCCGGCAGTCCCGCGGCCGCCAGCAGGAACACCCCGCTGCACACCGAGGCCACCCGCCGGGCGCTGCGGGCCGCCGCCGCGACCCAGGCGACCAGCTCCTCGTCGTGCCGCGCCGCGTCCACGCCGCTGCCGCCGACGACCACGAGTGTGTCCGTGCCGGCCGGATCCAGGTCCGCGACGCCGTGCTCGGCGTGCACGAGCAGCCCGCTGCCCGTCCGGACCGGCCCCGCACGGCTTGCCACGGTGCGGCAGACATAGCCGCCGGCCTGCCGCGCGGCGCCCTGGAACACCTCGTGCGGGCCGACGAGATCAAGGGGCTGAAGACCGTCGAAGACGACGAAGTCGATACGGCGCGGGGCCGTCTGGCGCTGACTCACCCCTCCACGCTCCACCGCCCCGCGGCATGGCGTCAACGACACGCATCCCACACTTCGCGCCATCGCTCCATGGCCGTACGGCGCATGCTTCGGGCACCCGGCGATGGGTACGCGGGTGCCGAGATCAGGTGCTCCGGCACGACACAGGGAGGAGCATCAGCCATGCGCTTCCGTGATCGCCGGCAGGCCGGCCATGAGCTGGCCGAGCGGCTGCGCGCACGGCAGAGCGAAGGGGCCCTGCCCGACCCCGTCGTCCTGGCCCTGCCCCGCGGCGGTGTCGCCGTGGCCCAGGAGGTCGCCCGGGCGCTCGACGCCCCGCTGGACGTCCTCGTCGTACGGAAGATCGGCGCGCCCTTCCACGAGGAGTACGGCGTCGGCGCGATGGCCGGCGACGAGGTCCCGCTGTTCGACCTGGACGCCCTCGGACGGCTGGGCCTGAGCGAGGAGGATCTCGCCCCGGTGGTGGAGCGGGAACGCACCGAGCTGCGCCGCCGCGAGGCGCTCTACCGCCAGGGCCGGCCGGCCCCGGAACTGGAGGACCGGACCGTGATCGTCGTCGACGACGGCCTGGCCACCGGCTCCACGGCTCGCGCCGCCCTGCGCTCCGTACGGCGGCAGAACCCCGCCCGGCTGGTGTTCGCCGCCCCCGTCGCCGCACCGGAGGGCGCCGCACTGATGCGCCGGGAGGCCGACGAGGTGGTGTGCCTCTCCGAGCCGGCCGGCTTCATGGCCGTCGGGCAGTGGTACGACGACTTCGAGCAACTCACGGACGACGACGTCCTGACGGCGCTCAGGGGCACCACGGCTCGGTGAGCCCCCGACCGACGGTCCCTAGATCACCGCGTCCGCGCGCAGCGCCTCGATGGCGGCGGGGGAGTGGCCCAGCGCGCTCAGGATCGCTTCCGTGTGCTCGCCCACCGCCGGTACCGGGTCCATGCGCGGCGATAGTCCCGCGAGGTCGGCGGGCGGCAGCAGCGCCTCGACCTTCGTACCGCCCGGCAGCGCCACCTCGCCCCAGCGACCGCGGGCGGCGAGCACCGGATGGTCGAGGAACGCGGCGATGTCGTTGACCCCGGCGCAGGCGATGCCGATGGCCTCCAGGTCCTTGAGCAGTTCCTCGGAGTCCGAGCGCGCGAAGCGCTCGGCGATGATGCCGTTCAGCTCGGCGCGGTGTGCCACGCGCGCGGAGCTGGTGGCGAAGCGCGGATCGTCCGTCAGGTCGGGACGGCCGAGGAACTCGGTGCACAGCGCGGCCCACTCGCGCTCGTTCTGGATGGAGAACAGCACCTCCCGCCCGTCGGCGGCCGGATAGGTGCCGTACGGGGCGATGGTGGCGTGCTGCGTGCCCAGGCGCGGGGGCTGGCTGCCGCCGTACCGGGTGTAGTAGGCGGGCTGGCCCATCCACTCGGCGAGCGCCTCGAACAGGGACACCTCCACCGGGTGCGCGGTGCCGGTGGTCGCCCGGGTGTACAGGGCGGTGAGGATCCCGCTGTAGGCGTACATCCCGGCGGCGATGTCCGCGACGGAGATGCCCGTGCGGGCGGTGCCCTCCGGCGTGCCGGTCAGCGACACCAGGCCCGTCTGGCACTGCACCAGCATGTCGTACGCCTTGCGGTCGGCCCACGGCCCTGTGGTGCCGTAGCCGGAGATCGTGCACGGGATCAGCCGCGGGTAGCGCCGCGTCAGCTCCTCGGTGCCCAGGCCCAGGCGGTCGGTCGCGCCCGGCGCCAGGTTCTGCACGAGGACGTCGGCGTCGTCCAGCAGCCGGTGCAGGATCTCCAGGCCCCGGGGGTCCTTCAGGTTCAGGGTGAGGGATTCCTTGGAGCGGTTGATCCACACGAAATAGCTGGAGTGACCGTGCACGGTGGTGTCGTAGCGCCGGGCGAAGTCGCCCTCGCCCGGCCGCTCCACCTTGATCACCCTGGCTCCGAGGTCCGCGAGCTGCCGGGTGGCGTAGGGCGCGGCCACGGCCTGCTCCAGGCTGACCACCGTGACCCCCGACAGAGGATGTCCCCGCACGCCCGCGCCTCCGCTCCGGCCGGGATCATCCGCCCCGGCCGGTTCGATTAGTACGGGTGTGCTCCACCGCCTGTCAACGGCGGATTCCTCCCGCTCACCGGCCCGCGCTGCCGCACGGGACGTCGGCGGGCCTGCTGCGGGAGACGATCCGGACGCCGCCCTCGTCGATGACGCGGACCTGCAGGGAGCCGCAGCCGCAGCGGGTCCAGACCGTGCTGCCCGCCGCCGTGCCGTGCCGCGACACCACCTGGAACGGCTCCGCGTGGTCCGGCCATCCGCAGTACGGGCATGCGCTGCCGGCCGTGCCCGTGCTGCCGGTGGTGCTGGACATGGTGACTCCTCGGCTCGTCGTACGTGCGGTTCGGTGCGGCCGGTCGATCGTCGCGACACCACCCAGGGTGCGGCCCCGCATCCGTACACGTCCAGGTTGACTTTCTCGACGGGACCGTGAAGCGTGGACTTCATGATTGACCTGCGCCGGTTGCACGTCCTCAGGGCGGTCGCCCACTACGGCACGGTCACCGCGGCCGCCCAAGCTCTGCACTTCACTCCGTCCGCCGCCTCCCAGCAGATCCGCCAGCTCGCCCGGGACCTCGGGGTCGACCTGCTGGAACCGCAGGGGCGCGGGGTGCGGCTCACCCCGGCCGCGGAGAGTCTGCTGGCCCACGCCGATGCCATCCAGGCCCGCTGGGAGCAGGCCGAACTGGATCTGCGGGCCGATCACGGCGCGCCCGCGGGCCTGTTGCGGGTGACGGGGTTCCCGACGGCCGTCTCGGTGCTGATTGCGCCCATGGCGGCGCGGCTCGGGGAGCGCCATCCCCGGCTGTCCGTACGGATCCTGGAAGCGGGGGTGCCGCAGAGCTTCGACCTGCTCTTCGAGGGCGCCGCCGACCTGGCCGTCGTGGAGGCCACCCCGCACAACCCGCCGCTGAGCGACACGCGCTTCGACCAGCAGCCCCTGCTGGACGACCCGTTCGACCTGGTGGTGCCCGAGGGGCACGCGCTGGCCGGGCGGGAGCGGATCGACCTCGCTCAGGCGGCGCACGAGCCGTGGATCGCGCCGGTGCCGGAGAGCCCCTGCCGGCCGCATGTGATGTCGGCGTGCGGCGCGGCCGGATTCACCCCCGACGTCGTCCACCACGCCCTCGACTGGAACGTCACGGCGCATCTCGTCGCCCACGGCCTCGGCGTGGCCTTGATCCCCCGCCTGGCCCACCTCACCCCGCACCTCCCGATCACCCGCGTCCGCTGCGCCGGCGACCCCCACCGCAAGCTCCTGACCTGCACCCGTACCGGCGCCCACACCCGCCCGGCGGTGCGGGCGGCGCTGGAGGAACTGAGGGAACTGGCGCCTACGGCGGTGGCTTGAGCGCGGGGTCCGGACCGGTCCGGCTGGACCTGGCGGCTGCGGGGCTGACGGCAGTCGGCGTGGGATCTCCAGGTTCCCGGGGTCGTCAGGTGCCTCGTGGTCTCGCCCGTAAGGATCGTCAGGTTCCCCGTGCCCCCGCCCGCAGTCCGTCCATGACGATGTCCAGGAGCCGGGTCGCGCGGGGCTGCCAGTCGCCGTGCGGGTCGAGCTGCCACAGGCCCGCGATGGTGAGGTAGAAGTCGTCCGCGGTCACCCCCGGGCGGATGGTTCCGGCCTCCTCGCCGGCCCGCAGCAGGCGTTCGATCGCCTCGGTCACCGGGGTCTTCCCCGGTGTCCCCGGGCTGCCCGGCGCGCTGGTGGCCTGCCGGATCGCGTCCGCCAGGCCCGCCTTGGTCATCGCGAAGCGGGCCAGGCGGTCCATCCACTCGCGCAGGGCGCGGTCGGGCTCGCGCGTGGCGAGCAGCTGGTCCGCGGTGTCGGCGACCTGCCGCACCTCGTGCCGGTAGATCTCCAGGACGAGCGCCTCACGGTTGGGGAAGTTCCGGTAGAACGTGCCCTGTCCCACGCCCGCCTTCTTGGCGATCTGGCTCAGCGGGGCGTCCGCCGAGCGGGTCAGCTCGGCGACGGCCACCTCCAGGATGCGTTCGCGATTGCGCTGGGCGTCCGAGCGCAGGGGTGCGTCCTTGTCCTGCCCCACTCGTCCTCCTCGTGGGCCGCGGCCGGAACCGCCCCCTTGCTAACCGGACAGCTGTCCACTACGGTTCTGGGAGTAGCGGACAGCTGTCCGCTTCGGTCTCATCGTATCGGCGCGCCCTCGCACTGTCTCCACGCACCCGTCTGTCTCCTCGGCCTGTCTCCTCATTCGTCCGCCGTCCGGAATCCGTCCGTCGCCCGGACGGCCGCACACGGCGACCCGCCCGGATCCGCGAAGGAAGGCTGTCCATGCCCCCCTCGACGTCCAGCACCGTCACCCTGAACATCAACGGCGAGAAGCACCAGCTGTCCGTCGACCACCGCACCACGCTGCTCGACGCCCTGCGCGAGCGCCTGGACCTGACCGGCACCAAGAAGGGCTGCGACCAGGGCCAGTGCGGCGCCTGCACGGTTCTGGTGGACGGCCGCCGGACGGTCTCCTGTCTCCAGCTCGCGGTGGCGGCCGAGGACCGGGAGATCACCACCATCGAGGGCCTGGCCGAGGGCGAGCGGCTGCACCCGGTGCAGCAGGCGTTCCTCGACCTGGACGGACTGCAGTGCGGCTACTGCACACCGGGCCAGATCTGCTCCGCCGTCGCCGTGATCGAGGAGCACGCCGCGGGCTGGCCGAGCGCCGCCACCGAGGACGTACGCCCCGAGCCGGGGCCCCCGCTCCTCAGCCCCGAGGAGATCCGCGAGCGGATGAGCGGCAACCTGTGCCGCTGCGGCGCCTATGTGTCGATCGTCCAGGCCGTCGCCCGCGCCGCCGCCGCACGCCACGACGAGACCACCGAAGCAGCCGAGGAGGCCGCGGCATGAGGGAGTTCGGATATCAGCGCGCCGACGACGTCACCGGCGCGGTGGCCCTGCTCGACGCGGACCCCGACGCCCGCTACCTCGGCGGCGGCACCAACCTCGTCGACCTGATGAAGACCGGGGTCGAGCGCCCGGCCCGCCTCGTCGACATCCGCCGCCTCCCGCTGGACCGCATCGAGCAGACCGACGACGGCGGACTGCGCATCGGCGCCACCGTCACCAACAGCGACCTCGCCGCCCACCCCGAGATCCGCCGCCGCTACCCGGCCCTCACCCAGGCCGTCCTCGCCGGCGCGTCCGGCCAGCTGCGCAACATGGCCACCGTCGGCGGCAATCTCCTCCAGCGCACCCGCTGCGGCTACTTCGCCGACGTGACCAAGCCCTGCAACAAGCGGGAACCGGGCAGTGGTTGCCCCGCCGTCGAGGGCGAGCACCGCAACCACGCCGTCCTGGGTGCTACCGAGCACTGCGTGGCCGTCCACCCGTCCGACATGGGCGTGGCGCTGACCGCCTTCGACGCCGTCGTCTCGTACGAGACCGCCGAAGGGTCGGGGGAGGTGCCGCTCGCCGACTTCTATCTGCCGGTGGGGGACACCCCGCACCGGGAGACCGCGCTGCCGCCGGGCGCGCTGATCACCGGCGTGACGCTGCCGGCCGCACCGGTCGCCGCCCGCTCCCGCTACCGCAAGGTGCGCGAGCGCGCCTCCTACGCCTTCGCGATCGGCTCGATCGCCGCCGCCCTCGACGTGCGGGACGGCGTCGTACGGGACGTGCGGCTGGCGTTCGGAGCGGTCGCCTCCCGCCCCTGGCGCGCCCGCTCCGCCGAACGCGCCCTGCTCGGCGCCCCGGCCGACGCCGAGCACTTCGCCGCCGCGGCGGAAGCCGAACTGGCCGCCGCCCGCCCGCTGCCCGACAACGCCTACAAGGTGACCCTCATGCGCAACCTCGTCGTGGCCGTGCTCACCGAACTCGCCGAGGAGGCCGCCCGATGACCACCACGACCCCCGGCCCCACCACGGCGAGCGGCGCCGTCGGCACCGCGCACACCCGCGTCGAGGGCCGCGACAAGGTCACCGGAGCCGCTCGCTACGCCGCCGAGTTCCCCTTCCCCCACCTCGCCCACGGCTGGCTGGTGGTCTCCGCTGTCGCCCGCGGCCGTATCCGCTCCATCGACACCGAGCCCGTTCTCGCCATGCCCGGTGTGCTCGCCGTCCTGCACCATGGCAACGCACCCCGGATCACCACCGATTACGTCGGCATGCTCGGCGTCCCCGACCCGACCGCCGCGGTCTTCCAGCACGACCGCGTGCCGCACGCGGGCTGGCCCGTCGCGCTGGTCGTCGCCGAGACACCCGAACAGGCCCGCGAGGCCGCCGAGTCGCTCACCGTGACGTACGACGAGGAGCCGCACGACACCACGCTCACCGCCGACCGGCCCGAGAGCTACGCGCCCGAGGGCCAGGGCGTGACCGAGAAGGGCGACCTGGAGGCCGAACTCGCCGCCTCCGCCGTCGTCGTGGACGCGCAGTACACCACCCCCGAAGAGCACCACGCCATGATGGAGCCGCACGCGGCGACCGCGCGCTGGGAGGACGGCCGGCTCGACCTCCTCGACTCCAACCAGGGCGCCACCTGGGTCCAGGGCGAACTGGCGAACCTGTTCGGGCTCGACCCGGCGGCGGTACGCGTGCGCTCCGAGCACATCGGCGGCGGCTTCGGCAGCAAGGGTGTGCGCGCCCACCAGGTCGCCGCGGTGATGGCGGCGCGTGTGCTGGACCGGCCGGTGCGGGTCGTGCTGACCCGGCGTCAGATGTTCAGCCTCACCGGCCACCGCAGCCCCACGGTCCAGCGGGTCAGGCTCGGCGCCGACGCCGACGGACGGCTGCGCGCGCTGGAGCACCGCTCCCTGAACCGGACGTCGACCGTCTACGAGTTCGTCGAGCCCGCCGCCGGACCGGCCCGGGTGATGTACGACGCCGACGCGCACCGCACGGCCAACGAGGTGGTCCGGCTCGACGTGCCGTCACCGACCTGGATGCGCGCACCGGGTGAGGCGCCGGGCGCGTTCGCCCTGGAGTCGGCCCTCGACGAGCTCGCCGCGAAGGCCGGCCTCGACCCGATCGAGCTGCGGCTGCGCAACGACCCCGAGCGCGGGCCGGTGTCCGGGCTGCCGTTCGCCGGACGCAACCTCGCCGCCTGCTTC
>NZ_JAOCQE010000280.1 GCF_025290915.1 Streptomyces sp. 15-116A | reverse complement strand
CACGCCGGCACCGCACAGCCCGGACACGCCGGCACCGCACAGCCCGGACACGCCGGCACCGCACGGCCCGCACACGCCGGCACCGCACGGCCCGGGCACGCTGTCACCGAGGCACCGCGCGCGCCGTGGGTCCTCATGAACCCGCGCTCCGGCGGCGGCAAGGTGGCCCGCTTCCGCCTGGAGGAGAAGGCCAGGGCCGCCGGTTGCCGGGTGACGCTACTCGAAGGGCACCAGGACGTCACCGCACTGGCCCGGCAGGCCGTCGCCGACGGGGCCGATCTGCTGGCGGTGGCGGGCGGCGACGGAACTCAGGCACTGGTCGCCGAGGTCGCGGCGCAGCACGACGTGCCGTTCGTCGTGATCCCGGCCGGTACGCGCAATCACTTCGCCCTCGATCTCGGCCTGGACCGCGACGATCCGGCGGCGGCGCTGCAGGCCCTGACCGATGCCGTGGAACTCCGCGTCGACCTCGGCTACGCCGCGGACCGCGTGTTCGTCAACAACGCCTCGTTCGGCACGTACGCGTCGATCGTCACCGACCCCGCCTACCGGGACGCCAAGGCCCGCACGGCGCTGCACGCCCTCCCCGGCCTCCTCACCGGCGAGGACGCACCGAGGCTGCGGGCGCGGGCCGATGCGACGGACATCGAGGGGCTTCAGGCGCTGCTCGTCAGCAACAACAGCTACGGGCGCGCTGTCGACGCCGCCCGTCCGGGACGCAGGGAGCGGCTGGACTCGGGACTCCTCGGTGTGGTGGGCGTCCGGGTGGGCAGCACCGCGCAGGCGGCCCGGCTGGCGTGGCGTCCTCGGTCCGGCGGATTGATCCGGCTGAGTGCCGCCGAGGTCGTCGTCGAGGCCGGCACTGACCGGCTCCCGGTCGGCATCGACGGGGAGCACGTGGTCCTGCCGTCGCCGGTCGTGTGCCGGGTCGCGCCGGGTGCCCTCAGGGTGCACGTACCCCGCCGGCGCGCGCACCGCCGTAGCGCGAGCGGGGCGGCGGCCGACTGGCCGGAAGTGACACGGCTGGCGCTGGGACGGCTGTCCCCGGGCCGGACGGCGCCCATCGGGTAGGACGCTCACGACCGGTGGGACGCTCACGCCGCGCGACGCGCAAGCGTCGAGGCGGCTCAGAGCGGCTCAGAGCGGCTGCCTCAGACAGAGCGGCCGGCTCAGACCGGCTGAGGGCGGAAGTCGAACATCGCGTCCCCGTCCGGCTGGACGACCCCGTACGTGCTCTCGGGGACCTCGTTCCAGGCGCCGGGCATGTCGCCGAGGGGCTCGGAGACGATGAGCCGGGTGTCGTCCGAGACCTCCCGCAGGAACCCGATCTCCGGGTGCAGCGAACGCAGCGTCTCCACTCGGGTGTTGTAGAAGAGCGAGCGGGAGGCCCGCTCGGAGGAGTAGCGGAACGCCCACACCCGCACCCCGTCGGTGACCGCGACGGTCATCTGCAGCGGGTACTCCACCCCGTGCTCGTGCCCCACCCGCTCGACGAAGCCGGCCATGCGCGCGACCGCGCCCGGCGGATCGTCCTCCAGGCCGAAGGTGAGCGCCAGATAGAACATCAGCTCCGAGTCCGTCGATCCCTCGATGCACAGGAAGAGGTCCGGGTCGACGGCCAGGGCGAGGTCACGGCGGATGCGGTGGAAGTCGGCGATGGCGCCGTTGTGCATCCACATCCAGCGGCCGTGGCGGAACGGGTGGCAGTTGGTCTGCTGCACCGGGGAGCCCGTGGAGGCCCGGATGTGCCCGAAGAACAGCGGCGAGCGCACATGGTCGGCGATCTCCCGCAGATTGCGGTTGCTCCACGCCGGGCCGATCTCCCGGATGATCCCCGGCGTCTCGATGTGCGAGCCGTACCAGCCGACGCCGAATCCGTCACCGTTGGTCGTCTCGACGCCGAGCTTGGCGTGCAGGCTCTGGTCGATGAGGGAGTGTGCCGGCTTGTAGAGGATCGTGTCGAGCAGGATGGGGGTGCCCGAGTAGGCGAGCCATCGGCACATCACCAGCCCCCGTTCCACGTCTGTCGCTCCAACGTGCCACGCCTACCGTGCCGTCGCATCCTCACCCGTGCCCGACCGCGTCACGCACAGCGCCCAGATGATGACTCCCGAGAAGGCGATCATCACGACGGACCACACCGGGTAGTACGGCAGGGACAGGAAGTTGGCGATGATGACGAGTCCAGCGACCGTCACCCCGGCGACGCGGGCCCACAGGGCGTCCTGGAACAGCCCGAAGGCGACGACCACGGCGAGCGCGCCGAGCACCAGGTGGATCCAGCCCCAGGTGGTGAGGTCGAACTCGAAGACGTAGTCGCCGGTGGTGACGAAGACCTCGTCCTCGGCGATGCCCATGACACCGCGGAGGATGCCGAGCGCCCCCGCGATCACGAGCGTGACGCCGGCGAAGACGGTCAGGCCCTCGGCCCATTGCTGCTTGACCGGCGGCACGTGTGCGCCGGATGTGCCGGAAGACGGGTGTGTCGCTGTCATCGTGCTGCCTCCATCAGTGGTGCGTCCGCCGTCAGCGGTGTGTCAGCCGTCAGGTGGTGCGTCCGCCGTCAGCGGTGTGTCCGCTGAGGACCAGTTCCTTCGCCCTGCGGAACTCCTCGTCCGTGATGTCGCCGCGTGCCTTGATCTCGGACAGCCGGGCGAGTTCGTCGACGCTGCCGGCCGGGCCGCCCGTGCCCCTGGCGGTCTCACGGACGTAGTCGTCGAAGGCCTGCTGCTGCGCACGTGCCTGCGCGATCTCGCGGCGGCCCATGTTCTTGCCCCGGGCGATGACGTACACGAACACGCCGAGGAAGGGCAGCACGATGGTGAACACCAGCCAGCCGGCCTTGGCCCAGCCGCTCAGGTCGTCGTCGCGGAAGATGTCCACGACGATCCGGAAGAGCAGGACGAACCACATGATCCACAAGAAGAACACCAGCATCGTCCAGAAGGCGCTCAGCAAGGGATAGTCGTATGCGAGGTAGGTCGCCGTACTCATCTCTGGACTCATCTCCGGCCTCCGTTCCGGGCGCGTCCACGACCTGCCGTGGACTGCCGAACTCAGCGTGTGTCCGCCGGCCCCCGGCCGCCTCACCCGGGGCGGGTGATCCGGCGGCGGCACGGGCCGGGCTGAGATGGGGGGCGAGACCGTCCTGCACCGAGGACCCTCCTTCACCGCGGACCCTCGTTCATCGAGGAACCTCCTTCACCGAGGCCCCTCCTTCACCACCAGGCGGGAGACACGCCATGGCCGTGCCCGGTTCGTTCAGCGCCTCTCTGTCCCCGGCCGAACGCGCCGCCCACGGCAGGAACGCGCGCCGCCGGGCACCCCGGTCGTCCCACGGCTGGTTCGAGGCGGCCCCGGGACGGCCCGACCCCGTCGACGTGATCGAGCAGCAGTCGGCGACCCGGCTGCCCGAGCTGGTGCCGATCCGCTACGGCCGCATGCTCGAAGCCCCCTTCCGGTTCTACCGGGGAGCCGCGGCCGTCATGGCGGCGGACCTGGCGCCGCTGCCGGGCACCGGTCTGACGGTGCAGCTGTGCGGAGACGCCCATCTGCTCAACTTCCGGCTGCTGGCGTCCCCGGAACGCCGTCTGGTGTTCGACATCAACGACTTCGACGAGACCCTCGCGGGTCCCTTCGAGTGGGACGTCAAGCGGCTGGCTGCCAGCTTCGCCGTCGCGGGCCGGGCGAACGGCTTCTCGGCCGGGGAGCAGAACGACGCGGTCGAGGCGTGCGTCAGGGCGTACCGGCGGCGGATGCGGGAGTTCGCGGGCATGCGCACCCTCGACATCTGGTACGCGCAGGACGACGCCGACCGGATCCACGAGCTGCTCGCCTCGTCGAAGCACCGCGAGGCCGGCCGCCGTACGGCCGAGGCGACCGCCCGCGCCCGGACCCGCACCCACCTTCAGGCCTTCGAGAAGCTCACCCGCGTCACGGCCGACGGGCGGCGCATCACCCCCGACCCGCCGCTGATCACCCCGCTGCGTGACCTGCTGGACGATCCCGCGACGGAGGAGAAGGCGCTGCGCGAGGTCCTGGACCAGTACGCGCGCTCCCTGTCGTCGGAGCGCCGGCATCTGCTGCGCCGCTTCCGCCTCGTCGACGTGGCCCGGAAGGTCGTCGGCGTCGGCAGTGTCGGCACCCGCTGCTGGATCGTGCTGCTGCTCGGCCGGGACGACGACGATCCCCTGCTGCTCCAGGCGAAGGAGGCGCAGGAGTCGGTGCTGGCCCCGTACACAAGCGGCGAACGGTACGACAACCAGGGCCGCCGGGTGGTGGCGGGACAGCGCCTGATCCAGACGACCAGCGACATCCTGCTGGGCTGGACGCACACCGTGGGCCTCGACGGGCACCCCCGCGACTTTTACGTGCGGCAGCTGCGCGACTGGAAGGGCATCGCCCGCCCGGAGACCATGGACCCGGGTCTGCTGCGGCTGTTCGCCCGGCTGTGCGGGGCCTGTCTGGCGCGGGCGCACGCCCGGTCCGGCGACCCCGTCGCCATCGCCGCGTACCTGGGCGGCGGCGACCGCTTCGACCGGGCGCTCACGCTGTTCGCCCAGGCGTACGCCGATCAGAACGAGCGGGACTTCGAGGCGCTGGGGGCGGCTGTCGAGTCGGGCAGGGTGCGGGCCGCGAGCGCGTGACGGCGCGCGTTGCTCCGTATCGCGCGGTCACTCCGGCACCTGACGTATCTCCAGCACCCGCAGCCCCAGGGACTGGCAGCGGGCCAGCAGCCCGTACAGATGGGCGTCGTCGACGATGTGCCCGAACAGGAGCGTCTGGCCGGACATCACGACGTGGTCGAGTTCCGGAAAGACGTTGATCAGCGGTTCCGAGAGGTGCCCGTCGACGCGGATCTCGTAGCGCATGAGCTGGTCTCCCGAGGGCTGAGGCGGCGGGTCACGCCCGCACGCTGCGATCGTCCTCCCGCGCGGCTCCCGCCCGGCTCACCCCGTACAGGTGATACACCGCTCGCCGGGGCGTACGGGCGGGTCGTTTCCTCGGGCGGGGCGGACGGGCGGGTCATTTCTTCAGCCAGAGCTTGAACCCGATGATCACCATGCCCAGCAGCAGGTTCACCGCCGCCGACAGGGCCACCTGGCGCCACGCGGCGCCGGCCCGGCGTGCCGCTGTGGCCGCCCAGCCCACCTGCCCCGCCACGGCGACGGACAGCCCGAACCACAGGGCGCCCTGCACGTCGAGGCCCAGCAGAGGGCTGACGGCGACGGCGACGGCGGGCGGGACGGCGGCCTTGACGATCGGCCACTCGTCCCGGCAGACGCGCATCACCACGCGCCGGTCCCAGGCCTGCCGCGTCAGCCGCGCCCCGAACAGCTGAGCGTGCACATGGGCGATCCAGAACACGCCGCCGGTGAGCACCAGCAGCAGTACCAGTTCCAGCCGGGGGAACTGGCCGAGCGAGCCGGCCCCGACGATCACCGACGCGGCGAGCATGGATCCGTACACGCCGCCGGTGTAGTCGGCGTGCGTCCGCTGCTCGGCCCGGCGTTCGGCACGTTCGGCACGGCGCTCGGCACGCCCTTCGGTACGGGGTGCGGCTTCGGTGCCGCGCTCCGAGGCATGGCTGGGCATCATGGGCTCCCGGTTCGGGTCGGGCCCGGCCGGGCGGGCCCCGCCGCGGTGCCGGGCTGCCGGGGGCGTTCGGTGTCGCGGCCCGGCAGGTGCGGGGTGACCAGGAAACTCGCCAGCGTGATGGCGCCGGTCGCCAGGATCGCCGCCTTGAGGCCGTCGAGCTGCGCCGACGCGTACGACTCCGTCACCGCCTCCACCTCGGTCGGCGGCAGCCCGGCGCGGACGGCCGCCGAGCGGACCTGGTCGGTGGGCACGAAGGTGACACCGGCCTCCAGACGGACGCCGACCTGCTGCCGGGTCTCCTGGGACAGCCGCGCGTCGTCCTCCACCTGCGCGGTGAAGGCGTGCGCCAGGGAGCCGATGAGCAGCGACCCGATGAGCGCGGTGCCGAGCGCGGAGCCGAGGTTCTGCGCCGTGTACTGGAGGCCGCCGACCTCGCTGCGCTCCTCCTCGCTCGCGCTGGACTGGACGACGTTGCCGAGCTGCGAGGCGAACAGGCCCATGCCCACACCGAGCAGGCCCATCGCCCCGGCGAACTGCGCGTCGTCGATGACGGGGTCGATGGTGGCCAGCAGCCAGACGACGGCCGCGGTCACGGTGACCAGGGCCAGCCGGACCACCAGGCGCGGGCCGGCCAGGCGGCCGAGCCGGGCGGCGCCGAGGGAGGTCACGAGCATGGTGACGGAGACCGGGAGCAGCCGCAGCCCGGTCTCGAAGGCGTCGAATCCCTGCACGACCTGCAGATACAGGGGGATGGTGAAGAACAGGCCCAGCAGGATGAGGTTCTGGCTGAGCAGGGACAGCAGGCCGGACCGGAGCGCGGGCCGCCCGAGCATCGGCAGATGCACCAGCGGTTCGGCACCGCGCGCCTCGCGCCGGTGCTCCCAGCGGCGGAACACCGCGAGGACGGCGATCCCGGCGCCGATCACGAACAGCGTCGGCGCGAAGCCGAGGACGGTGAACGGCGGATTGCGCGGCTGCACCCAGCCCCAGGTGCTGCTCTGGAGGACGCCGAGCACACCGAGCGCCAGACCGGCCGCGGAGAGCGTGGCACCGATCCCGTCCAGCCGGGGACGCTCGCCGGTCCGCGGCACCTCGGTGATGGCGCGGCGCAGGGCGAGCACGGCGAGGACGATCACGACCTCCCCGGCGAACACCAGCCGCCAGCTGAGGTACGTCGTGACCCAGCCGCCCAGCAGCGGTCCCACAGCGATTCCGGCACCGGCCAGGCCGCCGACGACGCCGTAGGCGACGGCCCGGTCGCGGCCCCGGTAGGACTCGGCGACGAGCGCGGCCATGGCGGGCAGGACCAGTGCGGCGCCGAGTCCCTCGATGACGGACCAGCCGAGTACCAGCACCCACAGGGTCGGCGCGATCGCGGTCAGGGCGGAGCCGACGGCGTACAGGGCGAGCCCGCCCAGGAAGACGCGGCGGCGGCCGAGCATGTCCCCCAGCCGGCCACCGATGATCATGAAGGCGGCCATGACCAGCGCGTAGAGCGTGATGACGGCCTGGATGGCGGTGACCTCGGTGTCGAAGTCCTCGACGAGCTGGCTGATGGACACGTTCATGACGGCCGTGTCCAGGACCATCAGGAACTGCGCGGTCCCGAGGACGACCAGTGCCCGCCAGTGCCTCACGTGCCCACCTCGTCTGCCTCGCCCGCCTCGTCCGCCTGGCCCACGTCGCTCACCTCGACCACTTCGCCGGATCGGCCCGGCGGCCGGCGGTGACCGGTCGCCGGTGCCATCGCACCCGATTCCGGCGCCCCGCGCCTCACCCGTCACGGGCGAAACGGACACCACCGCCCGCGCAGCCCAGATCGCCCGCGCAGCCCGCACCGTCCAGGCCGCCCGCGCCGGCTCACAGCAGCTTCAGCTCGCGGGCCCGGCGTACCGCCTCGCCGCGCCGGTTGACCTGGAGCTTGCGGTAGACGCTCTTGAGGTGGGTCTTGACCGTGTTCACCGAGACGTACAGGTCGGCGGCGATCTCCTCGGTCGACATCATCTGGGCCAGCCGCCGCAGCACATCCCGTTCGCGGCCGCTCAGCTCCTCCACGGGGTCGGGCAGCGGCCCGTGCGGGAGCCGCGCCTGCGCCTCGCCGGGCCCCGGCGACCTGTCGACGAGCCAGCCCTGGGCCAGCCGGTGCAGCTCCGCGGACCGCAAATGGGGCCCGATCCACGGTTCGGCCTCGATGAAGGGGCGCCGCAGCCGGTCGCCGCGTGCCTCGCGCAGGGCACGGGCCAGCAGGCG
>NZ_JAOCQE010000028.1 GCF_025290915.1 Streptomyces sp. 15-116A | reverse complement strand
GGGCGGGGCCGCACGTCCTCGACCACCCGCAGCACCTCACCGGCGTCCCCCAGCAGCCGCCGCGCGAGATGCCGCAGCGCCGCCGCCGGTGCCGGATGCGGTGCCGGATCGTCCACCACGCCTCCGGCCCACATCGGCACCTCGATCACCGCGGTCAGGCCGCCGTACCGGTGCGCGTGGTACCAGGTGCTGTGCCGCGCGTCGTCCGGCAGGCTCGGATACGCCGGCCCGGTGCCGGCCGCCGGCATCACATGCACCCCCGGCCCCGACGCCGGCCACCCCGCCGCGTCCGACGCGCTCGTCTCCACCGGGATGTGCAGCTCCGCCGCGGACTTGGCGAACGGCTCCGCCAGCCCCGGCACGTCCCTCGTCAGCTGCACCCAGCTGCCGCCCAGATCGGTGCCGTGCAGCGAGACCTGGAGGTAGGGCCGCAGCTCGTCGATGACCCCGGTCAGCGCGCGCGTCTCGGGCGGCAGCCGGTCCGGCGGCAGCAGCGACGGCGCCCACTCCGGCTGCTCCGGGCCCGCCGGACGGAAGAAGCCCAGGTGGTACTCGTACAGGCTGCGCGGTGTCGGCGCCCGGTGGAGGCTCGCCCCGTCGGGGTCCGCGCACAGCAGGAGATGCCAGGAGATGCCGTCCCGCAGCTCCGGCATCTCCAGGATCCGCCGGGCCAGTACCAGCAGGGTCCCCCCGCCGGCCGGCTCGTTGGCGTGCGCGCCGGCGACCACCAGTACCGCGCGCCGCGCGTGGCCGATGGACAGCAGATGCAGCGGACGCCCGGCGCGGGAGACCCCCACCTGCCGCAGCGCGCACAACTCGGGCCGCTGATCGGCCAGGGCGCGGGCGGAGCTCACCAGTTCGGCCACCGTCGGATACCGCAGCTCCGGCAGCAGACTCACCCCCCGTCCCGACCACGCGACGCCGCTCTGCGCAGTACCCCACGGCCACGAGACGGTGTCAAGGGCGCCCCAACGGTCACCCCGAACACCTCACCGAACCCACGGAAACGGCGGATTTCAGTCGCCGGTCCGCTCCAGCAGCGCCACCGGCAGCGGCGCGAAAAGGTCCGCCACGCGCGCGTGCCCCGTGAACTCCCGGCCCGGGTCCAGGACGTCCGCCCAGCGGCCCGGCGGGAGGGCCAGCCGGGTGTCCCGCCAGCCGCCGGCCTCCGCCAGCCGCAAGGAGAGACGGGTCACGGCCGTGAGGACCCGCCCCGAGCGCACGAAGGCCACACAGTGGGCCGCCGCCGGACCTTCGGCCGGCTGCGGCTCGTACGACGCCGTGTCACCGAAGACCTCCGGTCGCCGGGCACGCAGCCGCAGAGCCGCCCGGGTGACCGCCCGCTTCTCCCCGCTCAGACCACCGCTGTCACCCCCGTCACCACCCAGGACGCCCCCGCCGTCCCCATCCCTTTCCCCGTCACCGTAGTCCACCGCCCTCCGGTTGTCCGGATCCACCAGCGCCCGGTACTCGCGCTCCGTGCCCTGATAGACGTCCGGCACGCCCGGCATCGTCAGATGCACCAGCGCCGTGCCCAGCACGTTCGCGCGGATGTGCGGCTCCAGCGAGGCACGGAACGCCGCCACCCGCTCACCCGGCCGCCCGCACGGCCCCGCCGCCACGAACCGGGCCACCTGCTCCTCGTACGGCGGCTCCTGCTCGGTCCAGCTGGTGTACAGGCCCGCCTCGCGCACATGCTTCAGCAGCGCCCCCTGCACCCGCTCCTCCTCGGCGGGGCCGAGACCGAACACCGTCTGCCAGGCCGCCCACGCCAGCTGCGCGTCCGGCACGCCCTCGCCGCCGCGGGTCACCTCCGTCAGGACGTCCGCCCAGCGCTGCGGGCACTCGGTGAGCACGTGCAGCGCGGCCCGTACATCGGCGCTGCGCTTGGTGTCGTGCGTGGACACCACCGTGCCGGTCGTCGGCCAGTCGCGCTGCACGCGCGCGCAGTACGCGTGGAACGCCTCCGCCGGCAGCGCGGGAGCGCCGGGATTCCCGCCGACCTCGGTCGCCGACAGCAGCGGCACATAGCGGTAGAACGCCGTGTCCTCCACGGACTTGGCCCGCAGCGCCGACGCCGTCTGCGCGAACCGCGTACGGAACTCCACGTGCTGCGGCCCGTCGCCGTACCGCCCGAGCACCAGATCCCGCACGGCGTCCACCGCGCCCGCCTCCTCGGGCACCGCGAACGCGAGCCGGGCCTCGGCGGCGGCCTCCTCGGTGACCACCCCGGCCGCGTCCACGGAGGCGTAGGGCCGGTACACCTCCAGCCGGACCAGCAGCTCCAGCAGGGCCGTGCGCAGCGCCCAGGGCGCGCGGTCGCGCAGCGCCGGCTCCGGCGAGGTCGCGCACAGCCGGCTCGCCACCCGGGTCAGCCGGTCCACCTCGGTGGCCAGCTCATGGGTGAGCACCTTGTACGCGGCCCGCCGCACCGTGGCGTCCCAGTCACCGCCCCGGTCCGTCTGCGGGGCCGCGAACCGCCGGTACTGGCCCAGCAGCTCCCCGAAGCCCGCAGGGTCCAGGAACAGGCCGTCCACGTGCCGCAGGGCGTCGTAGCCGGTGGTGCCCGCGACCGGCCAGGAGGCGGGCAGCGGCTCGCCGTCGGAGAGGATCTTCTCCACCACCGTCCACCGGCCGCCGGTCGCCTCGTGCAGCCGCCGCAGATAGCCGTCCGGGTCGGCGAGCCCGTCCGGGTGGTCGACGCGCAGCCCGTCGATCACGCCCTCGCGCAGCAGCCGCAGGATCGTGGCGTGCGTGGCGTCGAACACCTCCGGGTCCTCCACCCGCACTCCGATCAGCTCGGAGATGCTGAAGAACCGCCGGTAGTTGAGCTCCGTGCGGGCCAGCCGCCACCAGCCCAGGCGGTACCACTGCGCGTCCAGCAGCTCCGGCGGCTCCAGGCCCGCGGTGCCCTCCCGCAGCGGGAACTCGTGGTCGTAGTAGCGCAGCACGTCGCCGTCGGCCTTGATCCGGCCGAGCTCCGCGCCCAGCGGCCCGCCGAGCACGGGCAGCAGCACCCGGCCGTCCTGCGCCTCCCAGTCGATGTCGAACCACCGCGCGTACGGCGAGTCCGGCCCCTCTCGCAGCACCTCCCACAGGGCCCGGTTGTGGCGCGGCGACATCGCCATGTGGTTCGGCACGATGTCGACGATCAGCCCGAGCCCGTGCTCCCGCGCGATGCGCGCCAGCGCCCGCAGCCCCTCCTCCCCGCCCAGCTCCTCCCGCACGCGTGCGTGGTCCACGACGTCGTAGCCGTGCAGCGAACCGGGCACGGCTTCCAGGACGGGCGACAGATGCAGATGGGACACGCCGAGCGAGGCCACGTACGGCACGGCCGCCGCCGCGGCCCCGAAGGGGAAGCCGGGCTGCAGCTGAAGCCGGTACGTGGCCGTCGGCACCGCGGCATCGGGGCGCGCAAGGGTCCGCTCAACAGTCCGCTCAGAGGTCATGCAGACGTACGTACCCGCCCTGCCGCGTTTCCTGTCATCACCCGCCGCACGACTACACCGGCCGCTGGAGCACCGTCATGCTCCGGTCGGTCAGCGTCAGCCGGTCCCCGGCGTGCACCTTGGGCCCGGTGCCCGGCGGGACCCCGTCCGCGCGGGCGGTGTCCACCACCACCTGCCACTGCCGGCCGTGGTCGACCGGCACCACGAAGTCCAGCGGCTTCGGCGAGGCGTTGAACATCAGCAGGAAGGAGTCGTCCGTGATGCGCTCCCCGCGCGGGCCGGGCTCGGAGATCGCGTTGCCGTTGAGGAACACCGTCAGCGCCGACGCCCGCGCGGAGTCCCAGTCCCGCTGGGTCATCTCCGCGCCCTCGGGGGTGAACCAGGCGATGTCCGACAGATCGTCGTGGGTGCCCTCCACCGGCCGGCCGTGGAAGAAGCGGCGCCTGCGGAACACCGGGTGGTCCTTGCGCAGCCACACCATCGCCCGGGTGAACTCGAGCAGCTGCCGCCGGAGGTCCTCGTCGCCCTCCCCGTCCTCCGGCTCGGGCCAGTCGACCCAGGCCAGCTCGTTGTCCTGGCAGTAGGCGTTGTTGTTGCCGCGCTGGGTGCGGGCCAGCTCGTCGCCGTGGCTGATCATGGGCACGCCCTGGGACAGCATCAGCGTGGCGATGAAGTTCCGCATCTGCCGGGTCCGCAGCCGCAGCACGTCCGGGTCGTCGGTCTCCCCCTCCACCCCGCAGTTCCAGGACCGGTTGTGGCTCTCGCCGTCCCGGTTGTCCTCGCCGTTGGCCGCGTTGTGCTTGTCGTTGTACGACACCAGATCGTGCAGCGTGAAGCCGTCGTGGCAGGTCACGAAGTTGATCGAGGCCAGCGGGCGCCGCCCGTCGTCCTGGTAGAGATCCGACGACCCGGTCAGCCGCGAGGCGAACTCCGCGAGCGCCCGCGGCTCGCCCCGCCACAGGTCGCGCACGGTGTCCCGGTACTTGCCGTTCCACTCGGTCCACAGCGGCGGGAAATTGCCCACCTGGTAGCCGCCCTCGCCGACGTCCCACGGTTCGGCGATCAGCTTCACCTGCGAGACGACCGGATCCTGCTGCACCAGGTCGAAGAACGACGACAGCCGGTCCACCTCGTGGAACTGCCGGGCCAGCGTGGCCGCCAGATCGAACCGGAACCCGTCGACATGCATCTCCGTCACCCAGTACCGCAGCGAATCCATGATCATCTGCAGTACGTGCGGCGACCGCATGAGCAGGGAGTTCCCGGTCCCCGTCGTGTCCATGTAATACCGGCGGTCGTCCATCAGCCGGTAGTACGAGGGGTTGTCGATCCCCTTGAAGGACAGCGTGGGCCCCAGATGATTGCCCTCGGCGGTGTGGTTGTAGACGACATCGAGGATCACCTCGATGCCCGCCTCGTGCAGCGCCTTCACCGCCGACTTGAACTCCAGCACCTGCTGCCCGCGGTCGCCCCAGGAGGCGTAGGCGTTGTGCGGGGCGAAGAACCCGATCGTGTTGTAGCCCCAGTAGTTGCTGAGCCCCATGTCCACGAGCCGGTGATCATTGACGAACTGATGGACGGGCATCAGCTCCAGGGCCGTCACCCCCAGCTCGCTCAGGTGCTCGATCACCGCCGGATGCGCCAGCCCCGCGTACGTGCCCCGCAGCTCCTCCGGCAGCGCCGGATGCCGCATGGTCAGCCCCTTGACATGGGCCTCGTAGATCACCGTGTGGTGATACTCCGTACGGGGCCGCCGGTCGTCCCCCCAGTCGAAGTACGGGTTGACCACCACCGACGTCATCGTGTGCGGCGCGGAGTCCAGATCGTTGCGCTTCTCCGGCGCGCCGAAGTGATAGCCGTACACCTCCTCGCCCCACTGGATCGAACCGCTGATCGCACGCGCGTACGGGTCGAGCAGCAGCTTCGCGGAATTGCAGCGCAGTCCGCGGTCGGGTGCGTACGGTCCGTGCACACGGAAGCCGTACCGCTGCCCGGGCATGATCCCGGGCACGTACGCGTGCCGCACGAACGCGTCGCTCTCGCGCAACTCGATCGCCGTCTCGGAGCCGTCGTCGTGCAGCAGACACAGCTCTACTCGGTCCGCGGCCTCCGTGAAGACCGCGAAATTCGTTCCGGCGCCGTCGTACGTGGCACCGAGCGGATACGCCTCGCCAGGCCAGACCTGCATGGATACGACTCTTTCAGGTGTGGGGCGCCGGTGTGGACGCCTTGGCTCCGAGTCTCCCCAAAGTGAGGCGACCACTACCACTGATGCCCCACTGGCGTGTGTGATGCTCGACCGGCCGGCCCGGCGTCCCGCGGCCGCCCACGCACGGGACCCCGGCCCACGGTATGAATCCGCTCACCCGCAAAAGCCCCGCACCCATAGAACATTCCTGCCGAAGAAGGAAGTTGAGAAACCAGCCTGTCCATCGGGCTGCACCCCGTGCCCCATGCGGAGTACTCTCCTTGATCGTCGGGCCGGGGAGGCCCAGGGGAGTGGAAGGCGGTGCGCGGGTGGGCTCGGGAGGGCTGGAGCTGCCCCCTGGTGACGAGGGTCACGAGGGGAACTCCACGGACGTCCCGCCCGGTGCGGTGTCCCTGGCACGGCCGATGGACGCGGGCTCGATCGGGCCGGAACTGGACTGGGGCGCCGACGCCTGGCGCGAGGTACGCACCCGCGCCCAGCGGGCCGGCCGCGCCTACATCTGGCTGAACCTCGTCGAACAACGTCTGCGCGCGGTCGTCGCGGCCGTGCTGCGCCCCATCTACAAGCCCGTCCACGGCGACGACTGGGTGGTCGCCGCCGCCGGCCCCGCCGGCCAGGAGTGGGTGCAGCGTGCGGTCGCCGTCCGCGAGGTCAGCCGCCGCAAGGGCTACCTCCTCGACCCGGCCGACGACAACGTCCTGTCCTTCCTCACGCTCCCGCAGCTGCGCGAGCTGATGGTCCAGCACTGGCCGTGCTTCGAGCCGTACTTCGACGACCGCCGCGACGTCGAACTCGCCCTGGACGAGCTGGAGGTCACCCGCAACGTCGTCTCCCGCAATCGCGCGCTGTCCGAGGCGGTGCTCAACCAGGCCGAACGCGCCTCCGCGCGCCTGCTGGAGATGCTCGGCGCGGGCGGCGACGTCCCCTCGGCCCGCCGGCTGCCCGTGGACGCGGTGGAGGACCTGGTCGGCGACCGGTACGCCGACGTGGTCGCCGTCCATCCCGACCGGGTGCGCCTGCTGCGCCAGTTCCCCGCCGAGGACATCTTCGGCGGCGCCCGCCGCCTGGACGCGCTCGGCATCGGCCTCAACCTGCTGGTGCAGAACTTCTCCGGCCGCCGTCTGGTCCGCCTCGCGGAGTCCGGCTGCCGGGTGCGGCTGCTGTTCCTCAACCCGGCCTCCAGCGCGGTCAAACGCCGGGAGCGCGAACTCGGGCTCAAACGCGGTGAGCTGGGCCGCTCCGTCGAGATGAACATCCTGCACATGCGCCGCGTCCGCTCCCGCCTGCGCGACCCGGGCGCCTTCGAGATCCACGTTTACGACGAGACACCGCGCTGCACGACCTACCTCGTGGACGGCGACGGCGCGGACGGCATCGCCGTCGTGCAGCACTATCTGCGCCGCGCCCGCGGCATGGAGGCCCCGGTGCTGGTGCTGCGCAACGGGAACAAGGTGGTCAAACCGGGCGAGGTCGAGGAAGGCGGGCTCTTCCCCACGTACCGCGAGGAGTTCGAGCAGATGTGGGCGGATTCGCGCCCGGTGTCGTGAACGTGAGCCCTCCCGAGGGCCGGTAAGCGGAAGGCGATCCTCGGATTGTCAGTGGTGCGTGCGAAGGTGGGGACCACTGGGGGAACGCACCACACAGAAGGGGGGCAGCCCATGGGCTGGCACCGGGAGCTGCTGATCGGCTTCGACCTGGAGACGACGGGCACCGACCCGCGCGAGGCGCGGATCGTCACGGGCGCCGTGATCGAGGTCAGGGACGGGGAGCCGACGGGCCGCCGGGAATGGCTGGCCGACCCGGGCGTGCCGATCCCGGCGGACGCGGTCGCGGTGCACGGCATCAGCAACGAGCGCGCGGCGGCCGACGGCAGACCCGCCGACCAGGTGGCCGACGCGATCGCGGACGTCCTGACCACGTACTGGAAGACGGGCGTCCCGGTCGTCGCCTACAACGCCGCCTTCGACCTGACCCTGCTCTCCGCCGAACTGCGCCGCTACGGGCTGCCGTCCCTGCGCGACCGCCTCGGCGGCATCGACCCCGCCCCGGTCATCGACCCGTACACGATCGACCGCTCCGTCGACCGCTACCGCCGCGGCAAACGCAACCTGGAAGCCGTCTGCGCCGAGTACGGCGTCGCCCTCGACTCCGCACACGACGCGACGGCCGACGCCCTCGCCGCCGCACGCCTCGCCTGCGCGATAGCCGTCCGCCACCCGAAGGTCGCATCCCTCGGCCCGGCGGAACTGCACCGCCGCCAGATCGAGTGGTACGCCGAATGGGCGGCGGACTTCCAGAACTTCCTGCGCCGCAAGGGCGACGCCACGGCGACGATCGACGGGGCCTGGCCCCTGCGGGAGCCGGCGGGCGAACGGGTCTGAGGCGCTTGCCGCCCTGCTCAGAACGGATACCAGCGCACCGTCTCGTCACCGTCCCGCAGTGACGCCACCCGGCGCCGGAATTCCGCCAGAGCCTTCGGATTGCTCGGCGCGTGCTGCGCGACCCACGCGCAGCTGGCCGTCTCCCGTGCGCCGCGCAGCACCGAGCAGCCCTCCCACGCCCGTACATCCCAGCCGTAGGTCTCCGTGAAGGACGTGTACGCCTCGTCCGGGAGCCCGTAGCGGTCGTGGGAGAGGGCCATGACCACCAGGTCGTGCTCCCGCAGGTCGGCGGAGAAGGTCTCCAGGTCCACCAGCACCGGCCCGTCCGGCCCCACATGCACATTGCGGGGCAGCGCGTCCCCGTGGACGGGGCCCGGCGGCAGATGGGGCGTCAGCGCCGCCGCGGCCGACGCGAACCCGTCCCGACGCTCGCGCAGATATGCCGCGTCCGCCGGGTCGATCGCGTCACCGGCGAGCCGCAGCCAGCGTTCCACACCGCCCAGCAGATCGCGGGGCGGCAACGTGAAGGGAGGAGCGGGAAGTGCGTGGACGACCCGCAGCAGTCCGGCCAGATCACGCGGCTCGGCGGGCCGCACCGCCTCGGGCAGCCGGTGCCACACGGTCACCGCGTGCCCCTCGACCAGCAGCGCCTCCGGCGCGGCCGCCCGCACCGCCGGCACCCCGGCGTCCGCCAGCCACAGCGCGATGTCCAGCTCGCGGCGCGCCCGGTCCAGCAGTTCGGCGTCGCGGCCCACCCTGACGACCAGGTCACCGGCGGCGAACACCGCGTTCTCGCCCAGGGCGAGCAGCCGCGCGTCCCCGGTCGCGCCGGGCAGCACCCCCGAAGCGGCCAGCACCTCACGCGCCCGTGCCTCGTCCATCCGTCCGTCCTGCCTCTCTGACGTCCCGCCGCCGGGATCCGGCCATCCGTCCGCTCAGTTTCCCATTCGCACAGGTCGGACGGCATGCGCGTGCCCTTGACGACGCGGAAACCCTTCACGACCATGACCTGGCCCACCCCGAGCCGCGCAAAGGGGCTGATTCCGTGACATCGGTGACCGAGGTGAGGAGACCGGCGGGCAAGGAGCCCGGCCGGGGGCGGCGGGGGCGGCGGGGGCGGCAGTCGTGGCGGCCGGGGCGCGCCTTGGACCACAGCCCCTGGTTCCTGGTGCTGCCCGCGCTGCTGCCGATCCTCGTCCTCAGTGTCGGACCGCTGCTGTACGGGATCCTGCTGGCGTTCACCGACGCCCAGTCCGGCCGCACCGAGCCCACCCAGTGGATCGGCACCCTCAACTTCCAGGACCTGCTGCACGACACGCTGTTCTGGGAGTCGTTCCGGATCGGCCTCGTGTGGGCGGTCGGGGTGACCGTGCCGCAGTTCCTGCTCGCGCTCGGCCTCGCCCTGCTGCTCCATCAGGACCTGAGACTGCGCTGGCTGGCCCGCGCCCTCGCGATCGTCCCGTGGGCGATGCCCGAGGTCGTCGTCGGCATCATGTGGCGGCTGGTCTACAACCCGGACGCGGGCATCCTCAACGAGACCCTGCGCGACGTCGGACTCGGCGACGGCCGGGACTGGCTCAGCGGCCTCGCCACCGCCCTGCCCGCGGTGATCGTCGTCGGCGTATGGGCCGGGATGCCGCAGACGACGGTCGCGCTGCTCGCCGGACTGCAGAACACCCCGCGCGAACTGCACGAGGCGGCCGCCGTGGACGGCGCCGGCGCCTGGCGCCGCTTCCGCACGGTCACCTGGCCCGCGATCCGCCCCATCGCCCTCGCCATCACGGCACTCAACCTGATCTGGAACTTCAACTCCTTCGCCCTGGTCTATGTGCTCACCAACGGCGGCCCCGGCGGACGCACCCGGCTGCCCATGCTCTTCGCCTACGAAGAGGCCTTCCGCTACGGACAGTTCGGATACGCGGCGGCGATGGGCTGCGTCATGGTCGCCGCCGTCTCGATCATGCTGCCCGTCTTCCTCGTGGGCCGGCTGGGGGGAGGGGACGCGTCATGAGGACCAGCCGGACCGCCCGCGCCGGTCAGTACGCGGCGCTGCTCGCCTATCTCGTCTTCCTCGCCTTCCCGTTCCTCTGGCTGATCTCCACCGCGTTCAAACCCCCGCGCGAGCTGGCCAGTCTGCATCCCACCTGGATCCCGCAGGACCCCACGCTCGCCAACTTCCGCCAGGCATTCGACGAGCAGCCGCTGCTGCGCGCCGCGCTCAACTCCCTGCTCGCGGCGTCCTCGGCGGCGCTGATCGCGGTCGTGATCGCCACGCCCATGGCGTATGTCATGGCCCGCCACCGCACCGCCCTCGCCCGGGCCGCGACCGGCTGGGTGGTGGTCAGCCAGGCGTTCCCGTTCGTACTGCTGATCATCCCGCTGTTCCTGGTACTGAAGAACCTGCGGATGATCAACTCCGTGCCGGGGCTGGTGCTGGTGTACGTGGTGTGGGCGCTGCCGTTCGCGCTGTGGATGCTCACCGGGTATGTGCGGGCCGTACCGGCCGAGCTGGAGGAGGCGGCGGCGGTCGACGGGGCGGGGCGGCTGCGGACCCTGGTGTCGGTGACGGCGCCGCTGCTGGCGCCGGGGATCGTGGCGACGGCCCTGTTCGCGTTCATCACCGCGTGGAACGAGTTCTTCTTCGCGCTGGTGCTGCTGAAGACCGCGGAGAGACAGACCCTGCCGGTCGTCCTCACCCACTTCATCGGCGCCGAGGGAGTCGCCGACCTCGGCCCGCTGGCGGCGGCGGCCTTCCTCGCGACCTTGCCGTCACTGGTCGTCTTCGCGCTCATCCAGCGCCGGATCACGGGCGGCATGCTCGCCGGGGCGGTGAAGAGCTGATGCGGATCAGACTGCTCGTGGCGGCGCTCGCCGTCGTCCTGCTGCTCGCGGGCTGCTCGTCCGGCGGCACCCGCGACGACGGCCGGATCACCCTGCGCTTCCAGTCCCTGGCCTGGCAGGAGGAGTCCGTCGAGGCGAACAAGGAGCTGGTGGCGGAGTGGAACGCCCGCCATCCCGACGTCCAGGTGGAGTACGTCCAGGGGAGCTGGGACAGCGTCCACGACCAGCTGCTCACCTCCTTCGAGGGCGGCGAGGCCCCCGACATCATCCATGACGCCTCCGACGACCTCGCCGACTTCGCCTACGGCGGCTACCTCGCCGACCTCACCGGGCTGCTGCCCGCCCGCCTCAAGTCCGACATCCCCGAGCGCAGTTGGCAGACCACCACCTTCGGCGACGGCATCTACGGCGTGCCCTTCCTGCAGGAACCTCGCGTGCTGATCGCCAACACCACCTGGCTGAAGAAGTCCGGCGTGCGCATCCCGACGCCCGAACGGCCGTGGAGCTGGGCCGAGTTCCGGGCGGTGACCAAGGAACTCGGCTCCGGTGAAGGCACGTACGGCATCGCCTGGCCGCTGAAGGAGCCGGTGTCCGCGACACTCAACCTCTCGCTGTCGGCCGGTGGCGAGCTCTTTCACCGGGACCCAGACGGCAAAGTCACCGTGCGCTTCGGCGAGGGCGACGAGATCGTCCCGCGCACCATCCACGACCAGGTGAACACCGACCACAGCGCCTCGCCGACCACCCTCGGCAGCGGCGGCTCCGACACCCTGCCCGGATTCTTCGGCGGCCGGTACGCGATGGTGCCGCTCGGCTTCTCCTACCGCCAGCAGATCGTCCAGCAGGCGCCCGAGGGCTTCGACTGGACGGTGCTGCCCGCCCCCGCCGGGCCCGAGGGACTCGCCCAAGGCGTCAGCCCGCAGACCCTCTCCATCGCCGAGGACTGCCCGCACAAGAAGGAGGCCGCCGCCTTCCTCGACTTCCTGCTCCAGCCGCGCAACATGGTCCGCCTCGCCCTCGGCGACTGGATGCTGCCCACCGGCACCGAGGCCCTCGCCGACCCCGCCCTGCGCACCGCCGAACACGGTTGGGCCACCGGCACCGCCCTCGCCGCCCATCTGCGCCCGGCGCCCGCACAGACCGTGCGCGGCTACCCCGAGTGGAAGGACAAGGTGGCCACCCCGGCACTCCAGGAGTACTACAGCGGCGCCATCGGCCTCGACGAGCTGCGCCACCGCATCGAGGAGGACGGCAATCTCGTACTCGCCCGCTATCAGCGCTGACCACCGCACACGGGGGGTCGGGCCCGCCGAAACCCGTCGCGCGCCGAAAACCTTTTGCGCACCGCCACGGCCCGCACCTAACGTCCCCTCCGTGGCAGCGTTCAACGCGATCTTCAACTCCGGTCTCGGCCGGGGCTGCACGCACTCCGTCCGGATGCGTCGTGGCCCCGGAGCCCTGACCGGCCCGGGGAGCCCCGCCGCCCGCTGATCCGGCGCGGCGGCCGTCTCACGCCTCCCTCCGTTCTTCATTCCTCTGTCTTCCGGTCAGGGCCTTCGGCTGCCCTTCTCCACTCCCACGGAAGACAAGGACCGCAGGCCATGGCCCGCCCCACCGCGACCTCGCGCGCGCTCTCGCAGAACTTCCTCGACCGCGCCGGCGCCCGCCGGCTCGCCCACCTCGCCGTCCCGGACGGCCGCACCGTCCCCCTGCTGCTCGAAGTCGGCGCGGGCAAGGGCGCGTTGACCGACGCGCTCGCCGCCCGCTGCCGTGAGCTGCACGCGTACGAGATCGACCCGCGCCTCGTACCCGTGCTGCGCGAGCGCTTCTCCGGCGCACCCCACGTCCGTGTCATCGGCGCGGACTTCCTCGCCGCCCGCCCCCCGCGCACCCCGTTCTCCGTCGCCGGGAACGTGCCGTTCTCGCGCACCGCGGCCGTCGTGGACTGGTGTCTGCGCGCGCCCGCGCTCACCGACGCCACGCTCCTCACCCAGCTCGAGTACGCCCGCAAACGCACCGGCGACTACGGCACCTGGACGCTGCTCACCGTGCGCACCTGGCCCCGCTACGAGTGGCGGTTTCTCGGGCGGATCGGCCGGCGCAGCTTCCGGCCGGTGCCGAGGGTCGACGCCGGGATCGTGCGCATCGAGTGCCGCCGCACTCCGCTGCTCGACGCGGGCGCCTACCGCGACTGGCGGCACCTGGTCGAGCTGGGCTTCTCGGGAGTCGGCGGCTCGCTGCACGCCTCCCTGCGCCGTGCCCATCCGAGGCGGCGGGTGGACGCGGCGTTCCGGGCCGCGCGGCTCGACCCCGGCGTGCTCGTCGGCGAGGTGGCACCAGGGAGCTGGCTGCGCCTGCACGAGGTGCTGGCGGCATGACCGGTCCACACTTGCACGAGACGTCTCGTCTCGCGTACGGTCGTCGCATGACCAGCCCCGCTCACATCGCCATGTTCTCCATCGCCGCGCACGGTCACGTGAACCCCAGCCTGGAGGTGATCCGCGAACTCGTCGCGCGCGGCCACCGGGTGACGTACGCGATCCCGCCGGCCTTCGCGGAGAAGGTCGCCGAGACCGGCGCCGAACCCAAGCCGTGGAACTCCACGCTGCCCGGCCCCGACGCCGACCCGGAAGCCTGGGGGAGCACCCTGCTGGACAACGTCGAGCCGTTCCTGGACGACGCGATCCAGGCGCTGCCCCAGCTCATCGAGGCGTACGAGGGCGACGAACCCGACCTCGTGCTGCACGACACCGCCTCCTATCCGGGCCGGGTCCTCGCCCACCGCTGGGGTGTCAAGGCGATCTCGCTCTCCCCGCACATGGTCGCCTGGGACGGCTACGAGCAGGAGGTCGCCGAACCCATGTGGGCCGAGCCGAAGAGGACCGAGCGCGGCAAGGCCTACTACGCCCGCTTCCAGAGCTGGCTGGACGAGAACGGTATCGACCAGGATCCCGACTCCTTCGGCGGCCGACCCGACCGCTCGCTCGTCCTCATCCCCAAGGCGCTGCAGTGGAACGCCGACCGGGTCGACGAGAGCCGCTACACCTTCGTCGGCGCCTGTCAGGGTGACCGCTCGGCCGAGGGCGACTGGCGGCGACCGGCCGGCGCGGACAAGGTCCTCCTCGTCTCCCTCGGCTCCGCCTTCACCAAGCAGCCCGGCTTTTACCGCGAGTGCGTCAAGGCCTTCGGCGACCTGCCCGGCTGGCACATGGTGCTCCAGATCGGCAGGCACGTCGACCCGGCCGAGCTGGGCGAGATCCCCGCCAACGTGGAAGTGAGGTACTGGGTACCGCAGTTGGCCATCCTGAAGCATGCCGACGGCTTCATCACGCACGCGGGTGCCGGCGGCAGCCAGGAAGGGCTCGCGACGGCCACACCGATGGTCGCCGTACCGCAGGCCGCCGACCAGTTCGGCAACGCGGACGTACTCCAGTCCCTCGGCGTCGCCCGCCACCTCCCCACAGAGGAGGCGACCGCCGAGGCCCTGCGCGCAGCCGTCCTCGCACTCGTCGACGACCCGGAGGTCGCCCGGCGCCTGAAGGACATCCAGGCCGGCATGGTCAAGGAGGGCGGTACGCGGCGGGCGGCCGACCTCATCGAGGCGGAGCTCCCCCGGAAGTGAACGGGGAGGGCCCGTCGACTCCCCTGTAGTCGACGGGCCCCGCTTCACGGGCAGGCAGGCTCAGGCCGGAACCCGCTCACCCTCGTCGTCCCGGGCCGCGCCCCGCGTCACGGCCTCCGGCGCCTCGTCGTGCGTCAGGTCCGGCAGCCGGTTCAGCCACTTCGGCAGATACCAGTTGCGCTCGCCCAGCAGCGCCATCACCGCCGGGAGCAGCACGCCCCGGATGATCGTCGCGTCGATGAGCACCGCGGCCGCGAGGCCCACGCCCATCTGCTTCATGGACTGCATGGACAGCGTGCCGAAGATCGCGAACACGGCGACCATGATGACCGCGGCGCTGGTGACGACCCCGGCCGTGGTGACCACGCCGTGCTGGATCGCGTCCTTCGTCGTACGGCCCCGCAGCCGAGCCTCGCGGATCCGCGAGACCACGAACACGTGGTAATCCATCGACAGGCCGAACAGGATCACGAACAGGAACAGCGGCAGCCAGCTGATGATGGCGCCGACGCCCTCCGCGCCTACCAGGGACGCACCCCAGCCGTGCTGGAAGACGGCGACGAGGATGCCGTAGGCCGCGCCCACCGACAGCAGATTCAGCACGATCGACGTGACGGCGATCGTCAGCGAGCGGAAGGACAGCAGCATCAGCCCGAAGGCGAAGACCACGACGAACGCGAAGACCGGGACCACCGCTCCGCCCAGCTGGTCGTTGAAGTCCTTCGAACCGGCGACCTGTCCGGTGATCGGCGCCTCGACGCCGTCGACCTTGCCGAGCGTGGCGGGGCGCACCTCGTCGCGCAGCTTGTCCAGGCTCGCGCCCGCCTTGTCGAGGTCGGAGCCGCCGACCAGCGGGACGTAGACGAAGGCCACGTTCTGCTCGTCGTGCAGCTTGATGTCGACCGGGCCGCGCGAGGCGCCGGAACTGATGGCGCGCTCACGGAAGTCGGCGAGCGCGGACTTCACCTCGGGAGCGTTGATGTCGTCGGCCTTGACGACGACCTCGGCGGGCTCGGAACCGCCCGGGAAGGCCTCGTTGAGCCGGTTGTACGTCTGCACGATGGGCAGCGAGTCGCCGAACTCCTGGTCCAGCGTGAGCTGCTGGGTCTTCATGCCGAGTGCGGGAGCCGCGATGGCGAGCAGCGCACCGGCCGCGACGACGACCGAGACGACGGGCTTGGCGAGCACGCCCTTCAGTACGGCCGTCCAGAACCGGCTCTCGCGGTTGCCGCGCCCCCGGTTGCGACGGAGCTTGCTCTCCGGGTGCAGGAAGGGGATCTTGCCCTTCTCGACCCGCTCGCCCAGCAGCGACAGCAGCGCCGGCAGCACTGTCACCGACCCGACCATGGCGACCGCCACGACCATCAGCGAGGCGAGGCCCATCGCCTCGAACTCGGCGAGACCGGTGAACAGCATGCCCGCCATCGCCACGCACACCGTGACGCCGGACACGATGATCGCGCGGCCACTGGTGGCGGCGGCGACCCTCAGGGCGGTCTGCGCGTCCCGGCCGGCCTCGCGCTCCTCGCGCTCACGGCGCAGGTAGAAGAGGCAGTAGTCGACGCCGACGGCCAGGCCGACCAGCAGCATCACGGAGTTGGCGGTGTCGCTCATCGGCTGCAGATGGCTGACGATGCCCATCAGCCCCATCGTCGCCATGATCGCGGTGAGGGCGAGGATCACCGGCAGCACCGCAGCCACAAGCGCGCCGAACGCGATCAGCAGGATGCCGAACGCCACCGGCACCGCCGAGAACTCGGCCTTCTTGAAGTCGTCGCCGAACGCGTCGTCGAACGTCTTCATCATGGAGGCGCCGCCGATCTCCTCGATCCGCAGCGACTCGTGGTCCTTCTGGACCTCCTCCACGGCGTTCAGCACCGGCTCGACCCGCTCGCCCGCGGTGTCCGAGTCGCCGCGCATGTCGAACTGGACCAGCGCGCTGCGCCCGTCCTTCGAGATGGTGTCGCTCTCGTACGGCGAGGTGACGTCCGTGACCTCGCCGGTCTTCTCCACGGCCGTGACGACCGCGGTGACGGCGGCCCGGAACTCGGCGTCCGTGGCCTTCACCCCGTCGCCCTTGGCCTGGATCAGTACGGTCTCACTGGCCGGCTCCTCGATCCCGGCGTCCTCGATGATGCGGGCCGCGGTGTGCGTCTCGCCGCCCAGCTGATCGCTGTCCTTGACGTCGACCCGGCCGGCTGCCGATCCGAGTCCCATCGCCAGCACCACGAACAGCACCCAGATCCCCACGGCCGCCCATCGGTGCCGGGCGCTCCAGCCGCCGGCCCGGGCGGCGAAGCCCCGTACCCGCGAATCTCCGTTCCCCATGACGGGCTCGCTCCCTCGTGTGCGGCAGCGACCCCTGCCGCCACCTTCGACTTTTCGAAGGTATGGGCCGGATCAGGCCATCTCGTCGTGCTGCCCGGTGAAGCCGGAAGGCCCGCCCTCATCCGCTCGGCCCCCGTCTTCTCCCCACTGGGGAGGACATTGGCCCCTTACATCTAAAGGGGGCCCTCGCGGAGGTTGATCAAGGTTTGTCTTTTCGCAATGTTGTTGAATAAGTCACAGGTGTGTGGAGAGACGCGTGTACCGGTTGCTCGCGCCGCGTCGTTCCGCCAGAGTTTCGCGCACGTCCGCTCATCGCGGACGGCGGCCGTCGTGCCCGCCCCCACGGGGCACGACGGCCGCCTTAGGGTGGGCGCATGGCGACGACATACGCGGCCCTGCTGCGCGGGATCAACGTGGGCGGCAGCAGAAAAGTCCCGATGGCCGACCTGCGCACCCTGATGACCGGCCTCGGCTACGACGGCGTCCGCACCTACCTCCAGAGCGGCCAGGCGGTGTTCACCTCCGCCCACGGCGACGAGGAGTCGCTGGCGGCGGAGCTCGCCTCGGCGATCGAGAAGCACTTCGGTTTCACCGTGGACGTGATCGTGCGCGACCACGCGTATCTGAAGGCGGTCGCCGACAACTGCCCTTACCCGGCGCAGGAGTTGGAGGCCAAGCAGCTCCACGTCACCTACTTCTCCGCCCCGGTGGACGCCGGCCGCTTCGCGGAGATCGACCAGGCCGCCTTCCTCCCGGAGGAGTTCCGCCTCGGTGACCGCGTGCTCTACCTCTACGCGCCGAACGGCCTCGGCCGCTCCAAGCTCGCCGAAATGCTGTCGCGCCCGCGCTTCAACAAGGGTTTGATGGCCACCACGCGGAACTGGAACACCGTGATCAAACTTGTGGAGATGACCCGTGAGTGAGGCATCGGACTCCGTGCAGGCGGCGATCGAGGGCGAACTGCGCCTGCTCCAGCCGGAGGTCCGGTCGTCGCCGGAGCTGCTCGACGAGCTGCTGCACCCCGAGTTCCGGGAGTTCGGCGCCTCGGGTCGGTACTGGGACCGGACGTCGATCATCGAGGCGCTGCTCGAGGGCGAGGACCCGGGGCCCCGGCCCGTCGTCGTCTCGGGGATGGACGGCGTGGAACTCGCGCCCGGAGTCGTCCACCTCACCTTCGACACGGAGCTCGACGGCCGCCGCGTCCACCGCAGTTCCATCTGGCGCCGGACCAAGGACGGCTGGCAGATGTACTTCCACCAAGGAACCCTGTTCGGGGGATGACGGCCATGGGGACGTTCCAGGAAGCGGTCACCGCGTGGGCGGCGGGCGGATCCGGTGAGCCCGCGCGCGAACTCGCCAGGGAGCTGTCCCTGCAGACGGTCGTCCTGCTCGAAGGGCGCAGCGATGTCGCCGCGGTCAACGCGCTCGCGGAGCGCCGAGGCCGGGATCTCGCGGCGGAGGGCGTCTCGGTCCTGTCGATCGACGGGGCGATGAGCGTCGCGCGCTACGCCTCACTCCTCGGCGCACCCGGCCTGGGTCTCCGCGTGACGGGCCTGTGCGACGTGGCGGAACGCCCCTACTACGTCCGCGGTTTCGAACGCGCCGGTGCGGCCCAGCAGGACATCTTCGTCTGCGCGGCCGACCTGGAGGACGAGCTGATCCGCGCGCTGGGCGTGACCCGGGTGGCGGAACTGGTCCGGGAACAGGGTGAGTTCCGTCCCCTGCGAACCTTCCTGCGGCAGCCGGCCCAGCAGGGCCGCGCCCCCCAGCAGCAGTACCGGCGCTTCTTCGGCACGAAGAAGGGCCGCAAGATCCACTACGGCCGCGTCCTCGTCGAGGCCCTCGACCCCGACCGCGTACCGGCGCCCCTCGACGGCCTGCTCGCCCGCCTGTGACCGACGATTGGCCCAGCGACAGCGCGCGGAAGTGGACCAGGCCGGCAGGCCGCCTGCCCCGTACGGTCGACCCATGACGAACGCCGACGCCTCCGCACCCACCCGTGTCGACTGCTGGTTCGACCCCGCCTGCCCCTTCGCCTGGATCACCTCCCGCTGGCTGCTGGAGGTCGAACGCGAACGCCCCCTCGACCTGCGCTTCCGCGTGATGAGCCTCTACCTGCACAACCTCGGCAACGACCTGCCCGACTGGTACCGGGACCTGGTCGACCGCTCGATCGGCCCGGTGCGGGTGGCGGTCGCCGCTGCCGAACGGCACGGCGAGAAGGTGCTGCGTGATCTGTACACGGCGTTCGGCACGCGTATCCACGAGCGCGGCATGGAGGACGACTTCGACACGGTGATCGCCGAGTCCCTCACCGAACTCCGTCTGCCCGCCGACCTCGCCGCCGCCGCGCACGACCCGGCGTACGACGACGCCGTGCGCCGCAGTCACGAGGCGGGCGCGGAGCCGGACTCGGGCGGCTACGTGGGCACGCCCACCCTGCACATCGACGGGACGGTGTGGTTCGGCCCGGTCCTCCGGGCGATCCCGCGCGGCGAGCAGGCGGCCCGGCTCTTCGACAGCGTCCGCGCCCTGGCCACTCACCCCGACGTCTTCGAGCTGAAGCGGACCCGCACGGGCGGACTGTCCTTCGCCTGAGCCGACGGGGCCGTCAGGCGCCGATCGCCGTGAGCAGAGGCGTCCGCGCCGCGTCGTAGCGGTCCAGCAGCACCCGCGCCACCTCCGGCGCCGGGCCCAGGACGTCCGCCAGGACGTCCGCGTCCGCCGCGCCCCGGGCGATACGGTCCGGGAGGAAGCCGGGGGCCAGGACGTACGGGGCGACGGCGACGCGCGCGCAGCCAAGAGCACGCAGTTCGCGTACCGCGTCCTCGGTGCGGGGGAGAGATGCGGAGGCGAACGCAGGTCGCACGGCGCACCAACCGGTGTGCCGCCACTCCCGCGCGATGTCTGCGATCACTGCGATCGCCTCCGGGTCGGTGGACCCCGCCGAGGCCAGCACGACCCCGGTCGAGGACTTGTCGGCGGGGCTCAGGCCCGCCTCGTACAGCCGGCGTTCCAGCGCCGCGAGGAGCAGCGGGGACGGGCCCAGCACGTCCGCCTGGCGGATGCGCAGCCGGGCGGGGGCGTCCGCGAGGACCGCCGGGATGTCGGCCTTCGCGTGGAAGGCGCGGGTCAGCAGCAGGGGGAGGGCGACCACGTCACGCACGCCCTCCGCCGCCAGGGACTCCAGCACGCTCGGCACCGAGGGCACGTTGAAGTCCAGGAAGCCGGTCTCCACGCGCAGCCCGGGCCGCAGTGCGCGGACCTGCTGGACCAGGGCGTGGACGGTCGCGGCGTGCCGCGGGTCGCGGCTGCCGTGGGCGACGACGACGAGGACCGGCTTCATGCCCCTCAGCTCCTCACCAGCAGGCCGCGGCTGCGCAGCACCCACCGCTCCAGCGGGCTGAAGATCAGCAGGTCGATGGCGATACCGACGGTCAGGATGAGCAGGATCGCCTCGAACACCATCGCCATGTCGCTGGCGTTGCGGCCGTTCTCCAGGAGCTGGCCGAGGCCGATGCCGAGGTCCGGGAAGGACGCGATGATCTCCGCGGCCATCAGGGAGCGCCAGGAGAACGCCCAGCCCTGCTTCAGACCCGCCACATAGCCGGGCAGCGCGGCCGGCAGCACGATGTGCCAGGTGCCCTTCAGACCCGTCGCGCCCAGCGTGCGGCCCGCGCGCAGGAACAGCGGGGGCACCTGGTCGACGCCGGAGACCAGGCCGTTGGCGATCGAGGGGACCGCGCCGAGCAGGATCACCGCGTACATCATCTGGTTGTTCAGGCCCAGCCAGATCACCGCCGGGGGCACCCAGGCGACCGACGGCAGCGACTGCAGGCCGGACAGGATCGGCCCGATCGCCGCCCGCACCACCTTCACCCGCGCCACCAGCAGACCCAGCGGGGTGCCGATCAGCAGCGCGAAGAAGAAGCCGAGCAGACCGCGCGAGACGCTGGTCCAGATGTAGCCGAGCAGCTCGCCCTGGAGCCACGCCTGGCGCAGCACCTCCCACACCGCGCCCGGCGAGGGCAGCTTCGTCGGATCGTCGACGATCTTGAAGGAGACCAGGGCCTGCCACACCGCCAGCACCAGGGCGATGGCGATGACCGGCGGCAGGATCTTCTCCGTGAAGGTCTGCCGCAGCGGCTTGCGGCCGGTCTGCACCGTCTCCAGGGCGTCCAGGCCCGCCTCCAGACCGGCGAGATCGTTGCCCTCGCGGTCCTTCGCGTCCTTGGCGTCCTGGGCGGCGGTCGTCTCAGTGCTGGCCATGTCGGCGGATCTCCCCACGGAGTTCTTCGGTGATCTCGACGGACAGCTCCGCGACCGCGGTGTCCTCGATACGGCGCGGATGCGGGATGTCCACCGTCCACGTGCGGGCGATCCGGCCCGGCCGCGACGACAGCAGCACCACCCGCTGGGCGAGCCGTACGGCCTCGCGCACGTTGTGCGTCACGAACAGCACCGACAGCCGCGTCTCGCGCCAGATGCGGGTCAGCTCGTCGTGCAGCACGTCCCGGGTGATGGCGTCCAGCGCCGCGAACGGCTCGTCCATCAGCAGCAGCTTGCTCTCCTGCGCGAGCGCCCGCGCCATCGCGACCCGCTGGCGCATACCGCCGGACAGCTCGTGCACCCGCTTGCCGTACGCGCCCTTGAGCCGCACCAGCTCCAGCAGTTCCTCGGCGCGGTCGCGGCGCTCGGACTTCGGTACGCCCCTGAGCTTCAGGGCGAGTTCGATGTTCTTGCCGGCGGTCAGCCACGGGAACAGCGCGTGCTCCTGGAACATCAGCGCCGGACGCCCGTCCGTCGTGATGGTGCCGGCGCTGGGCCGGTCCAGGCCCGCGACCAGGTTCAGCAGCGTGGACTTGCCGCAGCCCGAGGCGCCCAGCAGCGTCACGAACTCGCCGGGCGCGACATCGAGGCTGATGTCGTCCAGCACGAGCTGCTGTCCGGCCGGGCCTGCGAACGACTTCGAGACGTGCTCGATCCGGGCGGCCTGCGCGGCCGTGGTCTCCGTACCGTCGGCGGCCTTGGCGAGGGTCGTGGCCATGGTCGTCACCTCCTGGGACTCTTCGGGATGCGGGCGGTCAGGCGCCGAGGCCGGCGTCGTCGAACGGGTCTTGGCCCTCAGCCTCGAGGAGCTTGTTGAGGAGGGTGAGGTCGTAGATGCCGTCCAGGTCGGGCCGCTTCAGCAGACCGGCCTTGACGGCGTGGGCGGCCTGCGCGTCGAGGGTCGCGGCCAGCGGGTCGTCGGTGAACCGGATCGACTCCCACGCCGGGTCCAGCACCTCGGCGGGCAGCGCCTTGCCGGCGTCGGCGGCCAGCTGCTCGTTCGCGGCGGCCTTCGCCTCGTCGGGGTGGGCGTTGATCCACCGGTTGGTCTCGAGGGACGCCTTCAGCACCGCCTCGACGGCCTTCGGGTGCTCCTTCAGGAACTCCTGCCGTACGACGATGTTGGTGATGACGAACTTCTCGTCCGGCCACAGCGAGGCCTCGTCGAGCAGCACCTTGCCGCCCTCCGCGACCAGCTTCGACGCGGTCGGCTCCGGCACCCACGCCCCGTCGACGGACCCGGAGGCGAAGGCGTCCGGGGTGACCTTGTTGTCGCTGCGCACGACCGTGACATCGCCCTTGCCGCTGAGCGGGTCGACGTCCCAGCCCTGTTCGGCCGCCCAGTTGAGGAACGCCACGTCCTGCGTGTTGCCGAGCTGCGGGGTCGCGATCCGCTTGCCCTTGACGTCCTTCAGCGACTTCACCTTGCCGGGGTTCACGACGAGCTTCACCCCGCCCGACGCGGAACCCCCGATGATCCGCAGGTTGGTGCCCCCGGACTTGATATAGCCGTTGATCGCGGGGGAGGGCCCGATCCAGCCGATGTCGATCGAACCGGAGTTGAGCGCCTCGATCTCCGACGGCCCCGCGTTGAACACCGCGTACCGCGCCTCGGTCGCGCCCAGCGCCTTCTGGAAGAAGCCCTTGCGGTTGCCCACCAGCGCGGTGCCGTGGGTGAGGTTGCCGAAGTAGCCGATCCGCACCTGATCCAGACCGTCGATCTTCTTCGCCCCGGCGGCGATCTCGACGGAGCCGCCGTCCTTCGCCTGGGACCCGTAGCCGCAGGCGGCCAGGGTGAACAGCAGAAGCACGGCCGGCACCGCGAGGAGGCGGCGCAGGGCGGTCGTGGCAGGCACGGAGGGGTTCCTCTCACCAGGCCCGGCGGTCACGCGCTGAGGTCAGTACGCGGCCGGGAGGTCGGCAGGTTTTCGTCTACGGCGGTGGGGTGCGCGCAGGCCCGGGTGGCGCGCGCGGCTCATCGCGCACATCGGGCGACTCCGCCCTGCCCGCTGCCGAGCGCACCGCTGCCGACGCGACCGCCCTCCTTGGCGAACGTGGCGTAGAAATCTGTGGAGTTCATGCTCAGAAGTCCCACCCGTCGTCGTCTGCCTCGTCCTTGACGGGCTCCGGCGACGCGAACGACTCGCCGACCATGCCCGCGGTGAGCGTGGTGCCGTCGCTGGGGTCGATCAGGATGAACGAACCGGTGCGCCGCGAGTCCGAGTAGGAGTCGGCGGGAAGCGGCTCGGCGGTGCGGATCTTCACCCGGCCGATGTCGTTGGCGACCAGGCGCCCCGGGTGCGGGTGCAGCGACAGGTCGTCCAGCGTGAGCCGGGACGGGATGTCCTTGACGATCGCCTTCACCGTGCGCGTGCCGTGCTTGATCAGCACCCGGTGGCCGACGGTCAGCGGCTCGTCGGCGACATGGCACACCGTCGCCTCCAGGTCCTGCGTGGTGGCCGGGGCATCCTTGCTCGGCACGATCAGGTCGCCGCGCGAGATGTCGATGTCGTCGGCCAGCAGCAGCGTCACCGACTGGGGCGTCCACGCGATGTCGACCGGCTTGCCCAGCAGGTCGATGCCGGTGATCGTGGTCGACCGCCCGGACGGCAGCACCGTCACCGAGTCGCCGACCCGGAACGTACCGGCGGCGATCTGACCGGCGTAGCCCCGGTAGTCGGGGTGCTCGGCGCTCTGCGGCCGGATCACGTACTGCACGGGCAGCCGGGCGTGGCAGTGCGCCAGATCGTGACTGACCGGCACGGTCTCCAGGTGCTCCAGGACCGTAGGACCGCCGTACCAGTCCATGTGCGCGGACGGCTCCACCACGTTGTCGCCGACCAGCGCGGAGATCGGGATCGCGGTGACCTCGGGGACGCCCAGCTCGGTCGCGTACGCCGTGAACTCCTCGGCGATGGCCGCGAACACGGACTCCTCGTAGCCGACGAGGTCCATCTTGTTGACGGCGAGCACGACGTGCGGCACCCGCAGCAGGGCCGCGATCGCCGCGTGCCGGCGGGTCTGCTCGACGACGCCGTTGCGGGCGTCGACCAGGATCACCGTCAGCTCGGCCGTGGACGCGCCCGTGACCATGTTGCGCGTGTACTGCACATGGCCGGGGGTGTCGGCGAGGATGAACCGGCGCCGGGGCGTGGCGAAGTAGCGGTAGGCCACGTCGATGGTGATGCCCTGCTCCCGCTCGGCCCGCAGACCGTCGGTGAGCAGCGCCAGGTCCGGGGCCTCCTGGCCGCGGCTCAGCGACGCGCGCTCCACGGCCTCCAGCTGGTCGACGAGGACCGACTTGGAGTCGTGCAGCAGCCGGCCGACGAGCGTGGACTTGCCGTCGTCGACGGAACCGGCGGTGGCGAACCGCAGCAGGGTGGTGGCCGAGAGTTCCTCGGTCGTGGTGGTGCTCATGTCTAGAAGTACCCCTCGCGCTTGCGGTCTTCCATCGCGGCCTCGGAGAGCTTGTCGTCGGCGCGGGTGGCACCGCGCTCGGTGAGCCGGGAGGCGGCGATCTCGGTGATCACCTTCTCGATGGTGTCGGCGTCGGAGTCCACCGCGCCGGTGCAGGACATGTCGCCCACGGTCCGGTAGCGCACCATCCGCTTCTCGACGGTCTCGCCGTGCTTCGGGCCGCCCCACTCACCCGCGGTCAGCCACATGCCGTTGCGGGCGAACACCTCGCGCTCGTGCGCGTAGTAGATCTCGGGCAGTTCGATGTTCTCGCGGGCGATGTACTGCCACACGTCCAGCTCGGTCCAGTTGGACAGCGGGAACACGCGCACGTGCTCGCCGGGGGCGTGCCGGCCGTTGTAGAGGTTCCACAGCTCGGGGCGCTGGCGGCGCGGGTCCCACTGGGAGAACTCGTCGCGCAGCGAGAACACCCGCTCCTTGGCGCGGGCCTTCTCCTCGTCCCGGCGCCCGCCGCCGAAGACGGCGTCGAACTTCTCGCTCTGGATCTTCTCCGTGAGGGGAAGCGTCTGCAGCGGGTTGCGGGTGCCGTCGGGGCGCTCCTTGAGCACTCCCCGGTCGATGTAGTCCTGCACGGAGGCGACGTGCAGCCGCAGCCCGTGCCGCGCGACCGTGCGGTCCCGGTACTCGATGACCTCGGGGAAGTTGTGCCCGGTGTCCACGTGCAGCAGCGAGAACGGCACCGGCGCGGGCGTGAACGCCTTCAGCGCCAGGTGCAGCATCACGATGGAGTCCTTGCCGCCGGAGAACAGGATCACCGGCTTCTCGAACTCGCCCGCCACCTCACGGAAGATGTGCACGGCCTCGGACTCGAGGGCGTCCAGGTGGGAGAGCGCGTACGGGCTGTCGGTCTCCTCGGCGATGGTGGCCGCGGTCGTCATGCCAGTCCCCTCTCGTTCAGCAGGGCGTACACGGACGCCGCGGACTCCTGCACGGTCTGGTGCTGCGACTCGATCCGCAGATCGGGCGCCTCGGGCTCCTCGTACGGGTCGTCCACCCCGGTCAGGCCGGTGAGTTCACCCGCGGCCTGCTTGGCGTACAGGCCCTTCACATCGCGTACGGAGCACACCTCGACCGGGGTCGCCACATGCACCTCGACGTACGGCGTCGCGTTCGCCTCGTGCCGCTTGCGCACCGCGTCGCGGCTGTCGGCGTAGGGCGCGATCACCGGGACGAGCACGATCACGCCGTTGCGGGCGAGCAGTTCGGCGACGAAGCCGATGCGCTGCACATTGGTGTGCCGGTCCTCGCGGCTGAAGCCGAGGCCCGCGGAGATGAACTCGCGGATCTCGTCGCCGTCGAGCACCTCGACGCGCCGGTCCTGCTCGCGCAGCCGGCCGGCCAGCTCGTACGCGATCGTGGTCTTGCCGGCGCTCGGCAGACCCGTGAGCCAGACGGTGGCTCCGGTCGTCACGTGGTTCTCCTGGGTCTCGGTGGTCGTCGTGGTCATCCGTGCAGCCCGCACTCGGTCTTGGCGCGGCCCGCCCAGCGCCCGGCCCGGGCGTCCTCGCCCTCGAGGACCCGGCGGGTGCAGGGGGCGCAGCCGACGGAGGCGTAACCGTCCATCAGCAGCGGGTTGGTGAGCACGCCGTGCTCGGCGACGTAGGCGTCCACGTCGTCCTGGGTCCAGCGGGCGATGGGGGAGATCTTGACCTTCTGCCGCTTCTCGTCCCAGCCGACGACCGGGGTGTTCGCCCGGGTCGGGGACTCGTCGCGGCGCAGGCCGGTCGCCCACGCCTGATAGCCCGTCAGGCCCTCTTCCAGCGGCTGCACCTTGCGCAGCTTGCAGCACAGGTCGGGGTCGCGGTCGTGCAGCTCCGGACCGTACTCGGCGTCCTGCTCGGCGACCGTCTGACGCGGGGTGAGCGTGATGACGTGGACGTCCATCACGGCCTCCACCGCGTCCCGGGTGCCGATGGTCTCCGGGAAGTGGTAGCCGGTGTCGAGGAACACCACGTCGACGCCGGGCATCGCGCGGGAGGCGAGGTGGGCGACGACCGCGTCCTCCATGGACGAGGTCACGCAGAAGCGCTTGCCGAACGTCTCGGCGGCCCAGCGGAGGATCTCCAGCGCGGAGGCGTCCTCCAGGTCCCGTCCCGCCTGCTCGGCGAGCGCCTTCAACTCCTCGGTGTCGCGCTCTTCCTGAACGGCCGTCATATCCGGTCCCCTCCCGTGTCGGATCGCTGGGCCCCCCGGGCCAGCAGCCCGAGGAACTTCAGCTGAAAGGCTCGGTTGCACGCCCCGCATTCCCAGGCGCCATGCCCTTCCTCGCTGGGCCGCAGGTCCTCGTCCCCGCAGTAGGGGCAGTAGAAGGGCGCCGCACGCTCGCTCATGACAGCGACTCCTCGCTCGCGCGGGCCGCCCAGGCGGCGAACCGCTCGCCGTCCTCGCGCTCGGCCTGGAACCGCTTGAGGACCCGCTCGACGTAGTCGGGCAGTTCCTCGGAGGTCACCTTCAGACCGCGCACCTTGCGGCCGAACCCGGCCTCCAGGCCGAGCGCGCCGCCGAGGTGCACCTGGTAGCCCTCGACCTGCTCACCGGCGTCGTTGAGGACCAGCTGCCCCTTGAGACCGATGTCCGCCACCTGGATACGGGCGCAGGCGTTCGGGCAGCCGTTGAGGTTGATGGTGATCGGCTCGTCGAAGTCCGGGATGCGGCGCTCCAGTTCGTCGATCAGCGAGGCGCCGCGCGCCTTGGTCTCGACGATGGCGAGCTTGCAGTACTCGATGCCGGTGCAGGCCATGGTGCCGCGCCGGAACGGGGAGGGCTTGGCAGTGAGGTCCAGCGCCTCCAGGGCGTCGACGAGCGAGTCGACCTGGCCCTCCTCGACGTCGAGAATGATCATCTTCTGCTCGACGGTGGTGCGCACCCGGCCCGAGCCGTGCGCCTCCGCGAGGTCGGCGATCTTGGTGAGCGTGGTGCCGTCGACCCGGCCGACGCGCGGGGCGAAGCCCACGTAGTAGCGGCCGTCCTTCTGCCGGTGCACACCGACGTGGTCGCGCCAACGTTCCACCGGCTGGGCGGGCGCCGGACCGTCGGTCAGCTTCCGCTTGAGGTACTCGTCCTCCAGCACCTGCCGGAACTTCTCCGCACCCCAGTCGGCGACCAGGAACTTCAGGCGGGCGCGGGTGCGCAGCCGCCGGTAGCCGTAGTCACGGAAGATCGAGATGACGCCCTCGAAGACGTCCGGGACCTCGTCCAGCGGCACCCAGGCACCCAGCCGGACGCCGATCTTGGGGTTGGTGGACAGACCGCCGCCGACCCACAGGTCGAAGCCGGGGCCGTGCTCGGGGTGGTTCACGCCCACGAACGCCACGTCGTTGATCTCGTGCGCCACGTCCAGCAGCGGCGAGCCGGAGATCGCGGACTTGAACTTGCGGGGCAGGTTGGAGAACGCCGGGTTGCCGATGACCCGCCGGTGGATCTCCTCGATGGCCGGGGAGCCGTCGATGATCTCGTCCTCGGCGATGCCCGCGACGGGGGAGCCGATGATCACGCGGGGCGTGTCACCGCACGCCTCGGTGGTGGACAGTCCGACGGCCTCCAGCCGGTTCCAGATCTCGGGCACGTCCTCGATCCGGATCCAGTGGTACTGCACGTTCTGCCGGTCGGTGATGTCCGCGGTGCCCCGCGCGAACTCCTGCGAGATCTCACCGATCACGCGGAGCTGCTGCGTGGTGAGCCGGCCGCCGTCGATGCGCACCCGCAGCATGAAGTACTCGTCGTCCAGCTCCTCCGGCTCCAGGATCGCGGTCTTGCCGCCGTCGATCCCGGGCTTGCGCTGGGTGTACAGGCCCCACCAGCGCATACGGCCGCGCAGGTCGTTGGGGTCGATCGAGTCGAAGCCCCGCTTGGAGTAGATCGTCTCAATGCGTGTCCGCACATTGAGACCGTCGTCGTCCTTCTTGAACTGCTCGTTGCCGTTGAGCGGGGTGAAGTGCCCCGCGGCCCACTGGCCCTCGCCGCGGTGACGGCTCACCTTGCGGCGGGGAGTCGCGGCGGCAGGCTTCTGCGGGGTGGCGGCCATGGTGGATACGTCCTTCGGGACAGGCGGGAATGCGGCTCTGGCCTGCGCAAAATGGGCGCGCGGGCAGATGTGCGCGTCGTTGCGCGGGAGGAAAGCGGGAGAGGGTGTCGGGCGCTGCTGGAGGTGGTCTCAGCGCGCCGGACAGATGGCGCTGGACATGCGGCCGAGGTCGACGTGCCGCCGACTCACCAAGGCGATTCCAGTTCCAGGCATGACGGAAGCGTGTCACGGCGATCTGGACACAGTCCAGCTTCGTCCATCATGCGGACACCCTTGTCTCGTAGGGCGAGACAAGGGTGTCCTTGGTCACAAGCGGCGCGGGTGGTCTTGTCCGCGCTGGTCAGGCGGGGTAGGCCCCCGGCCACGGACCCGGAGTAGCCACCTCCGGCTCGTCCTCCACCTTGGTGTCGAACAGCTTGAAGCCCCGGCGCAGATAGTTGTCCATGGCGTGCTCGCCGTCCTTGCTGCACGTGTGCAGCCACACCCGCGTCGTCGGCTTCACGCCCGGCCACCGCTCGGCGAGATCCCAGGCGCGGGCGGTGCCGTACGACAGCAGATGACCGCCGATGCGGCGCCCGCGGAAGGCGGGGATCAGCCCGAAGTAGACGATCTCCACGACACCGCCGTCCTGCGCCTCCAGCTCCACATAGCCCGCGGGCGTTCCCCGGTCGTAGGCCACCCACGTCTCCACGCCGGGCCGGTCCAGGTGCTCCTGCCACTGCGCGTACGTCCAGCCCAGCCGGTCCGTCCAGCGGATGTCCCCGCCGACCGAGGCGTACAGGAAACGGCTGAACTCGGGCGAGGGCACTTCCGAGCGGACGACGCGCACGTCCCCGTCGGGCGTGGCGGCCGGCAGGAGATCGGTGGGCGCGGTCTGCTCCAGGGACCAGGTGGTCACGGCGATGCTCGTCATGACCGACAGGGAACCACCCGGTACGCGTTTCTGTCGAACGCCTGATCAGCCGGTGCGAGGCGTCAGTCCGGGGCGCGCTCCACCGAGGTCAGCGGGAAGGCGAACAGCGCCCGGCCCGACTGAGCCCAGACCTCACCGGTCTCCTGCCACAGGGACAGGGACGCCGCGGGCCCGCTCCAGCAGCGGAGCGACTCGTCCGCCCCGCACCGCGTGGGCCGCGCCCCGTCCGCGTCCTGCCGCCACAGCGTGCCCCGCTCGTCCGGCGCCCCGGACGCCCGGCCCAGGTACAGGGCCGACCGGTACGACAGCACGCCCTGCACCTCGTCCAGCTCCGTCTCGTACGCCTCCACCGCGTCCGCCCGCAGTAGCGAGTCCGTGGCGAGCAGACCCGACCGCGCGGGGTCGTCGCCGAACGCGTACCGCCACACCCGGGTCGGCCCGTCACCGTCCTCGGGCGCCGCCTCGTGCACCACCAGACTGTCGGGGGCGGTGCTCCGGTCCAGGGAGATACCGCCGGGCCGCGGGGCGTCCGCACCGGCCGCCATCCGGTAGGAGGCGACGGCGGGCATGACGTACCGCGCCCCGGCCGCCGACCAGCCGCCGGGCACCCGGCCGACCGCGGGGCCGTCGACGGTGGCCCGCTGGATCCGGTGGACGTCGTACACATACAGGACGCTGTCGTCGCCCGGCCCGGCAGTGACCAGCAGCTTGTCCTGGTACCAGACCATGCCGGACACCGGCGAGCCCAGCGCGCGGTAGTCCCGGCCGCCGTCCGCCGGCACGGCGAGCAGCGCCCACGTGTAGCCGCGCTCCTCGGCGTCCACGACCGCGACCCGGGCGAGCCCCTGCCCGGCCGCCGCCTCGGCGTTCTCGCTCCAGCCGGAGAGGACCACCCGGTGCGCACCCCAGTGCCCGTCGTCGTCCGCGTCGCCGGAGGTGGTGACCGCGCCGGGCCGCAGGCCGGTGGTGTCGCCGACGCCGAAGCAGTACGCGCGCGTGGCGGCCGGTTCCACCGGGAGCGCCCGCCGGTCCTCGGCCGGGCAGTCCCGCGCCTCGCGCAGGGAACTGTCGCTGTCGGCGAGGACGGTCGTGATCCCTACGGGCCGGCCCATCTCGTCGGACAGCCGGTCCAGCCACGGACGGGGCACCGGCTCCTCGGCCAGCCGCAGCGGCGCGGTGTCCGCGGGCGCGGTGAGCGGCTTCAGCGGGCCGGGGTCGTCGGTGTCGGTGGCCTGCGAGGCGCTGATCATGGTGGCGGCTGCGGTGAGCGCGAGAGCGGTTCCGGCCAGTGCGGCACGCAGCGCTCTGCCGCGCCGGCGTCGGCGATGTCGGCCCCGATGCTTCATGACGTCCTCCCGAGACGAGCCAACTGCGTCCGGCGGTCCGCGGGTTGACCGTGGAGCAGGTGGGGTGGCAGGCCCGTAGGGGGATGCTACGGCAGCCGGGCCCCGAAGGGGACGAAGACCCTGCACATATACACAACGGCAATCAACGACTCACTGGGCGACGGCAGTCCACGACCGACGCCCGCAGCTGGTTCAACTCCCCGTCGCCGTCACGCCGCGCTGCCTGCCGAGCGCGGGGGACGTCGAGTGGGGGAGCAGGTCACGGGGGTCGTCCGGGAGCAGGACCTCCACGTCGGCGTGGTCCGCGAAGCGGTACGGGCGGTGTTCCAGGAAGCTGCCGAGGTAGCGCCGTACCCGGGACATCTCCGCGCGGACCGTCACCGTACGGGCCGGGTCGCCGAAGACGTCCTCGGCCAGGCCCGAGGCGCTGCGGCCCGCGCGGTGCACCGCCAGCAGATACAGCAACTCGGCGTGACGGGGGCTCAGTTCCCGCGTCCAGGAGCCCGCGCCGCCGGACACCTCCACCGTCCAGCGGCGCGGCCCGCGCAGATCGAGCACGATCCGGGTCGCGCCGTCCGCCGCCACGGGCTCGTCGGCCGCCCGCACCAGCCAGCCGCCCGCCAGCGGCTCCAGCGAGCACCGGCCCAGCGCCGGCAGCCACCGCATCCCGGCCGCGACGGACTTGGGCAGTGCGAGGCGCTCGGTGTACGGCATGCCGGTCACCGCGGCCGTCCACCCGTCCCGGTCCACCACCAGCGCGCGCCCCTCGATCCGGGCCAGCACCGGCGCCGCCACCGCCCGCAGCCGCTCCAGCGAGCGCACATGCATCTCGCGCAGCCGGGCCTCGGCGAGCTTGGCCACCGAGTCCACCCAGGACAGCGTGGCCGGGTGCATCGTCTCCAGCGGGCCGCTCACGTCGACGACGCCGATCAGCCGCCCGTCCCTCGGGTCGGTGATGGGCGCGCCGGCGCACGTCCAGGTGGCGTGCGAGCGGACGAAGTGCTCCGAGGCGAAGACCTGCACGGGGCGGCGGGCCACCGCCGGGGTGCCGACGCCGTTGGTGCCGACCACGTCCTCCCGCCAGTCCGCGCCCAGTTCGAAGCCGAGGCCGTCCGCCTTGCGCAGCACCGGCGCGCTGCCCTCCCGCCACAGCACGCGGCCCTCCTCGTCGGCCACGACCATGATGTGGTGGGCGACGTCGGCGACGGAGAGCAGGCCCTCGCGCAGCACCGGCAGGACGTGCCGCAGCACCGACGTCTCCCGGCGCCGCTGCACCTCCTCGCGCGGCAGCAGGCCCGAGCGGAAGTCGTGCTCCGGGTCGACGCCGCTGCGCAGCATCCGCTGCCAGGACTGCTCGATCACCGGGCGGGGCGGTACGGGGGTCCGCTGCCCGGAGAGCTTGGCGGAGCGGACCTCGTCCAGCACCCGCGCGGCGCGGGTCGCGTCGACGGCGGCCAGGTGCGTCACGTCCATGGGCGAGAGCGCCACGGGTCCTCCCCCGGGATCCGTTACTTGCTGTCCGTCCATAGTGCCGTGTGCTTCGGGTGAAGTTGCAACCCCTTGCAACCCTGGCGGGACGCTCCGGAGTGATTGAAACTTGAGCGACGCCGTCCCGAGCGGCGTTCACGGCTCGTCAAGGGGCCAGTGCGGTGGGGGTGGTGCCGTGTCGGCGCAGCATCACCCCTACCGGTCGGGTTGGGCCGGGCGCCCAGTGGGGTGCCGGGTGCTCGTCGTTGGCGGGTGCGGGTTGCGTTGTGGCTTGGCGCGCAGTTCCCCGCGCCCCTTGAGGGATGTGCCCTGGGCGTCAGTCGATTGCGCGAGCCCGGTCCACGAGCTTCGCCAGGTCCAGCGTGTGGGGGAGTGTGCCGAAGGACAGGCCCGCGTCTGTGCCCAGGCGGGAGGCGCAGAAGGCGTCGGCCACCTCCGGGGGTGCGTGGCGGACCAGCAATGAGGCCTGTAGTACGAGCGCGAGGCGTTCCACCAGGCGGCGGGCTCGGGATTCCATGCCCTCCAGGTCGGACAGGTCGGTCAGCAAGTTCTTGATCGCCGCGTCCAGGCGGTGGTCGGCGCCGCGGGCCCGGCCGACTTCGCGGAGGTAGGCGTCCAGGGCCTGGGGTTCCCGGGTGAGGGCGCGCAGGACGTCCAGGGCCTGGACGTTGCCCGCGCCCTCCCAGATGGAGTTCAGGGGGGACTCGCGGACCAGGCGGGGCAGGCCCGACTCCTCCACGTAGCCGTTGCCGCCCAGGCACTCGGCCGCCTCCACCGCGACGGGGGCGCACCGCTTGGTCACCCAGTACTTGGCCGCCGGGACCGCGATGCGCAGCAGCGCCCGCTCCCGCTCGCCGCCGTCGTCGTACGCGGCGGCCAGGCGCAGCGCGAGCGTCGTCGCGGCCTCCGACTCCAGGGCGAGGTCGGCGAGGACATTGCGCATCAGCGGCTTGTCGGCGAGCTTCGCGCCGAACGCCTCCCGGTGGGTGCAGTGGTGGATCGCCTGGGCCACCGCCTGCCGCATCAGGCCCGCCGAGCCGAGGACGCAGTCCAGGCGGGTCGCCGCCACCATGCCGATGATGGTGCGCACCCCGCGGCCCTCCTCCCCGACCCGGCGGGCCCAGGTGCCGTCGAACTCGACCTCGGCGGAGGCGTTGGACCGGTTGCCCAGCTTGTCCTTGAGACGCTGGATGAGGAACACGTTGCGTGAGCCGTCCTCCAGCACGCGCGGCACCAGGAAGCAGGTGAGGCCTCCCGGCGCCTGCGCCAGCAACAGGAAGGCGTCCGACATCGGGGCCGAGCAGAACCACTTGTGCCCGGTCAGCTCGTAGGCGCCGTCCTCGGCGAGCGGCCGCGCGGTCGTCGTGTTGGCCCGTACGTCGCTGCCGCCCTGCTTCTCCGTCATGCCCATCCCGAAGAGCACGCCGGCCTTCTGGTGCGCCGGGCGCAGTCCGCGGTCGTACACCATGGACGTCAGCCGTGGCTCCCACTCGGCGGCCAGGGCGGGGTCCGTGCGCAGGGCGGGGACGGCCGCGTGGGTCATCGACAGCGGGCAGCCGTTGCCCGCCTCGGCCTGCGTCCACACGAGGAACGCCGCCGCCCGGCGGACGTGACCGCCGGGCCGGCCCCAGGCCGCCGTCAGCCCCGCCCCGACGCCCTTGCCGAGCAGCCGGTGCCAGGCCGGGTGGAAGTCGACCTCGTCGATCCGGTGGCCGTAGCGGTCGTGGGTGCGCAGCCGGGGCGGGAACTCGTTCGCCTGGACGGCCCACTCCTGCACCTGCGCGGAGCCGGAGGTGCGGCCCAGCGCCGACAGCTCGGACAGGACCTCGTCCAGGACGGCCGGGTCCAGATGCCGTTCGACGGCCTCCACCAGTGCGCGATCGGCGGTGAAGACGTCGTACTGGACGAGCGGGGGAGCCTGGTTGGTCACGGTGTGGGTGGTGCGCGCCATGTGAGCGAACCTACCCGCGCCGCCGCATTGCTCACCTGGAGACCTGTGGGTGAGGGCGACCAGGCACGACGGATACCTTTAGGTCGTGCAGCAGGCAAGTGAAACCCCCGACGCCCCCTCCGGCCGCCTCCACCGGGCCCGGGCCCTCTACCGGAACGTCTCCAAACGCCGGACCGCGTGGCTGCTGCTCAAGGACACCGTCAACTCCTGCATCGAGTACCGCATCCTCGGCCTGGCCGCCGAGGCCGCCTTCTTCACCCTGCTGTCGGTGCCGCCGCTGCTGCTGAGCATGATCGGGCTGCTCGGCTACGTCGACGCCTGGACCGGCGCCGACACCATCCAGAGCCTGCAGCGCAACCTCCTCGACGCCTCCCGCACCGTGCTGTCCGACCGGGGCGTCAACCAGATCGCCGAGCCGATCCTGCGCGACGTGATGAAGGGCGGCCGGCCCGATGTCATCTCCGTCGGCTTCCTGTTCGCCCTGTGGTCGGGCTCCCGCGCGGTGAACGTCTTCATCGACACGATCACCGTCATGTACGGCCTCGACGGGGTGCGCGGCATCGTGAAGACCCGGCTGCTGGCGTTCCTGCTGTTCATCGTGGCGCTGCTGATCGGCTCGGTCGCGCTGCCGCTGATGGTGGCCGGGCCGGACGCGGTGGTCCGCATCGTCCCCTGGTCCACGACCGTCGTGCAGATCCTGTACTGGCCGGTCGTGATCCTGCTGTCCATCGCCTTCCTCACCACGCTGTACCACGTGTCCGTGCCGGTGCGCTCGCCGTGGATCGAGGACGTGCCGGGCGCGCTGGTCGCCCTCGGCATGTGGGTGCTCGGCAGCTTCCTGCTGCGCCTGTACCTCACCAACACCGTCGAGGGCCCCACCATCTACGGCTCCCTCGCCGCGCCCGTCGCCGTGCTGCTGTGGATCGGTGTGTCCGCGTTCGCCGTGCTCGTGGGGGCCGCCGTCAACGCCGCCATCGACCGGGTCTGGCCCGCCGCCGCCACCGCCGCCGCCCGCGAGGCCAACGAGCGGCTGCGCCAGGCCCAGGTCGCCGAGTACGTCGCCCGCACCGCCGCGCTGGGCGAGTCCGACCCCGACATGCCCTCGGAGTTCCCCGAACGCTGGTCCCGCTTCCTGCCCCCGGAGGACGTCACGGCCCGCCTGCGCGGCCACTCCGCGAAGAACATCCACGCGAAGCACGGGGAGAAGCCGAGGGACGAGGAGCAGTGAGCGGCGGGGCCGGCGTCCGGTGAGGCGAGTGAGCGGCGGGGCGCCGTCGTCCCCCGGGAGGGTCAGCCGGTCTTCCAGGTACCGGCCGCCGCTTCCTCCCGCACGAAGCCGGTGAAGTCGCGTGGCTCCCGGCCCAGGATCTCCCGTACCCCGTCCTCCACGCGCGCGTTGCGGCCGTCGAGGAGGGTGGCGAACACCTCGGTGAGGAACCCGGCCTCCTCGGGCGGCACCCCGAAGCCGAGCAGCGCCTCGCCGTAGTCGCGGGGCGGCACGGCCCTGTACGTCAGTGTGCGCCCCGTCGCCGCGGCGATCTCCGCGACCGCCCCGCCGAACGTCAGCAGCCGCGGCCCCGTCACGCTCAGCACCCGCCCCGCGTACCGGTCCCCGTCCGTCAGCGCGGCCACCACCACGTCCGCGACATCCCGCAGATCCACGAACGGCTCCGGCACCTCACTGGCCGGGAACACCAATTCCCCGCGCTCCCGCAGCTCCGCCACCAGCGGCCCCTCGCTGAAGTTCTGCGCGAACCACGCGGACCGTACGATCGTCCAGTCCGCGCCCGACGCACGCAGCGCCTCCTCGGTGGGCAGCGCCTGGTCCTCGCCCCGCGCCGACAGCAGCACCAGCCGCCGCACCCCGAGCCCCACGGCCTCCCTGGCCAGCGCGCCGACGGCCTCCGCCGTCCCCGGGGCCCCGACATCGGCGGGGTGCACCAGATACGCCGCGTCCGCACCGCGCAGGGTGTCCGCCCACGTCGTGGCGTCGGCCCAGTCGAATCCGTTGGCCCGGGATGCCGCCCGTACGCCGAGCCCCGCCGCCTCGGCCGCCCGCGCCACGCGGCTTCCGGTGCGCCCGGAGGCACCCGTGACGACGAGGGTCATCCCCGGTGTGCCCGCTATGCCTGCTGCATTCGCTGTGTCCACTGTGTTCGTGTTCGCCGTTTTCCTCATGTCCTGTGTCATGGCACCGAGTCAACTCCCGCCCCGCGCACGCAACCATCGCCGAACGGCTCATTCCCATACGCCCGCGTCTACGCTGACTCCATGGACGCACTCACCGGCCTGCTGGAAGGCCCGCGCGCCCGGGGCGCGTTCATGATCCGGGCCTGCTTCGACCCGCCCTGGGCGGTACGCATCGAGGACGAGGCGCCGCTGTCGGTGATGCTGCTGGTCCGGGGCGAGGCCCGGATCATCCCGGACCGGGGCGCGTCGCTGCACCTGCGCCCCGGGGACCTCGCCATCGCCCGCGGCCCTGACCCGTACACCTGCGCCGACGCCCCCGGCACGGCACCGCAGGCGCTGATCCTGCCCGGCGAGGAGTGCCGCTACCCGGACGGACGGCCCCTGAACGGCGTGATGGACCTCGGCGTCCGCACCTGGGGCGACCGGCCGGACGGCGCGACGGTCATGCTCATCGGCACCTACCAGATGCGCGGCGAGATCGGGGGCCGCCTGCTGGACGCGCTCCCGCCGCTGCTGTCCCTCGGCGCCGACGCGTGGGACTGCCCCCTCACTCCGTACCTGATGCGGGAGATCGCCCGCGACGAACCCGGTCAGGAGGTCGTCCTGGACCGGCTGCTCGACCTGCTGGTCATCGCGGCGCTGCGCACCTGGTTCGCCCGGCCCGAGGCGGAGGCGCCCGCCTGGTACCGCGCCCAGGCGGACCCGGTCGTCGGCCCCGTGCTGCGGCTCGTGCAGGACGACCCCGCCCACCCCTGGACGGTCGCCGCGCTCGCCGCGAAGGCGGGCGTCTCCCGCGCCGCGCTGGCCCGCCGCTTCACCGAGCTGGTCGGCGAGCCCCCGATGACCTACCTCACCGCCTGGCGCCTCGCCCTCGCCGCCGACCGGCTCCGCGACACCGACGCCACGCTCGCCGCGATCGCCCACCAGGTCGGCTACGGCACCGCGTTCGCCCTGTCCGCCGCCTTCAAACGGGCCTACGGCGTCAGCCCGCAGGAATGGCGGACCCGGGCGTCGCAGCAGGGAGGCGAGCGTGTTCGGTAGGGGGGTACGGCTGCTCACGGGCGTCCTGATCGCGGTCTGCGCGCTGCTCGTCGGTCCCAGTGCGCCGAGCGGCGCGGGCTCACTGCCCGTCGAACCCGTGCAGGACGTCGTGCCGAGCCGGGTCATGACCTGGAACCTGTGCAACCCCTGCGAGGAGAGCAACGTCCACCGGGCGGCGGAGATCGCCAGGTTCGCGCCCCAGGTGATCGGCCTGCAGGAGGCGTGCGTGCGGGACGTCGAGCGGATCCGGGAGCACCTTCGGAGCCTGCACGGGCTGGTCTACCACGTCGAGTACGGGCCGGTGCTGCGCAACTGGAGCCGCTGCGGCGGAGCGCCGTGGCGTCCCGGGGCCTACGGTCAGGCGCTGCTCTCGGCGGCGCCGATGACGGACGCCGTCAACACCGAGTATCCCGACGGGGGTTCGGAGGACCGCGGCTACCTGGCGGTCACCACCACGGTGGACGGCCGTTCCGTCCGCGTCTTCAACACCCACCTCGCGCAACGGCGTCAGGAGTCGGTCCGCGCGGAGCAGACCCGCGTGCTCGCCGACGTGGTGTCCCGCCACGACCGGGCGATCGTCCTCGGTGACTTCAACGCCGTACCGGCCGCCCCCGAACTCACCGGCATCTGGGACCTGGCCTCGGACGCGAACCCCGAGTGCCACCCGTCCCGCACCGGCACCTGCGAGACGACCACCGACTGGTACACCAGGTTCGACTACGTCTTCCTGCGCGGCGGCATCGTCGCGCGCGAGCACGGAGTGCATCCGACCCCGTACTCGGACCACGCCCTGGTGCACGCCGACGTGGACGCGGCATAACCTGGCCGATGTGTACGAGGAACGGGCGTCGCGGCTGCCCGGGGCGGTGGTGTGGACCCACACGCCCTCCGGGAGCGGTACGGGACGGGTGCTGCCCGACGGCTGTATGGATCTGCTCTGGAACGAGGGCCGGCTGCTGATCGCCGGCCCCGACACGCGGGCGTACCTCACCGGAGGCACCCCGACCGCCTGGGCCGGCGTCCGCTTCTTCCCCGGCACGGCACCCGCTCTGCTGGGCGTCCCGGCGCACGAACTGCGCGACCAGCGAGTGGAGTTGGCGGACCTCCGGCCCAGGGCGGACGTCCGCCGCCTCACGTCCCGCGTGAACTCCGCGGCCACCCCGCAGGCGGGTCTGGAGGACATCGCCCTGCGCTGGGCCGCGGAGACCGCCCCTCCCGACCCGCTGCTCACCCGCATCGTCACCGCCCTGAACGCGGGCCACTCAGTCGCCACCACCGCCGACGAACTCGGCCTGCACCCCCGCCAGTTGCACCGCCGCTCCCTGACCGCCTTCGGCTACGGCCCCAAAACCCTCGCCCGCATCCTCCGCCTCCACCGCGCCCTCACCCTCGCCCGCACCGGCACCCCACACGCGGAAACCGCCACCCGCACCGGCTACGCGGACCAGGCCCATCTCACCCGCGAGGTACGCGACTTGACGGGCCTGCCCCTGGGGAAGCTGCTGTCGGGGCCGGGCTGAGACCACCGCTCCCCAGCAGCTCGCGGCGCCCGAAACCGGCACGACAGCCTCCGACACCCCACGGCATGATGCCCCGGTGAAGCCGACGCAGGACCTGCCGAGCAGCCCGCCGCGGAACCGCTGGGGCGTGTTCGCCCGGCGGGAGTTCCGTCTGCTCTGGGTGGGGGAGACCGTCAGCGGGCTGGGGAACAGCGTCACCACGGTGGCGTTGCCGCTGATCGCGGTCGTGGTGCTGGACGCCGATGCGACGGCAGTCGGCCTGATCACGGCGGCGGTGTGGCTGCCCTGGCTGCTGGTGGGGCTGCCGGCCGGCGCGTGGGTGGACCGCAGACGCAAACGTTCCCTGATGATCGCCTGCGACCTGGTGTCCGCCGTGGCGCTCGTCAGCATCCCCCTGGCGGCGCTGCTCGACGCGCTCACCTACGGGCACCTGCTGGCCGTCGCGGCGGTCTGCGGCACATCGGCGGTGTGCTTCAACACCGCCTACCACGCGTACATCCGCATCGTGCTCGACGGCCGCGATCTCCTTGAGGGCAACGCCAGGCTGCAGGGCAGCGAGGCCGCCACCCAGGTCGCAGGTCCCGGGCTGGCGGGCCTGCTGGCGCAGGCGTTCGGCGCCGTCACCACGCTCGTGGCCGACGCGGCGACGTTCCTGGTCTCCGCGCTCTGCCTGAAGCGGATCCCGGTGCCCGAGCCGGACCGGGATCCCGGTGAGGAACGCGTCCCCGTGCGCCGGCAGATCGCCGCAGGGCTCCGCTTCGTCGCCCGTGACCGCTACCTGCGGCCGATGGCCGCCTGGGGTGCCGTCACCAACATGGCGCTCATGGGCTATCAGGCCGTCCAGGTCGTCTTCCTGGTCCGGACGGTCGGTCTCGATCCCGCCGCCGTGGGGCTGCTCCTTGCGTGCGGCAGCACCGGCGGCGTCGTGGGCGCGCTGGCGGCCGCCAGGGTCGGCCGGCGGTTCGGCACGGGGCGCGGTCTGCTGCTCGCCCAGCTCGCCACCGCGCCGTTCGCGCTGCTCCTGCCGATGACGACGGCGGGGCCGGGCCTACTGCTGTTCGCCACGGGAGCCCTGCTCGTCGGCGTCGGCATCTCCGTGGCGAACGTCGTCGTCGGCACCTTCCGGCAGTCCTACTGCCCACCGCACCTGCTCGGCCGGGTCGTGGCCACCGCCATGGTGATCAACCACAGCGCCATCCCGCTCGGCGCCCTGGCCGGGGGCCTGCTCGGCGACGCCCTCGGCCCCCGCCCGGCGATGTGGATCATGACGAGCGTCGTCGCGGTCTGCTGGCTCATCCTGGCCGCCGGTCCGATCCGGTACGAGCGTGATCTGCCCGATCAGCCGGGCAGTGGGGCGAAGAGGTCCACGCCGTTGCCGTCCGGGTCGAGGATGACGGCGTAGCGCTGGCCCCAGAAGGCGTTCCAGGGTTTGAGTTCGCCGTGGTGGCCGGCGGTGGTCAGCTCCTCGTAGAGGGTGTCCACCTCCTCCGGGGTGTCGCAGCGCACGGCGAGGGAGGTGCGGCCGCCGGTCGTCGGGGGTTTCCAGTCCGGATGGAAGGAGCGGACGACGTCCTCCGTGTCCAGCAACAGGCGCAGACCGCCCGGGAGTTCCGCTTCCACGTGACCCTGGGTCTCCGAGTCCTCGGGGAAGGTGAGGCCGAGCCGCCGGTAGAAGGCGACGGAGGCGGACATGTCGGAGACGACCAGGCCGATGGCGTCGAATCGTGCAGTCATGGCAGCACCGTAGGCGGGGGCGGCGGGTCCGTCTTGAAGGAATCGGACAGTCCGGGGTTGGCGGCGAACGTGTGTGCGGCAGGATGACGGGCATGATCCGTGTTCCGCGTGTGCTGCCGCCTGTGGTGTTGTTCGCCGTCGTCCCTCTGATGCTCGCCGGGTGCGGCACCGAGCGGCGGGTGGCGGACGCCGGTGAGGAGGCCGCCGTCTCCCGGGAGCTCGGTGTGCGGGCCCGGGCCCTGGGGGTCGCGCCGGAACTCGTCTACGTCACCGAGGCGCCCGACGGGTTCGTCCTCGCTCAGCAGTCCGTGGGGGTCCACGGCGGGGACGGCTTCTCCGCCACGTACGTCTCGCGGCAGGGCGGGCGGCAGATACGGCTGTTCGTCGACCGCGGCTCCCGGGCCGAGGCCGGGTGTGGTCAGCAGGACGCCGGGTGCGAGCGGGACGGGGAGGGTGTCTGGTACCGCGGCGGGGAGGGCGGGCGGCAGGAGTATCTCGTGGTCAAGGCCGGGCATGTGGTGCGGCTCGAGGGGGATGCCGGGGTGCCGCGGGACGTGCTGCGGGAGGCGGCGAGAGACATACATCGACCGGCGGGGGACGAGGTGACCGAG
>NZ_JAOCQE010000279.1 GCF_025290915.1 Streptomyces sp. 15-116A | reverse complement strand
GCCGCCGCCCTGCGGGGACAGCGCGTCGCCGAGCCGCATCACCACCGGCAGCAGCGGGCTGCCGCCGGGCTTGAAGCCCAGCACGCGCGCCTGCGCGGGCGCGTCCTCGGCGGTGATCCGCCCCTCGGCGAGGTCGGTGAGGAAGTCGCCGCGGCCCCGCGCCGCCAGCTCCTCCTCCTGGCGGGCCTGCATCAGCACCACGGCGAGGATGCTCGCCGCCCGCTCCGCCGCCATCCGGTGCACCTGCCCCAGCGGACCGCGCACGGGCAGCAGCACCAGCCGTGCCCGCGCCCCGCTGCCCGGACCCCCGCCGGGCACGTCGATCAGCGCCGAACCGGCCGGCGGGTCGTCCTGGTGCCTGTCGCGCAGCCCCTCCCACACCTGGAGCGGATCCGCGCCCTCCAGGCCCTCGCCTGCGGCGTACAGCAGCTGCCCGTCGGTCGTCTCCAGGAACACCGGGTTGCCGCTGAACCCGGCCAGGATCTCCAGCACCTGCGGCACCCCGCCCCCGCCGAGCAGCGCCTCGGTGCAGCGGCGGTGCACCTCCTCCGCGCGCTGCAGCAGCGCGTAGTGGCCGTTGACGATCTCGGTGTGGATCTCCTCGGTGACCGTCACGAACGGCACCTCGCGGTGCAGCTGCACCAGCGGCAGCCCCGCCAGCCGGGCCGTGTCGACCAGGGCGGCCGGCAGCCGCGTGAAGCGCGTGCCCAGCTCCACCACCAGGGCGGCGATGCCCCGCTCGGCCAGGGTCCGCACGAACGCCCGCTGGTCGGCCGGCCGGTTGCCCATGCCGTAGCCGGTGGTCAGCAGCAGCTCGCCGCCCTTGAGGAGCGAGGCGATGTTGGGCACCTCGCCCGCGTGCACCCAGCGCACCGTGCGCTGCAGCCGGTCGGCGCCCGCCACGACCTCCGGCAGCCCGCTGCGCAGCCCGGGCAGCTCCAGGGCCCGCTGCACCGTGATCCCGGCGCCCTGAGTGTCGTATCCGCTGTTCCTGCCGCTGTCCATGACCCGGACGCTACCCGCGCCCGCGACCGCCGGGCACATCGCACCGCGTGGGCGGTCCGGGCGTCACGCCGGCCGGATGTTGTGGTTGAACCGGAACACGTTGTCCGGGTCGTACGTCCGTTTGACCTCGGCCAGCCGGCGGGCGTTCTCCTCGCCGAGGCCCGCCACCACCCGGTCCGTGCCCTCGTCGCCGATGAAGTTGAGGTAGACCGCTCCGGTGCTCCACGGCCGTACGTCCGCGCGGACGTCGCGCACCCAGCGCACGCACCGCTCGTCGTCCGCCGGGTCCTCCCAGATGCCGAAGGGGTGCACACCCCACGGCGCGTCCCGGTACGGCACTGGGTACGTGTGCGGGCCCTCGGCGATGGCGCCGCCCTGCGGGAACACCGAGTGCTGGGTGCCGGTGCCCACCGGCAGGGAGTCCGCGCGGGCGCAGAACACGTCCACCAGCTGGTCGGGCAGACCGGTCAGATACTCGGCCGACCAGTAGTTCCGCATCCCCGGCGGATCGTCGAGCATGCACTGCACATCGGCGTACGGCATCGGGCCGACGACCTCCGCCTCGTGCGGCAGCGCCAGCAGCGGTTCGGCGGTCTTGCGCATGTCCGACTCGGCGCCCGCGTACGTCAGCAGCACGGCACACATCAGGGACCCGACCAGGTGCGGCGGGACGAACTCCGCGGGCGGGGCGGTGAGATAGAGAACGGCGCCGCTCGCCTCGTCCGGCCCCGCCTCGATCACATCGCGGAACGTGCGCACGGCCTCCCGGCCGAACTCCGGCCGGCACAGCACCAGGGCGATGCAGAACTCGGGCATCTCGTGCAGCTTCAAGGTGATCGCCGTGGCGACGCCGAAGTTGCCGCCGCCGCCGTGCAACGCCCAGAACAGGTCCGGGTTCTCGTCCGCGTTCGCGTGCACCTTGCGGCCGTCGGCGGTGACCAGTTCCACGCCGAGCAGATTGTCCACGGCGAGCCCGAAGCACCGGTCCAGCCAGCCGCTGCCGCCGCCGAGCACGAAGCCGCCCACACCGGTCGTGGAGGCCCGTCCGCCGGTCGTGGCGAGACCGAACGGCTGGGTGGCGCGGTCCAGATGACTGATCGTGGCCCCGCCGCGGACCCGTACCGCCTCGGCCGCCGGATGGACGGTCACCTCGTGCATCCGCCGCAGGTCCACCACCAGACCGCCGTCGCACAAAGCCTGCCCCGCCACGCTGTGCCCGCCGCCGCGCACCGCGACGGGCAGGTCCAGCTCCCTGGCGAAGCGGACCGCCCGCACGACGTCGTCCTCGTGCGCGCACTGGGCGATCACAGCGGGCCGCCGGTCGATCATCCCGTTGAAGACCGTCCGGGCCTCGTGGTAGCCCGGGTCACCGGGAGCGAAGATCTCACCGGTGCATTCCTCGCGCAGCGCGGCCAGTGCCGCGCCCGCCTTCGAAAGGGAGGCCATGGCCGCCCCCTTCCGGTCAAGAGGCTGACAACTGCTTCTCAGCCTAGGCGGGTGCGGCCACGAACTCATGCCGGGAGGCTCAGCCCCCGTACGCCCCCGACGCGGTCAGCCGCAGCGCCGTGTCGATGAGCGGCACGTGACTGAACGCCTGCGGGAAGTTGCCCACCTGGCGCTGCAGACGCGGGTCCCACTCCTCCGCGAGCAGACCGAGGTCGTTGCGCAGCGCGAGCAGCTTCTCGAACAGCTTGCGGGCCTCGTCCACCCGGCCGATCATCGCCAGGTCGTCGGCCATCCAGAACGAGCAGGCGAGGAACGCGCCCTCGTCGCCCGGCAGCCCGTCGACACCCTCGTCCTTGCCTTCCGTCGGGTAGCGCAGGATGAAGCCGTCCGGCGTGGACAGCTCCCGCTGGATGGCCTCGACGGTGCCGATCACCCGCTTGTCGTCCGGCGGCAGGAAGCCCACCTGCGGGATCAGCAGCAGCGAGGCGTCCAGCTCCTTCGAGCCGTACGACTGGGTGAAGGTGTTGCGTTCCTTGTCGTAACCCTTCTCGCACACGTCCCGGTGGATGTCGTCGCGCAGTTCCTTCCAGTGCTCCAGCGGGCCGTCCGCGTCGCCGGACTCGATGAGCTTGATGGTGCGGTCGACGGCGACCCAGGCCATCACCTTGGAGTGCACGAAGTGGCGGCGCGGGCCGCGCACCTCCCAGATGCCCTCGTCCGGCTCCTGCCAGTGCTTCTCCAGGTAGCGGATCAGCTTCAGCTGGAGCAGCGAGGCGTAGTCGTTGCGCGCGAGGCCGGTCATGTGGGCCAGGTGCAGGGCCTCGGTGACCTCGCCGTACACGTCCAGCTGGAGCTGGTGCGCGGCGCCGTTGCCGACGCGGACCGGGGCGGAGTTCTCGTAGCCGGGCAGCCAGTCCAGCTCCGCCTCGCCGAGCTCGCGCTCACCGGCGATGCCGTACATGATCTGCAGGTTCTCCGGGTCGCCGGCGACCGCGCGCAGCAGCCACTCGCGCCAGGCACGGGCCTCCTCGCGGTAGCCGGTGCGCAGCAGCGACGACAGGGTGATCGCCGCGTCGCGCAGCCAGGTGTACCGGTAGTCCCAGTTGCGCACGCCCCCGATGTCCTCCGGCAGGGAGGTGGTGGGCGCGGCGACGATGCCGCCGGTCGGGGCGTACGTCAGGGCCTTCAGCGTGATCAGCGAGCGGACGACGGCCTCCCGGTAGGGGCCGTGGTACGTACAGTGCTCCACCCACTCGCGCCAGAAGTCCTCGGTCGCCTCCAGCGACTGCTCCGGCTCCGGCAGCGGCGGCGGCTCCTTGTGCGAGGGCTGCCAGGAGATCGTGAACGCGATCCGGTCACCCGGCGAGACGGTGAAGTCCGCGTAGGTGGTCAGCGACTTGCCGTAGGTCTCGGCGTCGGTGTCGAACCACACCGAGTCCGGGCCCGCCACGGCCACCGTACGCCCCTCGTGCTTGTGCACCCACGGCACCACCCGGCCGTAGGAGAACCGCATCCTCAGCGCCGACCGCATCGGCACCCGGCCCGAGACACCCTCCACGATCCGGATCACCTGCGGCGCGCCGTCACGCGGGGGCATGAAATCGGTCACCCTGACCGTGCCGCGCGGGGTGTCCCACTCCGACTCCAGGATCAGCGAGTCGCCACGGTACGAGCGCCGCGCGGCGGTGGGCGGCTCCTGGTCGGAGGCATGGGCCGGGCCGAGCCGCCAGAAGCCGTGCTCCTCGGTGCCCAGCAGGCCGGCGAAGATGGCGTGCGAGTCGAAGCGGGGCAGGCACAGCCAGTCCACCGTGCCGTCCCGGCAGACCAGCGCGGCGGTCTGCATGTCTCCGATGAGTGCGTAGTCTTCGATGCGCCCGGCCACGTGCAACTCCAGTCGAACGGCCACGTCACCCCTCAAGGGGGTTGTCGCTAGTGCGGTCAAGGGGTTTCTTCACATACGTCGTTGAGCGATCAAGCACAGCTGTCGCTCAGCCGCGAGGGCAAAGCACCAATTGTTGCTCAACGAACTGACGAGCTCTTGTTGTTCCGGTGTGACGGGCGGGGGTGGTGCCGTTCGGCCGGCCTGGCTCGGCAGCGAGTGTCCGAGCAGGATACGACGCACGTAGATGATCTGTGTGCCGCTCCGGGCAACGCGAGTCCGCCGAACGAGTGAGCAACGGGTGAGGGAACCGTAAGAGGTCACACGCCGGTACCGGCCCGTGCGCGGAGCGTGGCCGGAAGCCATCGCCCCGAGGCGCTGATACGCTGGTAGCCCGTGGACCGGTGGGCGAGAAGACCCCGGAACCGCACCCACAGACCGCGACCACGGGAGCCCCCTCTTGGCCATGCCGCCTAAATCCTCGACGACCAAGCACATCTTCGTCACCGGGGGTGTCGCCTCCTCGCTCGGCAAGGGGCTGACCGCCTCCAGCCTCGGCATGCTGCTCAAGGCACGGGGTCTGCGCGTCGTGATGCAGAAGCTCGACCCGTACCTCAATGTCGACCCGGGCACGATGAACCCCTTCCAGCACGGTGAGGTGTTCGTCACCAACGACGGCGCCGAGACCGACCTGGACATCGGCCACTACGAGCGCTTCCTCGACCGCGACCTCGACGGCTCCGCCAACGTCACCACCGGCCAGGTGTACTCCACGGTGATCGCCAAGGAGCGGCGCGGCGAGTACCTCGGCGACACCGTGCAGGTCATCCCGCACATCACCAACGAGATCAAGCACCGCATCCGCCGCATGGCGACGGACGAGGTCGATGTCGTGATCACCGAGGTCGGCGGCACCGTCGGCGACATCGAGTCGCTGCCGTTCCTGGAGACCGTCCGCCAGGTCCGGCACGAGGTCGGCCGTGACAACGTCTTCGTCGTCCATATCTCGCTCCTGCCGTACATCGGCCCCTCGGGAGAGCTGAAGACGAAGCCGACCCAGCACTCGGTTGCGGCCCTGCGCAACATCGGTATCCAGCCGGACGCGATCGTGCTGCGCTGCGACCGCGAGGTGCCCACCGCGATCAAGCGGAAGATCTCCCTCATGTGCGACGTCGACGAGGCGGCCGTCGTCGCCTGCCCCGACGCCCGCTCGATCTACGACATCCCGAAGACCGTGCACGGCGAGGGCCTGGACGCCTACGTGGTGCGCAAGCTCGACCTGCCGTTCCGCGACGTCGACTGGACGACCTGGGACGACCTGCTCGACCGGGTCCACAACCCCGACCACGAGATCACCCTGGCCCTGGTCGGCAAGTACATCGACCTGCCCGACGCCTACCTCTCGGTCACCGAGGCGCTGCGCGCGGGCGGCTTCGCCAACAAGGCCCGAGTGAAGATCAAGTGGGTCACCTCCGACGACTGCAAGACCCCGGCGGGCGCGGCCCAGCAGCTCGGCGACGTCGACGGCATCTGCATCCCGGGCGGCTTCGGCGACCGTGGTGTGCTCGGCAAGGTCGGCGCGATCAAGTACGCCCGCGAGAACAAGATCCCGCTGCTCGGCCTGTGCCTGGGCCTGCAGTGCATCGTGATCGAGGCCGCGCGGAACCTGGCGGACATCTCCGACGCCAACTCCACCGAGTTCGACCCGGCCACCTCCCACCCGGTGATCTCCACCATGGCCGAGCAGCTCGACATCGTCGCCGGTGAGGGCGACATGGGCGGCACCATGCGGCTCGGCATGTACCCGGCGAAGCTGGCCGAGGGCTCGATCGTGCGCGAGGTGTACGACGGCAAGGAGTACGTCGAGGAGCGCCACCGCCACCGCTACGAGGTGAACAACGCCTACCGCGCGGAGCTGGAGAAGAAGGCGGGCATCGTCTTCTCCGGCACCTCCCCGGACGGCAAGCTCGTCGAGTACGTCGAGTACCCGCGCGAGGTCCACCCGTACCTGGTCGCGACCCAGGCGCACCCGGAGCTGCGCTCGCGTCCGACGCGTCCGCACCCGCTGTTCGCGGGCCTGGTGAAGGCCGCGGTCGAGCGGAAGATCTCGAAGTAACACACCAGTTGTACGGTGGCCGGGGTGCGAACCTTCAAAAGGTGCGCACCCCGGCTGCATTTTCAGGCAGGTTTCCGCGGGTTTTTCGCGCGGGTTGTGACGCAGGAAGGCAAGGACAGGCATGACGATCAAGGACACGCCGGAGGAGTGGGAGATCCGGGCGACGGAGACCCCGTTCGTGGGCAACAAGACCTCCGTGCGCACCGACGACGTGGTCATGCCGGACGGGACCGTGGTGCACCGCGACTACCAGGTGCATCCGGGGTCGGTGGCCGTGCTCGCCCTCGACGACGCGGACCGGGTGCTGGTGCTGCGGCAGTACCGGCATCCGGTGCGGCAGAAGCTGTGGGAGATCCCGGCGGGGCTGCTGGACGTGCCGGGGGAGAACCCGCTGCACGCGGCGCAGCGGGAGCTGTACGAGGAGGCGCACGTCAAGGCGGAGGACTGGCGGGTGCTGACGGATGTGTACACGACGCCGGGCGGCTGTGACGAGGCGGTACGGATCTTTCTCGCGCGGGGGTTGTCCGAGGCCGAGGGGGAGCGGTTCGAGGTCGAGGACGAAGAGGCGGACATGGAGCTGGCGCGGGTGCCGGTGGATGAGCTGGTGAGAGGCGTGCTGGCGGGGGAGCTGCACAACAACTGTCTTGTGGTGGGGGTGCTGTCGCTGGTCGCCGCGCGAGCGGGGGACGGCGTGGATGCGCTGCGCCCGGCGCTGGCGCCGTGGCCTGCGAGGCCGTTCGAGGCGTGAATTTCCGGGTGCCCGGCGTGGGGGCCGGCCGGGGGTGGGTGGTCGCTCACCCGCGCTTGCGGGGTGCCCCCCCCACTCTCGGCTTCTCCCCCACGCTCGGCTTCGCTCGCGCGGGGGGACCCCCATGAGCGGGGGGACCCCCATCGCCCACCCGTGCCGCCCTGGGGGTACCTCCCAGGCCCTTAAGGCACTGGGGGAGGCACGACTGCCCGCAGCTACGCAGGGCCGCGGCTCGTGTTTCGTGTGACCATCCGCTGATCCGATCGGGGGACCCTGTCGTCGTGGTCCCGTCGGGGCGTTGTGTGAGGTGAACTACGCTCTCGGTGACGGCTTGCGGTGGGACGGGAGTGTGGCCCGTGACGGATCAGGTGGTGGACACCGGGGCCCGGTTCCTGGGCCGTACAAGGGAGTTGAAGGAGCTCTGCGCCGACATCGAGCGCGCGGGGCTGGACACTCTGTCGGGGCGCAAGGCGCCACGCGCGCGTGTGCTGCTCGTGGCCGGGCGCCCCGGGTCGGGCCGGACCGCTCTCGCAGAGGAACTCGTCCGTCAGGTCGCCGGCCGGTACCCCGACGGAGTCGTCCGCGTCCGGCTGAGCGAGCCCGACGGCACGCGCGTGCCGGTCGAGCGGGCCGCGCGGGACGCGCTGGACGCCCTG
>NZ_JAOCQE010000278.1 GCF_025290915.1 Streptomyces sp. 15-116A | reverse complement strand
TGAGTTCTCAAGGAACGGACGCTTCCTTCGTACTCACCCTCTCGGGCTTTCCTCCGGGCGCTTCCCTTCGGTGTTTCCGACTCTATCAGATCTTTTTCTCGACCTGACCCCCAGTCAGCGGGGTTTGCCTTCCCGGCCGTTGGGCCGTTCCGACGTCTCAAACCTTAGCGGACTCTCTCCGTGTTTCCCAAATCGAGGGAGTGGAATTGAATTCGGGCACGCCGAAATCGTTCCCACTGGGAGGTCGTGCTGATGGTGTGAGTGCCGCAGTTGCGGCGGAAGTGCTGCCTCAGAACCGTTACGGCCCCGTGGCAACCCGAAGAACCTTACGGATCCGTCCAGGGGCTGTCAAGAGGCCCCTGTCAAGATCTTTTAGTCCAGGTCCGTGAGGCGTCCGCCGGCGTCCGGCTGGGCGTGCTCCACCCTGCGGAGCAGTCGGGTGAGGACCTCTCCGAGGGTCGTGCGCTCGTCCGGAGAGAGGTCCTGGAGGAGCTCCTCCTCGAAGACCGACGCCATGCGCATCGCCTCCAGCCACTTCTCACGGCCGGCCGGCGTCAGCTCCACGATGACGCGGACCCGGTTGTTCTCGTCCCGCTCCCGGGTGACCAGACCCTCGGCGACCATGCGGTCGATGCGGTGGGTCATGGCGGCCGGGGTGAGGCCGAGGCGCTTGGCGAGGTCACTGGGGCCCATGCGGTAGGGGGCGCCGGACAGGACGAGGGCCTTGAGCACCTCCCAGTCGGCGTTGCTGATGCCGAGCTCGGCGGTCTGGCGGCCGTAGGCGACGTTCATGCGGCGGTTCAGCCGGGACAGCGCGGAGACGATCTTCTCGACCTGGGGGTCGAGGTCCTGGAACTCGCGCTGGTACGCGGCGATCTGCTCTTCGAGTGTCGGCTCGCTGAGGCCGGAGGTGCCGGAGGTGTCGCCCATGGCCGCAGTATGGCACGCCCTCTCTTTGCCTCGAAGTCCTTCACTGTGTACTCTTTAGCTTCGAACTTTAGCTTCTAACTCTTGACTCCTAACTAGTGAGAGAGGTGAACGTGACCAGGGCGATGGGCGCAGCGATGCGCCGGATCCATGTGGGCAACGCACTCAGCGCTTTCGGGCTGGGCTTCACGGTCCCGTATCTGTACGTCTATGTGGCGCAGGTGCGAGGTCTTGGGGCCATGACGGCGGGTCTTGTGCTCGCCGTCTTCGCTGTGGCCGCGCTGATCGTGCTGCCGTTCGCCGGGCGGGCCATCGTCCGGCGGGGCCCGCTGCCGGTGCTGCTCGCCGCCCTGGTCGCCGCCGCAGTCGGGGCGCTGAGCTTGGGGCTGTCGGGCAGTGCGGCGGCCGTGCTGCTGTCGGCGGCGGCGCTCGGGGCCGGGCAGGCCGTGATGCAGCCGGCGCTGGCGACGATGATCGTGGACTGCTCGACGGCCGGTACGCGGTCGCGGGCGTTCGCCATGCAGTTCTTTCTGCAGAACCTGGGGCTCGGTGTCGGCGGTCTCATCGGCGGACACCTCGTGGACACGTCCGAGGCCGGGTCGTTCACCTTGCTGTTCTCGCTCGAGGCGGCGATGTTCCTGCTGCTGGTCGTGGTGATGGCGACGGTGCGGATGCCGCACTCGCCGCGTGTCGAGGACGCCCCGCAGTCGGCCCGGGGCAGCTGGAAGCAGCTGCTGGGCAACCGGGCGATGGTGCAGCTGTGTGTGCTGGGCTTCGTGCTGTTCTTCGCCTGCTACGGGCAGTTCGAGTCGGGACTGAGCGCGTACGGCGTCGAGGCGGCCGGGATCTCGACCTCCGCGCTGGGGACGGCGCTGGCGGCGAACACGCTGATGATCGTGATCGCGCAGTTCGCGGTGCTGCGGTTCGTGGAGCGGCGCAAGCGCTCGCGGGTGATCGCGTCCGTGGGGCTGATCTGGGCCGTGGCGTGGGCCGTGGCCGGGTACGCGGGGCTCGGGAACGGGAGCCAGGAGATGGCGACGGCCGCGTTCGTCTCGACGTACGCGCTGTTCGGGCTCGGTGAGGCGATGCTGTCGCCGACGCTCGCCCCGCTCGTGGCCGACCTGGCCCCGACCGGGATGGCGGGGCAGTACAACTCCGCCTTCGCCCTGGTGAAGCAGCTCGCGCTGGCCGTGGGTCCCGCGGTGGGCGGGCCGCTGGGAGCCTCGCTGCACGCGCCGTACATCGTGGTCTTCCTGCTGTTCTCGCTGGGGATCACCGTGCTGGCCCTGCGGCTGGGGCGGCAGCTGACCGAGGTGCAGGACCATCCGTCGGCGGCGCGGAGTCGCGTGGTGGCGCAGGGGAGCGCTGCGGCGGGGCAGGCGGCGGCGCACGCCTGACGTGCGCGCCCGCACGCTCCCCCTGTGACACAGAGAGGCCGGGCTATGGCCGGTCGGGCTGCGGCAGGGCGAACTCGCACCAGACCGCCTTGCCGCCGCCCGGGGTGCGTCTGCTGCCCCAGTTGGAGGCGATCGTCGCGACGATGGAGATGCCCCGGCCCGATTCGTCGCCGGGTTCCGCGCGACGGCGCCTCGGGAGGTGGTCGTCGCCGTCGGTGACCTCGATGATCAGGCGGCGGTCGGTGCGGCGCAGGCGCAGGCGCATGGGGGGTGTGCCGTGCTGGAGGGAGTTGGCGACCAGTTCGCTGGTGGCGAGGACGCCCAGGTCGTGCAGTTCGGCGGGGAAGCGCCAGCTGGTGAGGACGCCGGAGGCGAAGGCACGCGCGCGTGGGGCCGCTTCCACACCGCCGAGGAGTTCCAGGGCGGCGTTGCGGAACAGTTCGCTCTCGGCTCCCTTGCGGGCGGGGTGCTGGAGGACCAGGACGGCGACGTCGTCGTCGTGGTCCGGGGTGACGCCGGCGGAGCGGACCAGGCGGTCGCAGACGACCTGGGGGGTGCCTCTCGCGCCGGCGAGGGCGCGTTCCAGGGCGGCGATGCCCTCGTCGAGGTCCTCGTTGCGGCGTTCGACTAGGCCGTCGGTGTAGAGGACGGCGGTGGAGCCGGGGCCGAGGGGGATCGAGCCGGAGGAGTGCATCCAGCCGCCGGTGCCGAGCGGGGGGCCGGTGGGTTCGTCGGCGCGCTGGACGGTGCCGTTCTCGTCGCGGACGAGGATCGGCAGGTGGCCGGCCGAGGCGTAGACCAGGCGGCCCTCGTTGGGGTCGTGGATGGCGTACGCGCACGTGGCGATCTGGTTGGCGTCGATCTCCATGGCGAGGCCGTCGAGGAGCTGGAGCACCTCGTGCGGGGGGAGGTCGAGGCGGGCGTAGGCGCGGACGGCCGTGCGGAGCTGGCCCATGACCGCCGCCGCACGGACTCCTCGTCCCATGACGTCGCCGATGACCAGCGCCGTACGGCCGCCGCCGAGGGTGATCACGTCGTACCAGTCGCCGCCGACCGCGGCCTCCGTGCCGCCCGGGTGGTACGTGGCGGCGATGCGCAGGTCGTCGGGTTCCTCGAGCTCCTGGGGGAGCAGGGAGCGCTGGAGGGTGACGGCGGTCTCGCGCTGGCGGCGTTCGCTCGCGCGGAGGCGTTCGGCGGCTTCGGCGTGGTCGGTGACGTCGGTGGCGAAGACCAGCACGCCGCGGCCGCCGCCGTCCTCGGTGATCGGGGTGCAGGTGAAGGTGTAGGAGCGGCCGTCGGGGGCCTTGCGGGACTTCACCGTGCGGGGCTTGCCGCTGCGCAGGACCTGGTCGAGGAGGGACAGCAGGCCCAGTTCGGCGAGTTCGGGCAGGGCGCCGCGCGCGGGGGCGCCTACGGGGCGGGGGCCGAAGGCTGCCGTGTAGGCGTCGTTGACGTAGGCGACGCGGTGGTCGGGGCCGTGGACCAGGGCGACGAGGGAGGGGACGCGGTCGAGGACCTCGCGCACCTTGAGGTCGTCGACGGCGGGGACGGGAGTCGCGTCGTCGTCATTGAGGTGTTCGGCGCGGGCCGCGGGCACGGAGCCTTCTCCCCGCCGGTCCGCGGAGACCGTGAGATCGGTCCGCGCTGCGGCGCGGCGCTGTGTTCCGGGGAGCCGGGCGCTCCAGCGCGTGAAGTTCACGAATCCTTGCCTCGGGTAGTTGTCGGCGGCCGGGAACCGGGACCGGCCGGGTCCCTGGGCCGCACGGGGCTGGCTGCGGCCCGCCCGCGGTGGTGGACCAGTCTGGCAGGCTGCCGACCGGGCCGACATCCGTCAGACGCCGGTCCGGCCGGTGGAGTTCCTGGGTCCGGTCAGGACGACCCCTTCGGGTTGTGCGGGGGGTCTTGAGAAGGCTTTCCACCGGCCGCGAGTTCGAACTCCGCCCGGGGATGTTCGAGTGAACCCAGGGAGACGATCTCCCTCTTGAAGAGCCCGGCGAGGGTCCATTCGGCAGCCACGCGTGCCTTGCGGTTGAAGGTGGGGACGCGGCTGAGGTGGTAGGTGCGGTGCATGAACCAGGCGGGGTAGCCCTTGAGCTTGCGTCCGTAGACCTGGGCGACACCCTTGTGCAGGCCCAGGGAGGCGACGGAGCCGGCGTACTTGTGGGCGTACGTCTGAAGGGGTTCGCCGCGCAGAGAGTGCGCGATGTTGTCGCCGAGGACCTTCGCCTGGCGCAGGGCGTGCTGGGCGTTGGGGGCGCACTCCTGGCCGGGCTCCCGCGCGGTGACGTCGGGGACGGCGGCGGCGTCGCCCGCTGCCCACGCGTGCGTGGCGCCCTCGACGGCCAGTTCGGCGGTGCACTTGAGCCGTCCGCGCCCGTTGAGCGGCAGGTCGGTGGCGGCGAGGACCGGGTGCGGTTTCACCCCGGCGGTCCATACGACCGTGCGCGTGGGGAAGCGTGAGCCGTCGCTGAGCACGGCCACCCGGTCGGCGCAGGACTCCAGGCGGGTCTCCAGGCGTACGTCGATGTTGCGGCGGCGCAGTTCGGTGACCGTGTAGCGGCCCATCTCCTCGCCGACCTCGGGGAGGATGCGGTTCGACGCCTCGACGAGGATCCACTTCATGTCCTCGGGACGGACGTTGTGGTAGTACCGCGCGGCGTAGCGGGCCATGTCCTCCAGCTCGCCGAGCGCCTCCACGCCCGCGTAGCCGCCGCCGACGAAGACGAAGGTGAGGGCGGCGTCGCGGACGGCCGGGTCGCGCGTGGAGGAGGCGATGTCCATCTGTTCGAGGACGTGGTTGCGCAGGCCGATGGCCTCCTCGACGGTCTTGAAGCCGATGCCGTGCTCGGCGAGCCCGGGGATCGGCAGCGTGCGCGAGACGGATCCGGGCGCGAGGACGAGCTCGTCGTAGGCCAGCCGCCGGCCGCCGGTGCCCTTCTCCTCGGTGGCGAGCGTGGTGATGGTCGCCGTGCGCCCCGCGTGGTCGACGGCGGTGGCCTCGCCGATGACGACGCGGCACCGGTCGAGGACCCGGCGCAGCGGGACGACGACATGCCGCGGGGAGATCGCCCCGGCGGCCGCCTCGGGGAGGAAGGGCTGGTACGTCATGTACGGGTCGGGAGTGACGACCGTGATCTCGGCCTCGCCCCGTTCGAGTTCCCGTTTCAGCTTCCGCTGCAGGCGCAGGGCCGTGTACATCCCGACGTAGCCGCCGCCGACAACGAGAATGCGCGCACGTTCCTTCACCATCCCATGACGCACCCGCCGCTTGCGTTTGTCCACAGGCTCGACGAATTGTGTGACCGGAGGCCAAAGCTCCTCCGCTTTGGCCGAATAGCCCGATCCCGCGCCATCGCCGCAGGTCAGCGGCGGTCTCTTGATCCCCGCCCACCCTCACATTCCGGACGAATGCGCCGCGTACTCCGATCGGGGGGCGCTCCGTGCGGAACCTGCCCCTTCTGAATTGACCCCCTCTCAACTATGTTCGTCTCTCGACGGGGTGTAGGGGGATGCGCTCATCGGGTCCGCGACGGGCGGGGTTCGATCACCGGGCTTGTTCCGCGAGCCCCGGCCATCAATGGCGGGGAGTCTCCGGGGGGAGACGTCATTACCGGGGGAAAGCGTATGCATGTTCAGGATTCTCATTGGTCGTCCGCGGTCGCGACGGGCGCCGCGATGAGCGCGGCGACGGGCAACGGGCGGGCGGACAAGGCGCGTACGGCACCGTTGCGCGTGGACGCGCAGCGCAATCTGGAGCATGTGCTCCGGGCCGCGCGCGAGGTGTTCGGCGAGCTGGGCTACGGCGCGCCGATGGAGGATGTGGCGCGCCGGGCGCGGGTGGGTGTGGGCACGGTCTACCGGCGGTTCCCGAGCAAGGACGTGCTGGTGCGGCGGATAGCCGAGGAGGAGATCTCCCGGCTCACCGACCAGGCGCGGGCGGCGCTCGGACAGGAGGACGAGCCGTGGTCGGCGCTGTCCCGTTTCCTGCGCACCTCGGTCGCCTCCGGTGCCGGCCGGCTGCTGCCGCCGCAGGTCCTGCGGGTGGGTGTGGTGGAGGACCACGCGCGCGTGCCGCAGCAGCGGACCCAGCCGGGCACGGGTGAGCTGCGCCTGGTTCCGGAGGCACCGGCCGCTCCTGAGGACGACGCCGGTGCCGCGCAGCTGCTCGACGTGGTGGGCCGGCTCGTGGAGCGGGCGCGCGCGGCGGGCGAGTTGCGGCCGGACGTGTCGGTCTCGGACGTCCTGCTGGTGATAGCGACCGCGGCCCCGTCCCTTCCGGACGCGGCCCAGCAGGCAGCGGCGTCGGCCCGCCTGCTGGACATCCTCCTGGAGGGCCTGCGCTCCCGTCCCGCGTGAGGCGGCGCCCCGGGGAAGGCTCACGCGGCAGGACGACCTCTGAGCCTTCCCCGAACACCCACTCCTCAGTACGCGCGTACGACAAGTCCCCACGGACGAGTGGAAGACCGGACTGACGGTCCACGCCCGGAAGGCGCTGTGGCACCCTGACCCGTGTTCATGACGGGCCGGGCAGTGGCGGGGGCTTTTTCGCGATGAGCGAGGACGGGCGGGACGAGTCGTGCGCTGACGACAGCACACGGCAGGTGCCGAGCCAGGGGCGGGCGCCCCTGGACGACGTCGACGGCGCGGTCCCGGCCCAGCGCGACCGGCGCGAGGAAGGTGCCCTGCCGCCCCCGCGCGTGCTGCCCCCGTCCGACGCCGAACTGATCGCACGGATGCGCTCGGGCGACGACACGGCGTACGAGGAGCTGTACCGCCGCCACTCCCAGGCGGTACGCCGGTACGCCCGCACCTGCTGCCGGGACGCCCACACCGCGGAGGACCTGACCGCCGAGGTGTTCGCCCGCATGCTCCAGGCGGTGCGCGGCGGCTCCGGGCCCGAGCACGCGGTCCGCGCGTACCTGCTCACCTCGGTCCGCCGGGTCGCCGCGACGTGGACGCAGTCCGCCAAGCGGGAGCAACTGGTCGACGACTTCGCGGTGTTCGCCACGCAGGCCGCCCGCGTGTCCGACGCGTCCGACACCGACACCCTGGACCTGGGCGCGGACGTACGGGCGATGCACGAGGCGGAGCGGTCGCTCGCCATGCAGGCGTTCCGGTCACTGCCGGAGCGGTGGCAGGCAGTGCTGTGGCACACCGAGGTCGAGGACGAGTCCCCGAGCGAGGTCGCCACGCTGTTCGGCCTGGACGCCAACGGCACGCGTGTGCTGGCCAGCCGGGCGCGTGAGGGGCTCAAGCAGGCGTACCTCCAGGCGCACGTCAGCTCCGCCCTCACCCACGACGCGGAGTGCGCCCGCTACGCCGACCAGCTCGGCACGTACGCCCGCGGCAGGCTGCGCACCCGCGCGGAACGGGGGCTGCGCAAGCACCTCGAGGAGTGCGCCAAGTGCCGTCTGGCCGCCGCCCAGATCGAGGAGGTCGCGTCCGGCATCCCCGCGTTCGTGCCGGTGGCCGTCATCGGCTGGTTCGGTACGGCCGGCTACGCGAAGGTGGCCGGCCTCATCGCCGGCGGCACGGGCGCGGCAGGGGCGGCCGGTACGGCGGCGGCGTCAGCGGGCGGCGGCGGGTCCGCGGGC
>NZ_JAOCQE010000277.1 GCF_025290915.1 Streptomyces sp. 15-116A | reverse complement strand
GGCACCGGGGAGCCGGTCGTCCCGGGCGTGGTGGGCACGCACCGCGCCGGCCCCCGGTCCGGCTACGGCGCCGCGTGCGGGGCCGCCGGGCGGAACGGCTCCACGGCATCCGGTACCCCCGCCGAGCCTGCTCCGGGCGGGAAAGGGCTCACCCCGCTTCCCCGGCGGGTGCCGCGGACCAGCCTGGTCGCGGAGCTGTGCGACGAGGCGCCGGCGGCCATCGAGGAAGACGGCTTGGACGACTTCACTCCGGAACGCGCGGCTTCCTCACTCGCCGGCTTCCAGCGCGGCACACTCCGGGCTCGCGAGGACGAGGCCGCCGCCTCTCACGGGCCGCCGTGCGACAGCGCGGACTCGGTCGCCCACGCGCCCGTGCCCGTCGCCTCTTCCGAACCCGCTCCCCCACCGGCCGACCGCTGACCACCCGCCGCACCATCCCGGCCACCCGCCGCACAACCTCCGGCGACTCACCCGTTCACCATCGACCGCCGACGAACAACCCCCCGCCGACACCACCGAAGGACCGCCGCCATGACACGCCCCGTTCCCGCCACGAACACCAAGGTGGATCAGTTGCTGACCGGACTCGTGGAGCGGGTCGCCGAGGTGAACCAGGCCGTCGTGCTGTCCGAGGACGGGCTGGTGGTGAGCAAGTCCACCGGGTTTCCGCGGGACGACGCGGAGCGGCTCGCGGCGACCGCCTCCGGGCTGATGAGCCTCAGCAGGGGCGTCAGCATGGACTTCCGCGGCGGCCCGGTGCGCCAGGCGCTCATCGAGATGGCCAACAGCTATCTCATCCTCACCTCGGCGGGCCCCGGCGCCCACCTCGTCGTGCTCACCGGACCCGACGCCGACGTCGGCGTCGTCGCGTACCAGATGAACATGCTGGTGAAGAAGATCGGCGAGCACCTCGGCGCGGCCCCACGCGGCACGGCCGGCCCAGGCGCCGGCCCCGGCGCGTGAGGTGAACGCTTCACGCTCATCAGGAGCCCCGCGTCAGCTCAGTCCGGCCGACTTCAGCCAGGCCCGCGCCACGTCCAGCGGGTCCTTCTTCTCCAGCTGCACCTGCGCGTCCAGGTCGAGCAGGGTCTTGGTGTCGAGCTTCGCGGACACCGCGTCGAGCGCGTCGACGCCCTCCTTGGAGAGCCCGTCCTTGTTGACCAGCGGGGTCACGTTGGCGAAGCCGAAGAGGTTCTCCGGGTCCTTCAGGACGACGAACTTCTCCTTGACGATGGTCGGGTCGGTGGTGAAGATGTCCGCCGCCTGCACGGTGTTGCGGGTCAGCGCCTCCTGGGTCAGCGGGCCGCCCGCGTCGAGCGCCTTGAAGGACTTGAACTCCAGGCCGTAGACGGACTTCAGGCCCTCGAGCCCCTGGTGCCGGGTCTGGAACTCGGGCGAGCCGCCGATCACCAGCTCCGGTGCGATGTCCTTGAGGTCGGCGAGCGTGGACGAGGAGGTGAGCTTGTACTTCTTCGCGGTCTCGGCGTTGACGCTCACCGAGTCCTTGTCCTCGGCCGGCGAGGACTCCAGCAGCGTCAGTTTCTTGTCCAGCTTGGCCTTGACGGCGGAGTTCACCGCCTCGGCGGACTTCTGCTCGGCGTCGGGGTCGAGGTAGGCGAGCAGCGAGCCGTTGTACTCGGGCAGAACGGTGATGGTGCCGTTCTTCATCAGGCCGTAGGTCGTCTCGCGGCTGCCGATGTTGTGCTTGTAGGTGACCTTGATGCCCTTGGCCTTCAGGGCCTCGCCGTAGATGTCGGCGAGCAGGGTGCTCTCGGCGAAGTTGTTGGAGCCGACGACGACGGTGCCGGCCTCGGCCTTCTCCCCGGCCAGCGGGTTGTCGGAGGTGTCCTCGGAACCACAGCCCGCGAGCAGTGCCGCCGCGGCGGTGAGCGCGACGGCCGCCGCGCCGGTGTGCCTCGTCCTGGACCTGCTGTTGTGCGCGGTGGCGGTAGAAGTCATTCACCGATCCAATCCAGCCGCTTTGTGATCAGTCAAGAATCTCCACGTTACGGTTTCTGACGGTGGTTCAGCGTCTGCGCACCCCGGGTGACACCGCCAGCCGTCCCGCCGCCCAGAACACGGCGATGGTGACGAGCGCGAGAAAGGCGACCAGGGTGGCGCCGCCGACCACCTTCTCGTAGTCCCGCTGGTAGAGACCGTCGACGATGTAGCGGCCGAGTCCGCCGAGGGAGACGTACGCGGCGATGGTGGCCGTCGACACGATCTGGATGGCCGCCGAGCGCAGCCCGCTGAGGATCAGCGGGAGCGCGACCGGGAGTTCGACCTGGAAGAGGATCCGTGACTCGTGCATGCCCATGCCGCGGGCGGCGTCCACGGGCGCGGGGTCGACGGAGCGGACCGCCTCGTAGGTGGTGACGAGGATCGGCGGGACGGCGAGGACGACCAGCGGGATCATCACGGGCAGCAGTCCGAAGCCCATCATGACGACGATGAGGACCAGCAGGCCGAAGCTGGGCAGGGCGCGGGCGGCGGTGGCGATGAAGGCGATGGCGTTCCCGCCGCGCCCGGTGTGGCCGGTGAGCAGGCCCGCGGGCAGGCCGATCGCGGCGGCCATGGCGAGGGCCAGCAGCGTGTACTGGACGTGTTCGAGGAGGCGTTGCGGGATGCCGTCGTAGCCCTGCCAGTGGGCGCTGTCGCTGAAGAAGGCGTTGACGAAGTCGAGGACGTTCACCGGGCGGCGACCTCCGGTTCGGGCCGCTCCCGTGTGACCGCGGCTCTCGGCCGCCCGTGCGAGCCGCGCGGCATCCACGGGGTGAGCACCCTCCGCAGCAGCACCAGCAGCGCGTCGCAGAGGATCGCCAGCGCGGCCGTGGTCAGTACGGAGTTGACGGCGAGTTCGGGCCGGTCGTACTTCTGCGCGGCGGCGAGCAGATTGCCGAGGGCGCCCTGGTTGCCGATCAGGGCGCCGACGCTGACCAGGGAGATGCTGGAGGCGGTGGCCACGCGCAGGCCGGCGATGACGGCGGGCGCGGCGATCGGCAACTGCACCTGCAGATACCGGCGTACGGGGCCGAAGCCCATGGCGGTGGCGGCGGCGAGCGTCTCCTGCGGCACCGAGCGCACGGCGTCGACGATCGCCGGGACCAGCACCACCAGGCTGTACACGGCCAGCGGGATCATCACGGTGAGTTCGGTCTGGCCGGTGTAGTCGATGAGGACGACGAAGAAGGCCAGCGAGGGGATGGCGTACAGGACGGTCGTCACGCCGAGCACCGGTGCGTACAGCCAGCGCAGGCGCACGCACAGCTGGGCGACGGGCAGGGCGAGCAGCAGGCCGGCGGCCACCGGCAGCAACGCCTCGCGCACATGGAGGCCGACGAGTCCGAGCCAGCTGTGCTGGAGGTCGCTGGGGATGTCGAAGAAGCCGTTCACGGGGCGACCTCGGCCTTGTCGCTGCGGCCGTCCGCGCTCGTACGGTCCTCGGTGTGCGCGGCGCGGATGGCGTCGGCGATGGTCTGCTGGGAGACCACGCCGGTCACCCGGCCGGTGTCGTCCACGGCGACGGCCCAGCTCGTGGGCGAGAGCACGGCGCAGTCGAGGGCGACCCGGAGCGAGTCGGTGCCGGGCACGAACGGCCGGCCGTGGGGCACGAGTTGGCCGGTGTCGATGGTCCCGGCGCTGGCCGCGCGCCGGTCGGTCCAGCCGAGCGGGCGTCCGTCGGCGTCGGTCACCAGCAGGTGCGGGGCGCCGGAGGCGGCGACGCGCTCGGCGCCGGCGTCCGCCGGGATCACCGCGTCGGTGGTCAACTCCAGGGTGGCGGAGGGGAAGAAGGAGAGGCGGCGGATGCCGCGGTCGGCGCCGAGGAAGTCCTCGACGAAACCGTCGGCGGGTGCGGAGAGCAGCTCGGCGGGCGGGGCGTACTGGGCGAGCCGGCCGCCTTCGCGCAGCACGGCGACCATCGTGCCCAGCTTGATCGCCTCGTCGATGTCGTGGGTGACGAAGACGATGGTCTTGCCCAACTCGTCCTGCAGCCGCAGCAGTTCGTCCTGAAGCCCTTTGCGCACCACGGGGTCGACGGCCGAGAACGGCTCGTCCATCAGCAGCACCGGCGGATCGGCGGCGAGCGCCCGCGCCACCCCGACGCGCTGCTGCTGGCCGCCGGACAGCTGGTAGGGGTAGCGCCCCGCGAGCGCGGTGTCCAGCCCCACGCGCTCCATCAACTCGGCTGCACGGGCACGGGACTTCTGCTTGCCCCAGCCCAGCATGCGGGGCACGGTGGCGATGTTGTCGACGATCGTGCGGTGCTGGAAGAGCCCGGCGTTCTGGATGACGTATCCCATGGACCGGCGCAGCGTGGTGACCGGTTGCCGCTGGATGTCCTCGCCGTCGAGCGTGATGGTGCCCTCGGTGGGTTCGACCATGCGGTTGATCATGCGGAGCGTGGTGGTCTTGCCGCAGCCCGAGGGTCCGACGAGGACGGTGATCGAGCGGTCGGGAATCTCCAGCGACAGCCGGTCGACCGCCACCGTGCCGTCCGGGTACCGCTTCGTGACTGAATCGATCCGTATCAAGACGCCGCATGCCCTTCGGATGGCGGAAACTGGCCAGGTCGCGCGCTCTGTCGCCGGTCGAGTCTAGACGCCGCCTCCGACAACACCCCGGAGGGACGGTGTCCGGGCCGGGGCGGGAGGCCGGTCTTACGGACCGGTGACGTGCGGGGCGTGGCCCTGCTGCCGGGCGCCGGCGCGGGCCTAGCGTGGGCGCATGCGTGTACTGGTCACCGGCGGTGCCGGGTTCATCGGGTCCCATGTCGTCGAGGCGCTCAGGGCCCGCGGGCACGACGTGGTCGTCCACGACGTCCGTGACGATCCGGCCGCCGACGTGCGCGACCCGGACGCGGTGCGCCGCGCGCTGTCCGGCGTCGACGCGGTGTGCCATCAGGCGGCGAAGGTCGGGCTCGGCACGGGCTTCGGCGACGCGCCCGAGTACGTCTCCCACAACGACCTGGGTACGGCGGTGCTGCTGGCGGCGATGGCGGAGACGGGCGTGGGGCGGCTGGTGCTGGCCGGTTCGATGGTCGTGTACGGCGAGGGCCGCTACGTGTGTTCCGTGCACGGTGTCGTGCGGCCGGGCCCGCGGGCGGTCGCCGATCTGGACGCCGGGCGGTTCGAACCCGTCTGCCCTCGGTGCGGGGCGGAACTGGAACCCGGGCTGGTCGGCGAGGACGCACCCGTCGACCCGCGCAATGTGTACGCGACGACGAAGCTGGCGCAGGAGCATCTGGCGGCGGCCTGGGCCCGCTGCACGGGCGGAGCGGCGGTGTCGCTGCGCTACCACAACGTGTACGGCCCCCGGATGCCCCGCGACACCCCGTACGCGGGCGTCGCCTCCTTCTTCCGCTCGGCCCTGGCCCGCGGGGAGGCACCGCGCGTGTTCGAGGACGGCCGTCAGCGCCGGGACTTCGTGCACGTGCGGGACGTGGCCGCGGCGAACGTGGCAGCGCTGGAGGCGGAGTCGGCGCCCGGCACGCTCACGCCCTACAACACCGGCAGCGGCACCCCGCACACGGTCGCCGAGATGGCCCGTGCCCTCGCCACGGCGTACGGCGGCCCCGAGCCGGTCGTCACCGGCGAGTACCGCCTGGGCGACGTCCGCCACATCACCGCCGACTCGGCCCGCCTGCGGACCGAGCTGGGCTGGAAGCCGGAGGTGGGTTTCGAGGAGGGGATGCGGGAGTTCGCGGCTGCGGGGTTGAGGGGCGACTGACCTCGTCGGGAGCCCGGCCGCGGACGCTGTTCAGCCCTCCGCCGTCGGTAGCCGTACCTCGAAGCGGCAGCCGCCGGTGACGTTGTGGACGGTGGTGGTGCCTCGGTGAGCCTCCACGATGCCGCGGACGATGGCGAGGCCGAGGCCCGCGCCGGCCGGCGGGGTGCGGGCGTGGGTGCCGCGCCAGCCGGTGTCGAAGACACGGGGCAGGTCCTCCTCCGGGATGCCGCCGCAGCTGTCCGTCACCGACAGCACCACGCCCTCCTCCGAGCGTTCGGCGGCGACGGCGACCGTACCGTCCGCGGGCGTCCGGCGGATCGCGTTGACCAGCAGATTGCCCAGCACCCGGCTCATCTCCCGCCCGTCCACCTCCACCGGCACCGACTCCACCCGGTCCCCGACGAGCCGTACGCCGTGCTCACGGGCGAGCGGGTCCGCGCCGGCGAGGGCGTCGCCGACCAGGTCGTACAGGGACATCCGGGAGAGCGAGAGCGTCAGCGTGCCCGCGTGGATGCGGGAGAGTTCGAAGAGGTCGCCGACCATGTCGTTGAGGCGTTCCACCTCGGTGCGGATCTGCTTGAGGTAGCGGTCGGGGTCGGCGGCGACGCCGTCCTCCAGCGCCTCGGCCATCGCGCGCAGCCCGGCGAGCGGGGTGCGCAGGTCGTGGGAGATCCAGGCGACGAGTTCCCGCCGGGAGGTCTCCAGGGCCCGCTCACGGTCGCGCGACTCGGCGAGCCGGCGGCTGGTGGCCTCCAGCTCCCGGCTGAGCGCGGCGAGTTCCGCGGTCGCGGGGCCGTCCGGCGCGGCGAAGTCGCCGCCGTCGCCGAAAGAGCGGGCGGCGCGCGCGAGGTCGCGGCTGCGGGCGACGACCCAGCGGCCCAGCAGCAGCGCGGTCGCCAGGGACACCACGGCGGCCATGGCGACGACCGTGGTGACGACGGTGAGGTCGTGCGCCGACAGGAACATCGCCTGGGCGACCGCCAGGGTGCCCGCGAGCATCGCGGTCACGGCGACGGCGGCGACCACCGTGAGGTGCGCGGTCAGCGAGCGCCGGCGGATGAGCAGCAGCACACACGCGCCGAGCAGTCCGGCCGCGGCGGCGCCGAGGAAGGCGAACAGGGCGATGAGGAGGGTGTCGCGCATGGTCAGTCCTCCCCGGTGACTGGGGCGGCGGAGGCGTCGAAGCGGTAGCCGACGCCCCACACCGTCTGGATCAGCCGGGGCCGCGCCGGGTCGTCCTCGACCTTGCCGCGCAGCCGCCGCACATGGACGGTGACGGTGGACAGGTCGCCGAAGTCCCAGCCCCACACCTCGTGCATCAGCTCCTCGCGCGCGAAGGCCCGCCCGGGGTTGCGCAGGAAGAACGCGAGGAGGTCGAACTCCCGGATGGTCAGGGCGAGTTCCGTGCCGTTCTTGTGGGCACGGCGGGCGGCGGGGTCGACCGACAGGCCGGCCGCGCGCAGCACTCCGGCCGGCGAGGGCGCCGGGCGGGTGCGGCGCAGCACGGACTCCACGCGCAGGACCAGCTCGCGGGGGCTGAACGGCTTGGTGACGTAGTCGTCGGCGCCGACCTCCAGCCCGAGGATGCGGTCGTCCTCGTCACCGCGCGCGGTGAGCATGATCACCGGCACGGGCCCCTGGCCGCGCATCCTGCGACACACCTCCAGGCCGTCCATTCCGGGCAGCATCAGGTCCAGGACGACGAGGTCGGGCCGGTGCGCGGCGGCCCGGGCGAGGGCGTCGGGGCCGTCGCCCGCGCGGTCGACGACATAGCCGGCACGGTCCAGATAGCCCGAGACGATCTCCGCGACGGTGGGGTCGTCGTCGACGACGAGGACCCTGGCCCCGGCCCGCGCGGCCTGCTGTTGCTGCTCCATGCGGCCAGCCTCGCACCACGCGCGCGAAAGCGCCGCAGCCGGGCGCCGACGTCCGAGTTTCGTAAGGAGCCGAAGTCCGATATACCCGTTTCACCTTCGTAGGGTGAGAGCCGTGACCTCCTCCTTCAACGGCCCCGACCCGTCCGGCACGTCCGTCGCGGCCCCCGTGGACGTCGTGCTCCCCTGCCTCGACGAGGCCGGCGCGCTGCCGTGGGTGCTCGGGCGCATCCCGCCCGGCTGGCGCGCGATCGTCGTGGACAACGGCTCCCGCGACGGCTCGGACCGGATCGCCCGCGCGCTCGGCGCGACGGTCGTGCGCGAGGAGCGGCGCGGCTTCGGC
>NZ_JAOCQE010000276.1 GCF_025290915.1 Streptomyces sp. 15-116A | reverse complement strand
CGGCGGCCTGCGCTCCGGCGCGCGCGCCGACCGCCGCGATCCCATGCCCCTGGGCCCGGCGATCAACCGGCTGATCGCGGAGCGCGGCTGGGAGGCCCCGGCCGCCGTGGGCGGTGTGATGGGCCGCTGGCCGGAGATCGTCGGCGAGGACGTGGCCAAGCACTGCGAGCCCGAGCGGTACGACGAGGACGAGCGGGTCCTGGTGGTCCGCTGCGACTCGACGGCGTGGGCGACGAACCTGCGGCTGCTCGCCCCCACCCTGGTGGCCCGGCTCAACGAGGACCTGGGGCATGGCACCGTGCGGCTGATCAAGGTCAACGGCCCCGGCGGCCCCGCCCGCCGCTACGGCCCCCTGCGCGCCCCCGGAAGCACGGGTCCGGGGGACACGTACGGGTGACCGGGGCCCGTTTTCCGGCCCTTGCGCATCACGTGACTGACATCACATCACTGGTTCTCAGCTGCTCGTTCGCGGCGTCGGACCGAGTCTCGGCGTACCACCGCACACGGTTGTGAATCGCCACCTGACTCCTAAGTAGCCAAGGGTTGACGGCCGGAAGCGCTGAGTGCCCTCGTGAGCCTCTTGGAGCCCCCATCCGCATATCGGGAGTCGGCCGAGGTCGATTCAGGGCGCCACATGAGGACTCAGGGACCGCCAAACCCCCATCGATGTCAGCGCTACCGGTAGACTGGAAGACAATCCCGCCCCGCCCGTGGGGACCGTCCGGGAAAAGCTGAGCAACGCTGATCAAGGCTTACCAACGCAACATGCCGCAGCCGCTCACGGCGACCGCCGACGAGCCCGGCTCGTGCTGTGCCAGAAAGGGCGCTTCGTGGCCGATTCCGGCAACCCCAACGAGAACATCCCGTCCACCGAGGCCCCGGCCCAGGCCGCCGAGGGCTCAGACGCCGCGTCGTACGACGCCAGCGCCATCACCGTCCTCGAGGGTCTGGACGCGGTCCGCAAGCGACCCGGCATGTACATCGGCTCGACCGGTGAGCGCGGCCTGCACCACCTGGTGTACGAGGTGGTCGACAACTCCGTCGACGAGGCGCTGGCCGGGCACGCGGACACCATCGACGTGACGATCCTGGCCGACGGCGGCGTGCGCGTCATCGACAACGGCCGCGGCATCCCGGTGGGCATCGTGCCCTCGGAGGGCAAGCCGGCCGTCGAGGTCGTGCTGACCGTGCTGCACGCGGGCGGCAAGTTCGGCGGCGGCGGCTACGCGGTCTCCGGTGGTCTGCACGGCGTCGGTGTCTCGGTCGTCAACGCCCTGTCGAGCAAGGTGTCCGTCGAGGTGAAGACCGACGGCCACCGCTGGACGCAGGACTACAAGATGGGCGTCCCGACGGCCCCGCTCGCCCAGCACGAGGCGACCGAGGAGACGGGCACCACGGTCACGTTCTGGGCCGACCCGGACATCTTCGAGACCACCGAGTACTCCTTCGAGACGCTGTCGCGGCGTTTCCAGGAGATGGCGTTCCTCAACAAGGGCCTGACCATCAAGCTCACCGACGAGCGCGAGTCGGCGAAGGCCACCGCGGGCGCGGACGAGGCCGGTGCGGACGAACTGGCCGAGGAGCAGAAGGCCAAGACGGTCACGTACCACTACGAGGGCGGCATCGTCGACTTCGTGAAGTACCTCAACTCCCGCAAGGGAGACGCGGTGCACCCCACCGTGGTGTCGCTCGAGGCCGAGGACAAGGACAAGAGCCTGTCCCTCGAGGTCGCGATGCAGTGGAACAGCGGCTACAGCGAGGGCGTGTACTCGTTCGCCAACATCATCCACACGCATGAGGGCGGTACGCACGAGGAGGGCTTCCGCGCGGCGCTCACCTCGCTCATCAACAAGTACGCGCGCGACAAGAAGCTGCTGCGCGAGAAGGACGACAACCTCACGGGTGACGACATCCGCGAGGGTCTGACCGCCATCATCTCGGTGAAGCTGAGCGAGCCTCAGTTCGAGGGCCAGACCAAGACCAAGCTGGGCAACACGGAGGCGAAGACCTTCGTGCAGAAGGCGGTCTACGAGCACCTCAACGACTGGCTGGACCGCAACCCGAACGAGGCCGCGGACATCGTCCGCAAGGGCATCGCGGCGGCCACCGCGCGCGTGGCGGCCCGCAAGGCGCGTGACCTGACGCGCCGCAAGGGCCTGCTGGAGACCGCCTCCCTGCCGGGCAAGCTCTCCGACTGCCAGTCGAACGACCCCACCAAGTGCGAGATCTTCATCGTCGAGGGTGACTCCGCCGGCGGTTCGGCCAAGTCCGGCCGCAACCCGGAGTACCAGGCGATCCTCCCGATCCGCGGCAAGATTCTCAACGTCGAGAAGGCGCGCATCGACCGCATCCTGCAGAACCAGGAGATCCAGGCGATGATCTCCGCGTTCGGCACGGGCGTGCACGAGGACTTCGACATCGACAAGCTCCGCTATCACAAGATCATCCTGATGGCGGACGCCGACGTCGACGGCCAGCACATCAACACCCTGCTGCTGACCTTCCTGTTCCGCTTCATGCGGCCGCTGGTCGAGGCCGGGCACGTGTACCTCTCCCGCCCGCCGCTCTACAAGATCAAATGGGGCAAGGACGACTTCGAGTACGCGTACTCCGACCGCGAGCGTGACGCGCTGATCGAGATGGGCCGCCAGGCCGGCAAGCGCATCCGCGAGGACTCGGTGCAGCGCTTCAAGGGTCTCGGCGAGATGAACGCCGAGGAACTGCGCATCACCACGATGGACCAGGAGCACCGCGTCCTCGGCCAGGTCACCCTCGACGACGCCGCCCAGGCCGACGACCTGTTCTCGGTCCTGATGGGCGAGGACGTCGAGGCCCGCCGCGCGTTCATCCAGCGCAACGCCAAGGACGTCCGTTTCCTCGACATCTGAGTCGGTCTCAGCTGACCGCACCTGGAAGGACCTTCACCAGCAATGACCGACGAGAACACCCCTGTGACGACGCCCGAGGGTGACGCCCTGGCCATGCGTGTCGAGCCCGTTGGGCTCGAGACCGAGATGCAGCGCTCGTATCTCGACTACGCGATGTCCGTCATCGTCTCCCGCGCGCTGCCCGACGTCCGCGACGGCCTCAAGCCCGTCCACCGCCGCGTGCTGTACGCGATGTACGACGGCGGCTACCGCCCCGAGCGCGGCTTCTACAAGTGCGCCCGTGTCGTCGGCGACGTCATGGGCAACTACCACCCGCACGGCGACTCCTCGATCTACGACGCGCTGGTCCGCCTCGCGCAGCCGTGGTCGATGCGGATGCCGCTGGTGGACTCCAACGGCAACTTCGGCTCCCCGGGCAACGACCCGGCGGCGGCGATGCGCTACACCGAGTGCAAGATGGCGCCGCTGTCGATGGAGATGGTCCGTGACATCGACGAGGAGACCGTCGACTTCACGGACAACTACGACGGCCGCTCCCAGGAGCCGACCGTCCTGCCCGCCCGCTTCCCGAACCTGCTGATCAACGGCTCGGCCGGTATCGCGGTCGGCATGGCGACCAACATCCCGCCGCACAACCTGCGCGAGGTCGCCGCCGGCGCCCAGTGGTACCTGGAGAACCCGGAAGCGTCGCACGAGGAGCTCCTCGACGCGCTGATCGAGCGCATCAAGGGCCCCGACTTCCCGACCGGCGCGCTCGTCGTCGGCCGCAAGGGCATCGAGGAGGCGTACCGCACCGGCCGCGGCTCGATCACCATGCGCGCGGTGGTCGAGGTCGAGGAGATCCAGAACCGCCAGTGCCTGGTCGTCACCGAGCTGCCCTACCAGGTCAACCCGGACAACCTCGCGCAGAAGATCGCCGACCTGGTGAAGGACGGCAAGATCGGCGGCATCGCCGACGTCCGCGACGAGACCTCCTCGCGCACCGGCCAGCGCCTGGTCATCGTGCTCAAGCGGGACGCGGTCGCCAAGGTCGTGCTGAACAACCTGTACAAGCACACCGATCTGCAGACCAACTTCGGCGCCAACATGCTGGCCCTGGTCGACGGCGTGCCGCGCACGCTCTCGCTGGACGCGTTCATCCGCCACTGGGTGAACCACCAGATCGAGGTCATCGTCCGCCGGACCCGCTTCCGGCTGCGCAAGGCCGAGGAACGCGCCCACATCCTGCGCGGTCTGCTCAAGGCCCTGGACGCCATCGACGAGGTCATCGCGCTGATCCGGCGCAGCGACACCGTCGAGATCGCCCGCGGCGGCCTGATGGACCTGCTGGACATCGACGAGATCCAGGCCAACGCGATCCTGGAGATGCAGCTCCGCCGGCTCGCCGCCCTGGAACGCCAGAAGATCGTCCAGGAGCACGACGAACTCCAGGCGAAGATCAACGAGTACAACGAGATCCTCGCCTCCCCGGTCCGCCAGCGGGGCATCGTCAGCGCCGAACTGGGCGCGATCGTCGAGAAGTACGGCGACGACCGCAAGACGAAGCTGATCCCGTACGAGGGCGACATGTCCATCGAGGACCTGATCGCCGAGGAGGACATCGTCGTCACGGTCACGCGCGGCGGCTACATCAAGCGCACCAAGACCGACGACTACCGGGCGCAGAAGCGCGGCGGCAAGGGCGTGCGCGGGGCGAAGCTGAAGGAAGACGACATCGTCGACCACTTCTTCGTCTCCACCACCCACCACTGGCTGCTGTTCTTCACCAACAAGGGCCGCGTCTACCGCGCCAAGGCCTACGAGCTGCCCGAGGCCGGCCGGGACGCGCGCGGCCAGCACGTGGCCAACCTGCTCGCCTTCCAGCCGGACGAGGCGATCGCCGAGATCCTCGCGATCCGCGACTACGAGGCGGCGCCGTACCTGGTCCTGGCGACCAAGTCCGGCCTGGTGAAGAAGACCCCGCTCAAGGACTACGACTCCCCGCGCTCGGGCGGCGTCATCGCCATCAACCTGCGCGAGCGGGAGGACGGAACCGACGACGAACTGATCGGCGCCGAACTCGTCTCGTCCGACGACGATCTCCTGCTGATCAGCAGGAAGGCACAGTCGATCAGGTTCACCGCGACGGACGACACACTGCGCCCCATGGGCCGTGCGACCTCGGGCGTCAAGGGCATGAGTTTCCGCGAGGGAGACGAGCTGCTCTCGATGAATGTTGTTCGACCCGGTACGTTCGTGTTCACTGCCACAGACGGCGGGTACGCGAAGCGGACCGCTGTCGACGAGTACCGCGTCCAGGGCCGCGGCGGCCTCGGCATCAAGGCCGCCAAGATCGTCGAGGACCGCGGATCGCTCGTCGGTGCGCTGGTGGTCGAGGAGACCGACGAGATCCTCGCCATCACGCTGTCGGGCGGTGTGATTCGCACGCGAGTCAACGAGATCAGGGAAACCGGCCGTGACACCATGGGCGTTCAACTGATCAATCTGGGCAAGCGCGATGCCGTCGTCGGCATCGCCCGGAACGCCGAGGCGGGTCGCGAGGCGGAGGAAGTCGACGCCGACGTGGTCGTCGACGAGGACGCCGAGGGTCCCGAGACCACCGGCACGGACGAGGGTGAGGCGCCCTCGGCCGAGTAGCACGAGGAGTGAGTCAGCGTGAGCGGAGCCACGGGCGCCGGACCGGCCGGTACCAGTAGGGGGACGGACGGCGGTGGCCGTGGCTCCGCCGCGTCGGCGGCAGATCCGCACACGACCAATCTGAAGCCTGTGAAGGCACCGGCCAAGGACGCGTCCTCGTCCCAGGCACATGGATCCCAGGGGGGAACGGTGACGGACACCCGAGGCCCGCAGCAGGCCGCGCCGGAACAGGGCGCCGCCGCTCAGACGGCCTCACCGCTGCCCGGGGAGCGGCAGCCGCAGCAGCAGGCGGCGCCGTATCACCCGCCGCAGGCGTACCAGGCGCAGCCTGGAGCGGCAGGAGCGGCAGGAGCGGCAGGAGCGGCAGCCGCGGCGGGCACGGCGGGAGGCCCGGCCGGCGCGGTACGGCGCCCGCGCACGGGGGCGCGCACCATCCCGCGCGTACGCAAGGCACGCCTGCGCGTGGCGAAGGCGGACCCGTGGTCGGTCATGAAGGTCAGCTTCCTGCTGTCCATCGCGCTCGGCATCTGCACGATCGTCGCGTCGGCCGTCCTGTGGATGGTCATGGACGCGATGGGCGTCTTCTCGACCGTGGGCGGCACCATCTCCGAGGCGACCGGCTCCAATGAGTCGAACGGCTTCGACCTGCAGTCCTTCCTGTCGCTGCCCAACGTGCTGCTGTTCACGACGATCATCGCGGTCATCGACGTCGTCCTGGCCACGGCCCTCGCGACGCTCGGCGCGTTCATCTACAACCTCTCCGCGGGCTTCGTGGGCGGCGTCGAGCTGACGCTGGCCGAGGACGAGTGACGACCGCGGATTACCGATTTTGGGACTGCCCCCCTCGTGCGCTAATCTTCAGGAGTCAGCGCGCGGGACGTACACCGCAGAGCGCGGCGGGGCTATAGCTCAGTTGGTTAGAGCGCATCCCTGATAAGGATGAGGCCACAGGTTCAAATCCTGTTAGCCCCACAGTCGACGAGACCCCCGGCCGGTGGCCGGGGGTCTCGTCGTTGTGCTGTGCGGGGGCTCAGGAGTGTGTGGCCGCGGGGGCTCGGGTGGGCGTGGCTGCGGAGTCTCGGGTGTGTGGTTGCGGCGGGCGCCGGTTCGCGCGGTATGGCGGGTGCCGGTCTACGTGGTACGGCCGTTGCCGGTTGGCGCGGACTGCGGTCGTCGGCAGGCGCGGGTTGTGGTCGTCGGTTGTGCGGTGCTCGGTGTGGTCGTGGGCATGAGGAAGGCCCGGCTGCTCGGTTCGAGCTGCCGGGCCTGTGCGTGCCGTGGGGCTGTACGCAAGTTCGCCTGGACTTTCGGGGCCGGAACGGCACGGGCGGGATGCGGAGCCTCGGATCAGCGCTGGAGCGGTGTGTCCGCGGTGCTGGATTCTGAGGCGGGCTTGGTGTCGGTGTAGCAGGTCAGCGGGTCCGCGGCGGTGTCCGCGAGGGGGAGATGGCGGCAGCTGGGGGACTTGCCGTGGGCCTCGGCGCGGATGCGCTGTTTCATCGTGGGGGGCAAGGCGCTGGGCCGGGACCAGGACCGGAAGGACGGCGCCGGCGCCGTCGCGTCCGGGGCGCTCTCGCGGTTGCGCGTCGTCTCGGCCTGCTGTACGGCCGCGGAGGCCGTCGTGGTGATGAGTCCGAGCGCCGTGAACAGCGCGAGGAAGGCGGTCACGACGACGGTCCAGAGCTTCATGACCTTGTTCCTGGCCATGGTCCCCTCACTTTCGGGTCGGGCGATTTGCGTACTTTCCTCATGATGTGTATGTGGACCGCGAAGTGGTGGACCGACGCCCGTGGCGCGTGGATGTTCAGATGAACACCACCCATATGGACGCAAGAGCTCGCAAAAAGGGAGAAGAGTGGAGGGGAGCGCTCAAAACAACGCTCCGTGAGGGTGTGATCACCGTCCGATCGGACCGGACCGCTCCGCTTCTACTGCGCTGAGCCGGACGGGAGTTGACGGCCCGCACAGGTCACCGATCGGTATCGGTCGGTGTGTATAGTCGGGCGCCAGAGGTCCCCTACGTCAAGGAAAGACGAGGTCGCGCGGTGAAGAAGCTTCTCCTGGTCGCACTGGCCGCCATCGGCGGGCTCCTCGTGTACCGCCAGATCCAGGCGGATCGCGCCGAGCAGGATCTGTGGACGGAGGCGACTGACTCCGTGCCCACGGGTTCGTGAGTACCGACAGCCGACGCTGAGACAGACCCCGGCCGCTTGCGCGGTCGGGGTTTTGTGTGTGGCGGGCCTTGCCGACGGCCCTTGCGGGCGGGGCAGGATGGGCCACGGCACGCGGGCGGAGCCGACGCCCGTGCACGGACACGCGGGCAACGACGAGGGGTGGCGCGTGAAGGGACGGCGGGGTACGGCGTGGGGGCACGCGCGACCGGGACGCGGCCGTCCGCCTGCTCCCGCGCGAGCGGGTGCGGGGGCGCTCGCGGTGGTGGTCACCTGGGGGGCCGT
>NZ_JAOCQE010000275.1 GCF_025290915.1 Streptomyces sp. 15-116A | reverse complement strand
AGTCCGTCGAACTCCTCGCCGTCCAACTCCCGTATGCCGTGCCGCCCTTCGAGCAGCCCCTGCCACAACTCGCTGGTCCCGGCGCCGAGCGGCGTCACCGCACCGAGGCCGGTCGCCACGACCCGCCGCGCCCCGGCGGCCCGCGCCTCGCTCACCGGCCGCGGTTCGTGCCGTACGACCTGCCCCTCCCGGTCGGCCTCGGCGGCCCACCGCCGTACATCGGCGTCGGCGACGCCCGTCCCGTCGTCGTCGGCGTCCCGGTACCAGGCACCCCACCGGCGGACGTACCTCACGTCCTCCGCCGCCGGGTCCACGGCCCGCAGCGTGGTCACCCGGTCCCCGTCGCGGAACTCGACGTCGTCGAGTGTGGGCGAGCTCACCACCGGCACCGCCGCCACGTCCAGCCGTCGCCCGGCGACGGTCACGCGCTGCTCGCGCCGCAGCAGCTCGTCCCGGTCCGTCCCGCCGAGCGGCGGGCGCAGCGTGACCCGGATCACCTCGGGCGACTCGGGCAGTGTGTGCGTGACGACGTACCACCGGTCCGCTGCCGCGTCCTCGCGCGACAGGGCGACCAGATCGCCGGGGACGACCTCGGCGGCCGTCACCGAGTGCGGATTCATGGGGACTTCACGTATGCCGGAAGAGTGGGGCATGGGCGTACATGCTTTCTTTGGTCCGAACTGTCGTACTGAGGACCGTTAAGAGTGAACTGCACGGGGTCAGAACCAGCCACCGTTGAATGATGTACATGTCCGATTTGTCACGTGGTGTCGTCTGTAGGGCGGTCACGTCAACCCGGCAACAGCAGGGCGACGCGGGCGAGTTACCACCCCGTCACCCACCCCTGTGTGACTGGTCACGCGCACGGCCCACATGAGTAGCCGCACTCATGCGCCGCAACCGCGGCCCCTCTACTTTCGTCTCGCCACCCGGGGGCCGAGCCGCCGTGGACTCGGCTGACACCACGAGGAGCCCGATGTCCGAGAACCTCTCCGCACCGCCACCGCCACCGCCCGGCGGCCACCGGCGATGGACCGTGACCCTCGCCACCGTCACCGCGGGCACGGCCCTGGCCGCGACGCTCGCCGGCTGCGGCGGCGACGGCCACCGCACCACCGCCAAGCCGACGAAGTCCCCGAGCGTGTCCACGTCCCCGGCCCCCACCCCGTCCGACACGGTGGGCGCCCTGCCCGACGCGTACGACTTCACCCCGGACCCCTCCCGCGTGCCGCGCACGGCCGCCCAGGCCCGCACCCTCACCCGCAACGCCTCGCTCGCCCCCGCCGACTGGACCCCCGGCATGGTCCGGCACGACCCGTACGAGACGGCCGGCACCTGGCCGGTGCTGCCCGACTCCTGCGTCTGGACCCGCGGCGAGCTGCCGGACGGCGTCCTGGACAGCTACACCCGGCGCATCGACATGCCCGCCAAGGACGGCAAGGGCAGGGTCCTCGGCACCGTGACCGTCAGCGTCCACCGCGACGAGCGGCACGCCGACCGGGAGATGAAGGACACGGTCCAGGAGAGCTTCCGCTGCCCGGTGCAGGACCTCGGCGGCGGCCAGAAACTCTCCGGACTGCAGTCGATGCACCTCGACCCCAAGGACGTGAAGAACGCCGACGCCACCCTCTTCGAGGCCGGCACCTACAAGGGCCGGGAACCCGGCGGCCCTTGGCCCTACGTATGGACCAAGTCCCGTATCGGACCGGTCACCACGGCCGTCTCGGTGAAGGGCGCGAAGGGCTACGACACGACCGACCTGATCCGCTTCGCCGCCGAGGCCGCCGCGAAGCTCCTGTACCGCGTGGAACTGGAACTGAAGTGAACAGACCACTGGGGGAGCCGAGATGAGCCCCGTGCAGCCGCTCGGCTCCGGCGACCCGGCACGCATCGGCACCTACCGCGTCCTCGGCCGCCTCGGCGCCGGCGGCATGGGCGTCGTCCTCCTCGGCCGGTCGCCCGGCGGCGCCCTCGTCGCCATCAAGCTGATCCGCGCCGAGTACGCCGAGGACGCCTCGTTCCGCGCCCGGTTCCGCCGCGAGGTGGACATCGCCCGCCAGGTCCGCACCCGCTACGCCGTCCCGGTCGTCGACGCCGACACCGAGACCGCCTCGCCGTGGCTGGCCACCGAGTTCGTCCCCGGCCCGTCCCTCGCCGACGCCACGGCCGCCACCGGCCCCCTGCCGGCGGCGAGCGTCCGGGCGCTGGGCGCGATGCTCGCGGAGGCGCTGGACGCGGTGCACGGCGCGGGCATGGTGCACCGGGACGTCAAACCGGGCAACGTCCTGCTGGCCCTGGACGGCCCCCGCCTGATCGACTTCGGTATCGCACGGGCCCTGGACGACACCGTGCTCACGGCCACCGACGTGGTCATCGGCTCGCCCGGCTTCCTCTCGCCCGAACAGGCCCAGGGCAGGCCGGTCGGACCGGCGAGCGACATCTTCTCCCTCGGCTGCGTGCTGGCCTGGGCGGCCACCGGGGTACGCCCGTTCGGCACCGGCCCGGTCGAGGCGCTGCTGTTCCGGACCGTCCACGACCCGGCCGACCTCGCCACCGTCCCCGCGGAACTCCGGCCACTGATCGAGGCCTGCCTCGCCAAGGACCCCGCCCGCCGCCCGACCGCGGCGACCCTGCGCGCCACCTGGGCCGAGGACACCCCGGCGGACGGCTGGCTCCCGCCCGCGGTGACCCACCTGATCGCCGAACGCTCGGCGACGATGCTGGCGCTTCCGGACATCGAGGCCACGCAGGCGGACGCGGCGGCCACGCGGCCCGTCGAGCCACCGCAACGCCCGCTCGCCAGACGCCGGTTGCTGACCTACGTCACGGCGGGCGTGGCGACAGTGGCGACGGGCGGCTCGACGGCATGGATACTCATGCGCGACGAGAAGAAGCAACCGCCTTCCGCCAAGCCGGTGTTGAGGCTGGGCCTGCAGGCGGACCTGAGCGGCCCGGGCGCCGCCACGGGCAAGGCCCACGAACAGGGCATCAGGCTCGCCCTGGCGGAACACAACGCCCGCAAGGACCGCGCGTTCGCCTGGCAGTTGACCACGGCCGACGACGGGGGCGACCCCGACAGGGCCACCGAGGCGGTACGCCGTCTGGCGGCCGACGACCGTATCGTGGCGGTGATCGGCGCGACCGGAACGGACGCGGCCGGAGCGGCGTTGACCAGCTACGACGAGGCCGGACTCACCGTCCTCAGCGTCCTGGACGGCGACATCCGCCACATGAACCGCGTCTTCCTGTGCGCCCGCCCGAGCAACGCGATGCAGATGTACCCGGTCGCGCAGTACCTGGGCCTGCACGACCTGGACGACATCGCGCTGATCGACGACGAGACGGAGTACGGCCGCCAGGTCACCCGCCTGTTCGGCGAGGGCCTCAGAGGCACGGGCGGCCGCACGATCCTCCCGGCCACGATCCCCCCGGACGCCCCCGACATCGACGCGAGGGCACGAGCCGTGGTGGCCAGGAAGCCGGGCGCGGTCGTGTTCGGCGGCGAGGTGAAGACGGCCGCCGCCTTCGCCCGCGCCCTGTCGAAGACCGGCTACCGGGGCCCCCGCATCGCCAGCCAGGCCGCACACGATCCCCGCTTCCCCGCCGAGGCGGGCGCGGCGGCCGACGGCTGGCTGCTGGTCTCCACCGCGACCGACCCCCTCGCCGCCCCGTCCGCCCGCCCCTTCACCCGCGCGTTCCGCACCCGCTACCGCACCGACCCGCCGAGCTTCGCGGCCGAGGCGTACGACGCGACTCACTTGATCACCACCTGCGCGGAAGCCCTGCACCGCCCAAACCCAACCCGCCACGACCTCACCCCGACCCTCCGCAAGACGACGTACAAGGGCATCTCGAAGCCCTACGCCTTCGAACCGGAGAACGGCGGCTACGTAGGCAGCACCGGCGTGTTTTTCTACCGCATCGCTTCCGGCCGCTTCCGCTACCTGGGCAGCGACCCCGGAAAGGTGTGACGGCCCATGATGTTCGGCTACGCGGACGACTGGACCGTCCTCGTGTACGCGATGGTGCTGCTGTGGATCCCCTTCGGCCCGTGCGTCATGGCGGCGCTGGGGGTGTGCTGCGAGCGGCCGCGCGGCCGCCTGCGCACGGCCGCGCGGGTGTGCTCGATCGCGGTGCCGCTGGTGACGGTGGGGATTCCGGCCGCGATCTTCTTCAACGTCTTCTCTCCGGACTCGGCCCCACCGAATGAGGACGACACCAGGGCCTTCATCGTCGTCTACGCCCTGCTGCTCACGGCGACCCCGTGGGTCCTGGCCCGGGTGATCACCCGAGCCGTCCAGCGCATACGCGTACGCTCCCGCTCCCGTTCCCGTTCCCGAGGAAAGGCCTCCTGACATGCCCGCGAGCGAGACGGAACGCCGCCAGGGAGCCGCCGTCTTCAGCCTGCTCGCCCTGGCGGTGGCGGGAGCGGCCCTGGCCTTCCTGACCATCTGGACCACGGAGGCCCTGGCCCCCGTGACCGAGAAACACGCGGTCATCGCCCACGAAGGCGACGGCGACGAAGCGTTCACGGAGGAGTCGGACGGCCCGTACGACTTCGAGGTCCACGCCCTGACCGAGGACGGCGACACGATCCCCCTGGGCGAGGGCGGCGAACTACTGAAACCCCTGGCCCTGGGCGACCCGGTCATCGTCACGCTCTCCAACGCAACAGGCCGCCCGCTGGGGGCAAGAGGCCCAGGCGGCGAGGTAAGCCTGCACCACCACGCAGGCATGATCATCCTGGTGACGCTGGCAACGGTGGCCCTCCTCCTGACGACCCGCTACCACCGCCGCCTCCGCAGGGCCACGCACGCAATCCTGACACCCCTACCACCCAAGCTGGCCCCCTGGATCACCCCCGCGGCTGTGACAGCAACGGCCCTGGCCACCACCACAGCCCTCCTCACCCCCGACACCCCCGACCACGAGCCCCACACCATGGACGGCATGGGCATCTACGCCTCAGCGGACCACTTCCCCGACACCTCCCCATCACGATGAAAACCCAACAGCCGGGCCCCACCCCCTACATCCGCACAGACCTGATAGGCAAGGGAACAGGCCGCCCCCACCTCCTGGACCGCGAGGACTGCGAAGTCCCCACCACATCCACAAACACCCCCGCTCCTACGCCCACCCCCACCCGCCTCTGCTTCGCGGTCCCCACGGACTTCCACCCCCGCTACCTCATCGTGGGCGGCGAGACAGCCATCCGACTGACCTCGACGAAGTCCACGACGCACGACTGATGGGGCAGGCACCACGCGTCAGACCTTGATGACGGTGGCTCGCGTTCCGCATAGGGCCATGAGGTCTTCCGGATCGGAGGTGAGCACGGTGACGGGCCCAGGGGCGGCAAGGGCGGTTGCGCTGAGCATGGCGTCGATGGCGTACTTGTGACCGTGCAGGCCGGCATCGGTGAGCAGGGCGGCGGCATGGCGCGCGATGGCGTCGGTGACTGGCTCCACGATGAGTCGAGAGAGTGTCCACTCCAGGGCCGGGCGGTTGATGCGTGGATGGACGACTTCCACCAAGGTGGCCGCTGACGTGATCACGCGCAGGTCATCGGCGCGCGCCAGGGCGAGCCAGGCGGTGACCGCACGGTCGCGCAGCACGGCCTTGGCGAGCCCCTCGCTGTCGAGTACCAGCGTGCCGCCCGGGGCAGCAGGGGAGCGTGTCACGCCGCGCTCTCCCCCTTGCCGGTCTGCTGTTCGCGTGCCTGGTGGAGCTGGTCGCGCAGGGCCTGCACCTCATCCTCGGTAATGGGGCCGTGCTGCGCCTCGGCGACCTGGATGAGTTCGTTGAGGTTGTCCCGCTCGATCTGACGGGCGACGGCGGCGGCAACATAGGCGGACAGGCCGGAGGGACCACTGCGGGCGCGGGCGGCTTCGGCGATGTCCCGGGGCATCGTGATCGAGTACTTCTGGGTAGGCTCGCTCATGCTCTCCATGCTACTGCCGATACTACCGCCGTGAAGTGCGCGCTTTGTTAGCCCTCAGCCCGCATGGACTGGGGATGGACTGGGGCTGCGCCGTATCTCAGCCGCGTGGCGTCGGCCGTTGGTTGTTGGCTGCACCTGCCGCGTCACGTGTTGTACAGCTGGTGGACTGCCGCCTCAGAGATCCCGTCCGGTTCGCGCCCTACGCCTGTGCTGTCGGACTGGCGACCCTCACGGTATGGGGCTTGTGGAAAAGGGACCGCGGCGGCTGAGCGATGGGCAGTCCCGTTGCCCTGCCTGTGGGTTGTTGCAGGAGCGGGTGCCGACGCTCGAGCAGGACTGGGTGCTGCTGGAGCCGGATATGAATCCGCTGGCCCATACGGTGCCGGCGGAGCATCGGTGGATCGAACTGTCCGATGGACGGGTGACGGTCTACGGGGTGTGTCCACCGGACCAGTTCCAGCGGTGCCGCATCGAGCACCGCCTCGCCTGCCCCGCACAACCTATGCCGGATCTATGGCCGTGGTTGACCACCCTGCGAGGGGAGAACGCGCGGCGAGCCGAGCGTCAGAATGATCCGAAGCCCCCTCCGCCCTCTGAACAGTGGCCGGACACCGGCTGATGGACACGCTGGAACCCCTGAGGCTGACCAGAGGAGACGGCCCCTGCACATACGCGAAGACCCCGTCCTCAGCATCTCTGCTGGTCACGGGGTCTACAGGCACCTCATACAGGGTGCCCCCGGCAGGATTCGAACCTGCGCACACGGCTCCGGAGGCCGTTGCTCTATCCCCTGAGCTACGGGGGCGTGTCGGGCGCGGTGATCGCGGCGACGGGTAGAACACTACCAGTTCTCGGGGGGTGGTCAGGAACCCGTTTTCACCCCGGTGGGGTCCGGGCGCGTCCACCCGTGGGGGTCGTGTCGCTCGTGCGGGGTGGAAGTCGGGAAAAGCCGGACGCGGTGGCCGGTGCGGACCTACTCTCGAGTTGTGCCAGGCGCTTCGGGCCGGGTGCTTGTTGTGGACGACAACAAGGTCATCCGGCAGTTGATCAGGGTCAATCTCGAGCTGGAGGGCATCGAGGTCGTGACCGCGGCCGACGGTGCCGAGTGTCTTGAAGTGGTGCATCAGGTGCGGCCCGACGCCGTGACCCTCGATGTCGTCATGCCGAGACTTGATGGGTTGCGGACCGCTGCCCGGCTGCGGAGCGATCCGCTCACCTGCGATCTTCCGCTCGCCATCATCAGTGCCTGCAGTCGGCACGAGGTCGAGAGCGGGCTCGATGTGGGCGTCGATGCCTTTCTTCCCAAGCCGTTCGAGCCCGGTGAGCTCGTACGGCTCGTACGGGAGCTCCTGCTCGGGCGAGCCGGGAGCGATGCGCAGCGGCCGGGGCGCGTCCGGCGCCTTCCCGTCGTCGGCGAGAACGAGACGGCGGCCGGGCACCCCGGGGCCTGAGCCGTCCACATCCCGGGACCCCGGCCAAACCGGCTCGCATACCCACCCCCCTCCTCCCCTACGCTTGTCCCGTGACCCCCGTCGAGCTCTCCCGCACCGTGCTGCGCGCGGTGCGTTGTGCTGTCGACGAGGGGGAACTGGCCGTGGCCGTTCCTGAGCGCGTTGTGGTCGCGCCGCCGGGGCCCGGGGGGTGCGGTGACTACGCCACCAACATCGCCCTCCAGCTGGCCCGGCCCGCCGGACAGCCGCCGCTCCGGGTGGCCGAGGTGCTGCGGCCGCATCTGCTGCGCGCCGGCGACGCCATTGCCGACGTCGTCGTCACCGGGCCCGGGTTCCTCAACATCAGCCTGCAGAGCAGCGCCCCGGTCGCCCTCGTCCGCGACATCCTGCGCGCCGGGATGCGGTACGGCCACAGCGACGCGCTCACGGGGCAGCGCTTCCAGCTTCGTGCCCCGGACGAGGTCCGTGCCGTCGTCCACCTCGACGTGCTCGCCCGCCTTCTGCGGTCCCAGAGTGCCGTCGTCCGTGCCGAGTGCGCGGGTGGCCGGCCCCGGCCCGAGTGGGCCGCCGCCCTCGGGCTCCGCCTCGACGAGGCCGCGCCGTCTCCGGCCGACGGCAGCGCCCTCTCCGGTGAGCCGTCCCCGGTCGACGGC
>NZ_JAOCQE010000274.1 GCF_025290915.1 Streptomyces sp. 15-116A | reverse complement strand
CGGCGCTCTCGGCTGCCGCGTCGCGGGCGGCGAGCTCGGGGGCGGCGGCCGCCGGTTCGCGTCGCCAGGCGTCGTCGACGCGCTCGTCGGCGGCGGTGACGGCACACAGCAGCAGCTCGCCCAGGCTCTCCACCAGGGTGTCGAGCAGTTCGCCCGGAGTGCAGTCGAGGGGGAAGGCGCGCCACCGCTTGAGCGCGTCCCCGGCGAGCACGGCCCCGGCCTGCAGGCGGCCCCGCACGCGCGTGTGCTCGGTGTCGTACGCCGTGTCGACGGCGGAGGTGAGCCGCAGTGCGGCCGCGTACTGGGCGGCGGCGGCACCGGCCAGTTCGGGCATGCGGGTGTCGAGGGAGGCGAGGACGCCGTAGGCGGTGCGGGCCAGGGCGTGCTGGCGGGCGGCGGGGTCCTGGGTCTGGTGGACCAGCCAGGTGCGCAGCGCGGCGACGGCGGTGGCCGGGAGCAGTCCGCCGCCCCAGGCCGACTCGGGCAGCTCGGGCACGGTGAAGCGCGGTACCTGGCCGAGCCCGGCCTTGGTGAGCAGGGCGCCGTACTGCCGGGACACCTCACCGATCACCTGGTGGGGCACCCGGTCGAGGACGGTCACCAGGGTGACGTCGTACTCCTTGGCGGTGCGCAGCATGTGCCAGGGCACGGCGTCGGCGTACCGGGCCGCGGTCGTGACCATGATCCAGATGTCCGCGGCGCAGATCAGCTCGGCGGCGAGCACGCGGTTGTCGGAGACCAGGGAGTCGATGTCGGGGGCGTCCAGGAGGGCGAGGCCGGGCGGCACGGTGTCGGCGGTCTCGATACGCAGCACGCGCGCGGGGTTCTCGCCGGGGAGCAGCAGGTCGTCGGTGGGGTCGTGCCGGTGCGCCCACACGCGGGTGAGGTCGGGCAGGACTCTCATCCCGCTGAACCAGTGATGGTCCTCCGGATGGCAGACCAGCACCGGTGTGCGTGTCGTCGGCCGCAGCACGCCCGCCTCGCTGACCCGGCGGCCCACGAGCGAGTTCACCAGGGTGGACTTGCCGGCCCCGGTGGATCCGCCGACGACGGCCAGCAGGGGCGCTTGGGGGTCTCGCAGCCGGGGCACCAGATAGTCGTCGAGCTGCGCGAGCAGTTCGTCGCGGTTGGCACGCGCGCGTGGAGCCCCCGCCAGGGGCAGCGGGAAGCGTGCGGCGGCGACACGCTCGCGCAGGGCGGAGAGTGCGTCGAGCAGCTGAGGCCGTACGTCCAAGGTCACCACATGCGAAGAATGCCCAATTTTAGGGGAATTCTGAAGCATATGAGCATGTCTGCGCGCCGACCGGACGTATGAGACAGAAGGGATGACTGGGGCAGGGGCGCACTCCAGGCATAACGAGTGCACAACACCCGATGCGCGAGTCGCCAAAAGCGGTGCACGATTCGTACCCGCCTGCGATTATCAGGACCGCTTCACCGAACCTCCACATCGAGCCACGGAGGCGAAGCGGCAGGGGCAAGGACGCGGGAGCCCTATCCTTGTCCCCGGCAACGTCAGGGACCCGCCACCACCGGGAACCATGACGCCAGGCCACCACACCGGCCCCCGTAGCTCAGTGGATAGAGCAGGCGCCTTCTAAGCGCTTGGCCGCAGGTTCGAGTCCTGCCGGGGGCGCCCATCCACTCTCCGACCTCTGCATCACGGCAGGGGTCTTTTTCGTCTACGCCCATACCTGATAGGCACCTTCGCCCGGATCGCCCACAATTGAGTGATTCCGCCGGGATGATGAGGTTCCTGGTAATCATGGAACGGTTCTCCGTCGTTTCGCCTTCCCCGGAGCCGTTCATGCGCACTGCCGTCATTCCCACCCAGGACCCGCCCACCGAAGGGGAGTTGGGGACCTCCCCCGCGGAACGGGCGGAGGAACGCGACCTCGTGTTCGAGGGCTTCGCGTACCAGTGCCGCATCGTCCGCCAACCCGCCCCGCTCACCGAGCCGTTGGTGCTGCTCGGCGGCTCGTCCCAGAACCGTTACTCCTGGCAGGGCCACGAGAAGTGGCTGTCGCCGCTGTGCACCCTCATCACCGTCGACCTGCCCGGATACGGCAGCGCCGACTTCCTGCCGGCCCGGTACGACATCGACTTCCTCGCCGACGCGGTCGCGCACATGCTGGGAGAGCTCGACGTCCCGAAGGTGAACCTCTTCGGCGGCTGCTTCGGCGAGGTCGTCGGCCTGCGCTTCGCTCAGCTCCACCCCTCGTTCGTGCGCCGCATCCTGTTCGCCGGCGCGGCGAAACGTCTTCCCAGCCTCTACACCGACGCCGTCCCCCGGCTGACGCAGGCGCTGGAGCGCGGCGCGATCGAGGAGGCCGCCGACGGGCTGGTGCAGCTGTTCATGTCGAACCCGGAGGCCGGCCGGGTCCGCAAGCACGCGGCGGTGGCCCGGCTGCTGCGCAACCAGTTCCTGACGCAGACACCGGACGAGATCAGGAAGGCCGTCGAGCACAACACGCGCCTGACGACCCACGGACCCTACCGCCCGCTGCCCGTCCCCGAGGTGCCGTCACTGGTCTTCACGGGCGAGTACGACACCCTGTGCACGCCCGAGATGGGCCGCGAGCTGGCCGCGACGATGCCCGGGGCGCGGTTCACCACCGTCAAGGAGGGGGACCACCTGGTGACCGTGGAGCGCAGGGCGGAGTCCGCGGACCTGATCGGCCGCTTCTGCACGGACCGCCCCATCGAGGACCTGCCGTACTGCAACGCCGTCGAAGCGCTGTGAGCACGCCCCCGTACAGCGGAGAGTGGCCGGAACCTCACTGAAGGGTTCCGGCCACTCTCCGCTGTACGGCGGTGTGCGTGGGGCCGACGTGAACAAGGCGCCGCGGCCGCCGCGTTGGCTCGTCAGGACTCCTTGGACCTGACGACCACGTCGCTGGAGCAGGCGACCTCGCTCTTCGTGCTCGGGCAGCTCTGCTCCGACTCGTTGACGAGGTGGACCTTCCCGAACGAGTCGGTCTTCATCCGGTACTCGGCCACCTGCACGCAGCGAATCGTGCCCTTGCCGTCGTCGACGCACTTGTTGCCGGGGGTGTCGGTGGCGACGGCCTGACCGGCGCCGAGGCCGATCAGGGCGAGGCTTCCGAGAACCCCGGCTGCCGCTGCGATCTTCTTCGTACTGAACATCTACCTATTCCTTTGCCGGTCGCCCCAGCGCGAGGGGGACGACGGAGTCGTGCCGGGTGGCCTGGACGGCCAACGAGCCGGGCAGGCCCTGGATCCGAACACGAGGGTTCGAACTCCGGGGCCTGCCTGGCTCGTCTGACGGGACTTACTCGTCCTCGCCACCGACGGTGAAGCTCGTCGCGCAGGCGACCGACGACTTCTCGCTGTTGTCCTGCTGCGAGAGGCCGAGGATGCCCAGCGACACGTTGATGTCGTCGATGTTGATCAGGCCGGTGGCCGAGTCGTTCTGCTCGCAGCTCTGCGACTGCTTGTTGTTGAGCTCGACCTGCGGGTCGTCACCAGCGTGGCTGACACCGGCGCCGATGAAGCCGACACTGCCGAGCATGGCCATGACGACGGCGGCCTTCTGGTACTTGCGCATTGCTTCTCCATTCTCGAGTCGGCACAGTCCGGGACGAACCGGGCCGCTGTTTCCGTTGCCCAAATTAGGCGACGGCAGGGATATTCAGTACGTGAAACGCCGAATCGCGGAGCGCTGTCAAAAAGGAACCCATTAGCGCCAGCGCGTATTCATTTAATCTGTCAATCAGCCGGTGCAGGTGAATTCACCGAACAGCCGGGCAGGCCCGGAACCCGAACACAAGGTGTCGGATTCCGGGCCTGCCCACATCACCGGACCAAAGATCACTTGCCGAGCTTGAAGCCCTGGACGCAGTGCAGGGCCTCGGACTCGCTGTTGTCCTGGCCGGACAGACCCAGGAGGGCGCCGGCGCTGATGTTGACGTCGTCCACGTTGACGAGGCCCAGCTGGCTGTCGTTCTGCGAGCAGCTCTGCGACTGCTTGTTGTCGAGCTTGAACGCCGGGTCGTCACCGGCGTGGCCGACGCCGGCGCCCAGGAAGCTGACGCTGCCGAGCATGGCCATGACGACCGCGGCCTTCTGGTACTTGCGCATTACCTCTCCGTTCTCGTGTCGACACGGTCCGCGATGGACCGGTCACGTGCAGTGAGTAACGTAGGCGAGGTCATCAACTTTGGACAGGCGAAACGCCCAGTGACGTAGTTTTCCTGTGAATGGGCACGTCATAGGACCGTAGGGCCGGTATCAAATGGCCGAGTCCGTCGACGGGCCCCGCCGAGCCTCCCCCGGGCCGCGTATTTCAAAAGGGTGATGCGCAGAAGATCACCGTGACCCGTCCGCGTTCGACGCGTTGAGCGGGGAGTGCGGATGCGCGTCATGCAACCGCGCTTTTACCGAATCAGTAAGGAGAACGTGATGTCTCGCATCGCGAAGGCTGCCACTGTCGCTCTCGGCACGGGTGCCGTGGTCCTCAGCGGGGCTGCTATGGCCTCGGCGGACGCCGGCGCCAAGGGTGCGGCGGTCCACTCGCCCGGCGTCATCTCGGGCAACGTGGTCCAGGCCCCCATCCACGTGCCGATCAACGTGTGCGGCAACACCGTCAGCGGCCTCGGTGCCCTGAACCCGGCGATCGGCAACACCTGCATCAACGACAGCCACAGCAAGAAGAAGTAACGCCGGCGTCTGTCGCAACCCTCAAGAGCCCCGGCCGCCCGAGCGCCGGGGCTCTTCCCGTGCGCGGAAGCCTGCAAAGGCCACATGGGAAGCGCGTGAGCGCCACATGGGAAGCGCGTGAGCACAGCAAACGGCCCCCGGTTCGCACCGGGGGCCGATCGCCGTCTGCTGTCCGATCTCAGGCGTGCAGCCCCAGATCGCCGTGCACCGGCTTCGCCTCGTTCACGACGGCTGCCGCTTCCTTCGCCGTGCCGAGCACCGAGGCGTCCCGCTCACCGTTGAGGACGTTCGTCTCCTGCGACAGCGGCATCATCTCGAAGGGGATGCCGGTGCGCAGGCCGGTGTCCAGTCCGGTGGAGGCCAGGTCGCGGGAGTCGTCGGCGGCGTACGCAGGCGCGGCCACCGTGGCGGCGATCAGGGATCCGGCAAGAACGGCGGCAGCCTTCAGGGACTTCATCGTGTTCCTTTCTTCGGCAACGCGGGTCGCCGGAGGGGAAGTGTGTCGCCCTGCCTAACGATCCCCGGCCGGACCGGAAACCGGGAGGCCCCAGATTGACGAGTCCTCATATGAGATCAGCGCTACGGGGTGAGGGCCGGGAGCGTGGTGGCCGTCACCGTCGGCGTCGTGGTCGCCGTGCTCGACGTGGCCGTGTCGGTGGTCGTGGCCGACGCGGCGAGGTCGGGGGTGCTCACGGCTTCGATGAGCGCGTCGACCTCGGCGAGCAGCTTGTCGATGAACTCGTCGATCGAGTCGAACGACTCGAGTGAGTCGAGCGATTCGAGCTCGGTGTCGGCCAGCGCGTCCTCGGCGGCGTTCTCTGCCGCGTCCTCTGCCGCAGCCTCGGCGGCGTCCGCCGCTGCCTCCACTGCCGCGTCCGCCGCGTCCTCGGCCGCGTCCTCCGCCGTCACGTCCTCGGTCGCCTCGACGGCGGTGTCGTCCGTGGTGTCGGTCGTCGCGTCGGCGGCTTCCTCCGTGAGGCCCGGGAGCAGCAGGTCGAGGATGCCGCCGAGGAGGTCGAGCAGGCCGCCCAGCAGATCGTCCGTCAGCTCGGTGTCGGCGGCGGGGAGCAGCACACCCGTCGCCGTGGCCGCCGCCGGGTCCGTCGGGACGAGGGTGACCACCGGCTGCTCGTCGGCGGCGGCCCTGCGCAGCGCGTCCTTCGCGGCGTCGCCCAGCTTCCGTACCTCGGCACGCGTCAGGGTGTTGCGGTCCCGAAGCGCCGCTTCCATCAGGTCGACGACCGGAGTGAGCGGCCCCGCCTGGGTCTCGAGCTTGTGGACGCGGGCGAGCAGCGCGTCGGCGCCGGGGAGTGCCGCTCCCGGTGCCGCCGCCTCGGCGCGCTCTCGGGCCGGGTCCGCCGCCAGGGCGGCGGGGCCGGTGATCCCGACCAGGAGGGCGGCGCACAGTGCGCTGAGTGCGAGGCGCCGTGCAGGCAGAGCGCGCATGGGCAGTTCCTTTCGAAGAACTTCGAATCCTGAGACCCACGGTGAGAGCGCCCCGGACACCCCGCAACCGATCATGGGCCTTTCGGATTGCCGCACATCACCCTGTTGGCCGTATTCACGATTCCAACACACTTGCCGTTGTTCATCGAGTTTCGATGAATTTGTCCGGTTGATGACTAGAGTTGCGAACCTCCCGAGGCATCCCTCATGGGCGGACGCATCGCACTCGTCCCCGCTGCTGCCTGCCGCCGCCATCTGCTTGACGAAAGGCTCCGACGGTCATGCGCCAATCCCTGGGTCAGCTGCTTCGCCGTGCGACGGTGGGCGGGCTCGCCCTAGCCGCGGTGTGGGCTTCCTGCGGCTCTCCCGCCGCCGCCCCGGCACCCGAGGCCGACAGCATCGCGTTCGACCCCAGGCATCGCGCGGTCCAGCACGGCGGCATCGTGCGCGCGGCGAACTCCTCCATCACCTGCCGCGCCCGCCAGTCGCCGTGCTCGGACGTGCGCGACGGCGAGGCCGGGGTGAACGGCGACTTCGACATGTACTACATCGACGTCGACAGCGACCCCAACACCTACAACTCCTCCCGCGCGGAGGTCCGTCTGCCGAGCGGCTCGCGCGTGACGTACGCGCGCCTGTACTGGGGCGGCAATCTGCGTGTCGGCGAGCAGAAGCCGGCGGCGGACAACGGCCGCGTCCTCATCGCCGAACCCGGCGGGGACTACAAGGAAGTGCTCGCCGACACGGTCGTGGGACACCGCGTGGCGGACGACGCGGACGCCTTCCAGGCGTCGGCGGACGTGACGTCCCTGGTGCGCGACAGCGGCGCCGGTCTCTACACCGTGGCCCAGGTCAACGTGGCCGCCGGGCAGTCCGCCGCAGGTTCCTGGGGCGGCTGGACCCTGGTGGTGATGTACGAGAACGCGGCGGAACCGCTGCGGCAGCTCGCCCTGTGGGACGGCTTCGCCGCGCTGCGCTCCCGCGGCGGCGAGGAACTGAGACTGACCGGCCTGAACATCGCCGACGGCGCGCCCGGCCAGGTGGGCCTGGTCGCGTACAACGGCGACCGCGGCACCGCCGGAGACTCCCTCGTGGTGACCGGCCCGTCCGGCTCCACCCCGCTCGGCGACGGCGCCAACCCGCGCGACGACGTCCTCAACTCCACCATCAGCGGCCCCGGTACGGGCTCCCCGGCCCGCGTGCCCGCGTACGCCAACACCCTCGGCTACGACTCCGACGTGTTCGACGTCGGCCGGGGTGTGCTGGGCGCCGGTGACGGGGCGGCCCTGCGGCTCGCCTCCGCCACGGACGCGGCGTGGGCCGGTGTGTTCTTCCTCGCCGCCGACGCCCGGCAGTGAACGCGCCGCCACCCGGTCCGGACACCCGCGTCACCGCCTTCGCCCCAGCAGCCGTCGCCGCAGCCGTCAACGCCTTCGTCAGCGAGGAAGCCCTCACCATGGACCTGTCGTCCTCCGGCCGCCGTCCGCGTGTCCTGCACCTCACGCAGCCGGTGGACGGCGGTGTCGCCCGCGTCGTGACGGACCTGGTGCGGGCCCAGCTCGCGGACGGTCTCGAGACCGTCGTGGCCTGCCCGGACAGCGACCTCACCACCCGGCTGCGGGCGCTCGGCGCGCACGTACGGCCCTGGCAGGCGACGCGGTCGCCAGGGCCCTCGCTGGGGCGGGAGGTACGGCAGCTCGCCCGGCTGATCGACGAGGTGCGCCCGGATCTGGTGCACGCGCACAGCGCGAAGGCCGGACTCGCCGGGCGGCTCGCGGTGCGCGGCCGGATCCCGACCGTGTTCCAGCCGCACGCCTGGTCGTTCGAGGCGGTCGGCGGGACCACAGCGGCCGCCGCGCTCAGGTGGGAGCGGTGGGGGGCGCGCTGGGCCGCGCGGACGGTGTGCGTGAGCGAGGCGGAGCACGCGACCGGAGTCGCCGCGGGCATC
>NZ_JAOCQE010000273.1 GCF_025290915.1 Streptomyces sp. 15-116A | reverse complement strand
CCCGTGGGCGCACTGCGAGCACGGCGACGCCCTGCGCAACGCCGGCCGCGACGAGGAGGCCCTCGCCGCCTACGACCGCGCGCTGGCCCTCGACCCCGCGTACGCGTCGGCCCACGCCAGCCGGGGTGTGGCCCTCGCCAACCTCGGCCGCCGCACCGAGGCCCTGGCCGCCCTGGACCACGCCCTGGACCTGATCCCGTCCTACGCGTGGGCGCGTACGCAACGGGAGAGGATCAGCCGCGACCTCGACGAGAACGAACCGGCCCAGACGTGAGAAACCCCCGCGCCATTCAGCCGGTACGGCTCATACCCGACCACTTCCGACCACTGACCCCACACTCCGCATACCGTTTCGCCCTCTGAACCGACCGTTCCCGTTCGATTACAGTGCTGCGCATCGTCCGTACGCGTGGTGCCCTGGGAGGTCGAGGTGGGTGCGACTGCCGGGCCCGTGTGGGGGCGCCGTGAGCAGCAGGACTTCCGCAGCCGGGTGCGCGGGACGCTCCTCGGTGTCGCCGTCGGCGACGCGCTGGGCGCGCCCGTCGACGGACTGGGCATCGCCGCGATCCGGGAGGCGCACGGCGCGGAGGGCGTCGTCGACATGGCCCCCGCCTACGGCCGCCGCGGTGCCGTCACCCACCACACGCAGCTGACCCTGTTCTCCGTGGACGGCCTGATCCGCGCCCAGGTGCGCCGCGACACCGGCGCCTGGCATCCGCCGACCGATCTGCACCGGGCGTATCTGCGCTGGGCCACCACCCAGCGCGACTGGGGCCCGGACGAGCGCCGCAAGGAGGACGGCTGGCTGGCCCGCGAGGAGTGGCTGTACGCCCGCCGGGACCCGGCCCGCGCGCTGCTGCTGGGCCTCGGCGACGAGACGATGGGCACCCCTCAGGCGCCCAAGAACCCCGGCGAGGCGGGTCCGGAGGCGGCGGCCCGTTCCGCGCCGTTCGGTCTGCTCGTCGGCTGGGAGCCGCAACTGGTGGCCCAGCTCGCCGTGGAGTGCGCGGCCCAGACCCACGGCCACCCGACCGCGTGCCTCGCGGCGGGCGCGTACGCGGTGATCGTGCACGCGCTGGCCCGCGGCGAGAGCGTGGACGCCGCCGTGCAGCAGACCCTCGCCCTGCTGGCCGCCCGCCCCGGCCACCAGCCGGTCTGCGACGCCCTGCAACAGGCCCTCGGCGCGGTACGGCAGGGCATGCCCACCCCGGAGCGGGTGACGCAGCTGATCGGCACCGGCACCGCGGAGGGCCCGGTGGCCGCCGCCGTCTACTGCACCCTCGTCGGCGAGGACGTCCGGCGCGCCCTGTGCCTGTCCGTCAACCACGACGGCCCCTCCGCCGTCACCGGCGCCCTGACCGGCGGTCTCCTCGGCGCCCTGCACGGCGAGACGGCCCTCCCCCCGGCCTGGCTGGCCGAGCTGGAGGGCCGTCCCACCATCCTGGAACTCGCCGACGACTTCGCCATGGAGATGACCCAGGGCCCCGCCCTGCACAGCCCCGCCGCCTCCTCCCCGGCCTGGCTGGCCCGCTACCCGCGCGGCGCCTGAGCCCGGACGAGATGCCTGCGCGGGGGCGTCTAGGGTCTGTCGTTTGGATCACGCCGCAGACGCGGGGCCTGGCACGCACATCTGCCGCGTTGTCGTCGGTCGCCGACGCTCCGCGTCGACTCCCTCCTCCGCCTTGCAGCTGCACTCACCAGGCCCCGCTCACCGGCGCTGATCAGGCACCGCAGATTCCCTGCGACCTGATCCAAACGACAGACCCTAGTCCTTCACCGGCGTCCGCCCGGCCCCCGGCACCTCCTCCGCCGCCGGGACCGCCGCGGCCGCCGAGCCGCTGTCGCCGTCCGTGTTGACGGTCTCGATGATCGCCAGCCGCTCCGGGGTGTCCTCCGGCCTGGCGAAGCCGATCAGGACGTAGAGGATCAGCGAGACGGCGAGCGGGATGGAGACCTGGTACTCCAGCGGCACGCCGCCGTCGACCGCCCAGTGGATGGGGTAGTTGACCAGCCAGAACGCCAGCAGACCCGCCGCCCAGCTGGTCAGCGCCGCCGTCGGCCCGGAGCGGCGGAACGGGCGGAGCAGGCCCAGCATCATCGGGATGGCGATCGGGCCCATCAGCCCGGCCACCCACTTGATGACGACGGTGATGATGTCCTTGAACGTGGGGGAGTTGACCTGGGTGGCCACCGCCATGGACAGGCCGAGGAAGACCACCGTCGTCACACGTGCCGCGATCAGACCCGAACGCTCGCCCCACAGCCGCGCCTTCGCCGACAGCACCGGCGCCACGTCCCGCGTGAACACCGCCGCGATGGCGTTGGCGTCCGAGGAGCACATGGCCATGGTGTGGGAGAAGAAGCCGACGATGACCAGGCCCAGCAGGCCGTGCGGGAGGAGCTGTTCGGTCATCAGGGCGTAGGAGTCGGAGCCGTCCGCCTTCTGCGACTCCACCAGCAGCGGAGACATCCACATCGGGAAGAACAGCACCAGCGGCCAGACCAGCCACAGCACCGCCGACAGCCGCGCCGAGCGCTCCGCCTCCTTGGGCGTCGGGGTGGCCATGTAGCGCTGGGCCTGGTTGAGCATGCCGCCGTTGTACTCGAACAGCTTGATGAACAGGAACGCCAGCAGGAAGACCGTGCCGTACGGCCCGACCAGCGGTTCCCCGTGGCCCTGGAGCTCGGGCTCGTCCCAGGCGCCGAGGAAGCCGCCGTGGTCGCCGAGTTCCACCACCACCGCGACGAACATCGCGATCCCGGCGAGCAGTTGGATGACGAACTGGCCCAGCTCGGTCAGCGCGTCCGCCCACAGCCCGCCGATGGTGCAGTAGACCGCGGTGACCGCGCCGGTGATGAGGATGCCCTGGTTGAGCGAGACACCGGTGAACACCGACAGCAGGGTGGCGATCGCCGCCCACTTCGCGCCCACGTCCACGATCTTCAGCAGCATGCCGGACCAGGCCAGCGCCTGCTGGGTCTTCAGGTCGTAGCGGTTCTTCAGGTACTCCAGCGGTGAGGCCACGTGCAGCCGGCCGCGCAGCCGGTTGATGCGCGGCGCGAACAGCTTCGAGCCGATGGCGATGCCGAGGGCGATGGGGAAGGACCAGGTGACGAAGGACGTCACGCCGTAGGTGTAGGCGATGCCCGCGTACCCGGTGAACATCACCGCGCTGTAGCCCGACATGTGGTGGGAGATGCCGGAGAGCCACCACGGCATCTTGCCGCCGGCCGTGAAGAAGTCGCTGACGTTGTCCACCCGCTTGTGCGACCAGACACCGATGATGATCATCACGGCGAAGTAGCCGATGAGCACCGCCCAGTCGAGACTGTTCATGTCACCCCTTCCAGGCTTCCGAGTTCCGTATGGTGAACGGCTCGCTCATCCTGGGTAGGGGAAAGTGGGCGCGACAAGCGCCTGTCTGGTCAAGAGGAGGTAAAGAAGTTCTGAGAGCTGATCGTCGTTCAGAGATGTGAATGAGGGTGGGGCTTCACCGGAGCTCCTCCGGACAGGGCGTGCCACGCGGCAGCGTGTACGGCGCGGCCAGCCGGTACGTGCCCGGCTCCGGCGCCAGCAGCACCGTCCAGCGGTCGCCGTTCGCGTCCTCCTCCGTCTCCATCAGACAGCCGTTGACGTTCTCGTACGTCCTCGGCTCGTCCTCCGATCGGTTCTGCGACGCCTCCGTCTCCTGCGGCGGCTTCAGCTTGTTGCCCTCGGCGTCGACGATGCTCAGCCACGGCGAGTACGGGATGCGCACCAGGATCCGCCCGGCCTTCTCCACCCGCATCGTCATCTCGCCCTGCGCGGCCCGCTCCACGACCGCGTTCGGCTCCGCGAGCGGCGTCGGCTCGGTCACCTCGAACAGCTGCCAGTTGGCGTCGCCCCAGATCTGCTTCAGATACGGCAGACCCCGCTGCACCAGCTGCCGCTCGCGCTGACCGCCGTCGCCGTCCGGCTCGTCCTTCGGCAGCACGACGAAGTGCACGGCCCAGCGCTTGAGCCACTCGTGGTAGTTCGCCGAGTTGAGGGTGTCGTCGTAGAAGAGGGGGTTGCGTTCCATGTCGGCCTGGCGGTTCCAGCCGCGGGCCAGATTGACGTACGGCGCGAGCGCGGACGCCTCGCGGTGCGAGCGGGCCGGGACGACCTCCACCCGGCCCCGCTCGGCGCCGACCTCCTGCAACTCGTTCACCAGCGGCGCCAGCTCACGCGCCCAGGACGCGGCCGGCGTCGTGTGCACGACGTCGTCGACCGACTTGAAGCCGATCCACCCGACGAAGCCGACGAACGCGACGACGATCGTGTACCACTTGCGGGACTTCGGCACCGTGAACGGCAGCGCGGCCACCAGCACCACCCCCGCGAACAGCATCGCCAGCCGGGTGATGTTGGACCCGATCTGCGAGCTGATCAGCCACACCAGCACGACCCCGAGCCCGTACACCGCCGCCGTCAGCCGGACCGTCCGCCACTCCCGCGGCACGAGCACGTACACCAGGACCGAGTACACCACCGGCAGGATCACCGAGCCGATGCCCATCGGCTGCGTCCCCGAGAACGGGAACAGCCACGCCGACACCGCCACCACCGCACTCGGCGCGAGCCCCAGCGCCCACGCCCCCGGCCGCCGCTTCTGCAGGAACAGCGCCACCGCCACCAGACCCACGAACAGCCCCGCCACCGGCGAGCCCATCGTCGCGAGCGCCGCCAGCGGGGCCGCGCACAGCGCCTTCGCCCAGCGCTTGTACCGCCACCGGTACGGCCAGCAGAACACGACGGCGACCGCGCCGAGCGCGAACATCATGCCCAGGCCGAACGTCACCCGCCCCGAGGCGGCGTTGCACAGCAGCGCGAACACCCCGGCCAGCGCCGCCCACAGGGGATTGCGCACGGCCCGGCTGCGCATCAGCACCAGCGTCAGCAGCCCCGCCGAGACGGTCCCCGCGATCATCATGGTGGTCCGCACACCGAGCAGCGACATCAGATACGGCGACACCACGCTGTACGACACCGGGTGCATCCCGCCGTACCAGGCCAGGTTGTACGCCGAGTCCGGGTGCCGCCCGACGAACTCCGCCCAGGCGTCCTGCGCCGCGAGGTCCCCGCCGCTGTTGGCGAACGTGAAGAACCAGACGATGTGCAGCACACCGGCGAGCCCGGTGACGGACAGCACGGGGTGCCGCAGCATCCGGGCCCGGACGGCGAGAAGGGCGGCCCGGGGGCGGGAGGTGCGGGACGCCGTGCCGGACGCGGGTGCGGGCTGCTTCTCAGGCGTTGTCCGACCCCGGCCTATTCGCGGGTCGCCCGACCCCGGCGCAGGCCCCTGCCCCGGTCGTCGTTCCGTGCCCGGATCGGCGCCGTCGGCGCGTGTCGGCTCCGCTGTGGCCACCTGAAGGCACTCCCCGTGTCCCGTCTTCCGTTTGCTGCCGCGTCCCGTCCGCGTCCGTTCCCCACTGCGGCCGGTGACCGGCGACCTTGCCCGTTTCGTGACGCTAGCAGAACGTTCCGGCCGTCACCCGGGACGGGCGACGGCCGGAAAGACGGGGCTCAGGCGATGCGCGTCAGCTTGTCCGTGAAGCCGGGCTCCACGAGGTCCTTCTGCAGGGTCACCGGGACCTTCACCGCGCTGCTCGTGCCGTCCCCGACGGTGAGGCTGCCCACCTCGGTGCCGGCCTTCGCCCGGTGCGGCACCTCGTCCGCCGCGAACGTCAGCTTCACCTTCAGCCCCGCCCAGCCGACGGCCTTCACGTCCTCGGCCACGACGACGGGCGTACGCCCGCCGAGCCCGTCGTCCGCGTACCCGACGACCGTGCCCTTCTTGAGGATCGTCGCCGACTCCAGCGCGTCCTGGGCGGCCCGGATCAGCTGGTCGCCCGCGGTCAGCGCGGCGCTGAGGATGGTGTTGTCCACACCGCCCGCGGGCTGGCGGACGACCGCGCCGACGATGGTGCGCATCTCGCCGTCCACGTCCTTCTTCGCCGCGAAGACGAGGTTGCCCAGCGCCGAGGTGGTCGTGCCGGTCTTGATGCCGACGACGTCGTTCTTGCCGACCAGCTGGTTCCAGTTGGAGTGGTTGACGCCCTTGTAGTCGTCGTACGACATCATCGCGGCGACCTCGCGGAACGCGGGCTGCTTCATCGCGGCCTTGGCGAGCTTCACCTGGTCCACGGCGGTGCTGACGGTGGTGTCGTTCAGGCCCGAGGGGTCGGTGTACGTCGTGTTGGTCATGCCGAGGTCCTTGGCGGCCTCGTTCATCTTCTCCACGAACGCCTTCTCGGAACCGGCGTCCCAGCGGGCGAGCAGCCGGGCGACGTTGTTCGCGGACGCGATGAGGATGCTCTCGATCGCCTCGCGCTGGGAGATCTCGTCACCGGCGGTCACCTTCACGGTGGACTCCTGCCCCGCGTCGGACTGCTCCTCCGCGGTCTTGTCGATCTTGATCATCGGACCCTCGGCGCCGCTCTTGAGCGGGTGGTCGCGCAGGATCAGATACGCGGTCATCACCTTGGCGACACTGGCGATCGGTACGGGCTTCTGCTCGCCGGAGGAGCCGAAGGTGCCGATGCCCTGGACGTCGAGCGCGGCCTGTCCGTTCTCGGGCCAGGGGATGGTGGGCTTGCCGCCCTCGAAGGTGTAGTTCTCCTCGGCGGTGAGGTCGAGGGTGGGCTCCGGGAGCGGGCGCATGTTCTGTACGACCGCGAAGACGATCACCAGCAGCAGCACCAGCGGCGTCCAGATCTTCACCCGCCGCACGGCCGTCCGCAGCGGGGTGTCCGGCGGCGGCGGGGTGTTGGTCAGCTCGGCGAGCAGATCCAGCGGCGGCTTCGGCGGCAGCGGCTGCTGCGCGGTCCGCTCGGGCCCGATCTGGGGAAGCGCGGTGGTCGCGTCCGCGGCGGGCGGCGGCGGCTTACGAACCGCGGGATCGTCCACCTCTTTGAGCGCGACGAACTTACTGGTCCGCTCGGCCTCGGATTCTCCTTGGCCCGCCTTGTCCCGCTCACCGGCCCGCTCGACCCGGAGCATGGTCGTCGCCTGATCCAACGCAGGCCCGGACCGCACGGTCTTGAACACGGCGGTGGGCTGATCAACCTGCCGCTTGGGCTCCCCACCGGAGCCATCCTGACGGGTGCTCTCGCCATCACTTCCCTGGCCGGCGCCCGACGAGGGGCTGCCGCCCGCTCCCGGCCCGTCAGCACGGTCCTTGGCGACACCGGACGCGCGCGAGCGCTGGTCGTCACCGGTGGGTTCTGCTTCGGGCGCGTCGTCGGCGTCACGGGCCGGCGCCGCCTCGGAGGCGTGGGTCTCCTGCCCCCGCCGCCCCGGCTTGCCCTTGTCGTCGCCGCTGGGGTCCGTCTCGGGGCCGGTGTTCGCGTCGGTGCCCTCGGCTGTCGCCGCGTCGGAGGCGTGGGTTGCCTGTCCACGCCGCTCTCGCGCGCCCTCGTCGTCACCGGTGGCGTCTGCTTCGGCTCCGGTGGCCGTGTCCGCGTCGGCGGCGTCGGTCTGGGCCTCGGCGCCGGTCGCGTCCGCCGCACCCACACCGGAGGTCGCGTCCGCGTCCGCGTCGGCGTCGGCGTCGGCGTCGGCGGCAAGGTGCTCGCCGTCACCGGCAGCGGACTGCCCGTCCCGGGACCCGGAACCGCCCGTGGCGGAGCGCGCCCCGGATGCGTCGCCCGTGGAGGCGCTGTCGCCGTCCCGGCCCCGGGTCATGGCACGCCCGCTGCCGGTGCTGTCCGCCTCTGGTGCTTCGGGGGCGTCCTGGCCGGTGGTGTCCTCGGCGTCGTCGGCAACCGGGTCCGCGTCACCTGCCGCGCAGGTGCGCTCGTCGGCCTGGTTGCTGTCACTCACCGGGGCGCTGACGCCCGGTCGGTCTCCGGCGTCGGAGGGGGCGCGGTCCGCGTCCGGTGCGTCCCCCGCGTCGGTGCGGTCCGCGTCCGTCGCGTCCGTCACGGCGTTCGCGCCGGCCGCGGCGGAGCCTGCCTCAGACTCCGCGTCGTCGGCGGCAGCGGAGGCCGTGTCAGGCGCCCCGGCGGCGTCCGAAGCCGACTGCTCGGTTCCGGCGGCCGTGCCCGACTGCCCGGCGTCGCCGGCAGCCCTGCCCTCCGCG
>NZ_JAOCQE010000272.1 GCF_025290915.1 Streptomyces sp. 15-116A | reverse complement strand
CCGCCCCGAGTCGCGCCCGCACCCCGGGGTCGGGCCGCCGCGCCGCGAGCAGCGTGGCGCCCGCGCCGGCCGTGGCCACGACGCCCGAGAACTGGTGGCAGAGCAGGATCATGGCCCAGAGCGCGCCCAGCCCGAGCCAGGTCGCCCACCCGCCGGAAGCCCGGAGCGCCACGCCGAGCCAGGCCCAGAAGTGGAAGGCGAGACCGAGGGCGAAGGTGCTGGGATACGCCACGGTCAGCGCGAGCGAGTTCAGCCCGAGGAAGCCGCTCCACGCGTACGGCGTCGTCCCCCACACCAGCAGCAGGCTCAGCAGCGCGAGCGCGGGCGCCGCCCGGTGCGCGCTCAGCGTCCGCACGTACCGCCACACGCCCGTCACCAGCAGCGCAACCCCGAGCACGGCGCCCGCGCGCAGCACGACGAAGACAGACCAGCCCGTCGCCTTGGCGAGCAGGCCGAGCAGCAGCATCCACGGCGAGTAGTACGGGCTCGGCGTGTCCGCGTCGACCAGCGGGTTGCCGGGGTCGAGGGGGCTGTGCCGCAGCCGTTGCAGGGTCGCCGCGTGCATCCCGAGGTCACCGGCCCAGGGCAGCCGGACGATCACGGCGAGCAGCAGGACGACGAGGAGCCCGGCGACCGCCCAGGACGCGACGGACGGGGAGCGGACGGTCACCTCACAGCCATGCCCGAATCCGCCGCATATCCACCGTTTCCCCAGGGAAGCCCACCTAAGGCACCACACCAACACGGAGGCGCCCCGGGTCGCGGTGACCCGGGGCGCCCCTGCGGCGTACCTGCTACGTGTGCGTCCGCAGCAGCGTGCGCATCGTCCGCATCGCCACCGACAGGTTGGCCAGGTCGAACGTGTCCGAGCTCTGGATCTCGTCGAGGGTGGTGCGGGCGCGGCTCAGGATCGCCGCGTTCTTCTGCTCCCACAGCTTGAACCGCTGGTGCGGCGTGTCGGAGCCGTTGCCGGCCGCCAGCACGTCCGCGGTGACCGCCGCGTGCGCCGCGTACAGGTCCTCGCGGATCGCCGCGCGGGCCATGGACTGCCAGCGGTCCGCGCGCGGCAGCTCGATGATGCGGTCCATCAGCTGGGTGATGCGCAGCCGGTCCGCGAGGTCGTAGTACACCTCCGCGACGTCCAGCGGCTCCTTGCCCATGCGGTCGGCCACCGACACGATGTCGAGCGTCGGGAAGGCCGAGGAGAACCCGGCGACCTTGGTGGCCAGCTCCTCCGGGACCCCGGCGTCGGTCAGCTCGTCGTGGATCTTCTGGTACCACTCCAGGTCCGCGCCGCGCAGCAGCTTCGGCAGCTGCGACCAGACCTGCTCGACCCGCTCGGCGAAGAACTCCACCGTCTCCTGGAGCTCCAGCGGCTGCGGCCGGTTGTTGAGCAGCCAGCGCGTGCCGCGCTCGACCAGCCGGCGCGAGTGCAGCCGGATGCGGGTCTGCACCTCGGCCTGCACCTTGTTGTCGAGTTCCTCGACGGCGTCCCACACCGCCGAGGAGCGGAAGATCGCGCGGGCCGCGGTCTGCGCCCGGACGATCTCCTCCAGCGACGCGCCGGTCTCCTCGCGCATCCGGTGCAGATACGTCGTACCGCCGGTGTTGACCGTGTCGTTGACCAGCACCGTCGTGGTGATCTCGCGGCGCAGCGGGTGGCCGTCGATCCGGTCGAGGAACTGCTCGCGCAGCGCGGTCGGGAAGTACGCGTGCAGCAGCACCTTCAGATACGGGTCGTCGGGCAGCGAGGTGTGCAGCAGCTCCTCGGCGACCGTGATCTTCGTGTACGCCAGCAGGACGGCAGTCTCCGGGCCGGTCAGGCCCTGACCGGAGGCGAGGCGCTCGCGGATCTGCCGGTCGGTGGGCAGGAACTCCAGCGCCCGGTCGAGGCTGCCCTCGCGCACCAGGTGCTTCATGAAGCGCTGCTGGGCGTGGAGCATGTCCTTGGACTGGGCGAGCGCGTTGGCGATCGCGGTGTTCTGCGCGTAGTTGTTGCGCAGCACCAGCCGGCCGACCTCGTCGGTCATCTCGGCGAGCAGCTTGTTGCGCTGCTTGACGGTCATGTCGCCGTCCGCGACCAGGCCGTTGAGCAGGATCTTGATGTTCACCTCGTGGTCGGAGGTGTCCACGCCGGCGCTGTTGTCGATGGCGTCGGTGTTGATCCGGCCGCCGTGCAGCGCGAACTCGATGCGGCCGAGCTGGGTCAGGCCCAGGTTGCCGCCCTCGCCGACGACGGCGACGCGCAGGTCCTTGCCGTCGACGCGGATCGCGTCGTTGGCCTTGTCTCCGACGTCCGCGTGGGACTCGGTGGACGCCTTGACGTACGTGCCGATGCCGCCGTTCCACAGCAGGTCCACCGGTGCCTGGAGGATCGCCTTCATCAAGTCGGCCGGGGTCATCTTGGTGATGCCGGGCTCGATCCCGAGGGCCTCACGGATCTGCGAGTTGACCTGGATGGCCTTGGCGCTGCGCGGGAACACCCCGCCGCCCGCCGAGATCAGCTCCGTGTTGTAGTCGGCCCAGGAGCTGCGGGGCAGCTCGAACAGCCGGCGCCGCTCGGCGTACGAGGTGGCCGCGTCCGGCTTGGGGTCGATGAAGATGTGCCGGTGGTCGAAGGCGGCGACCAGGCGGATGTGCTCGCTGAGCAGCATGCCGTTGCCGAACACGTCACCGGACATGTCGCCGATGCCGACCACGGTGAAGTCCTGGCTCTGGGTGTCCACGCCCAGCTCCCGGAAGTGCCGCTTGACGGACTCCCAGGCGCCGCGGGCGGTGATGCCCATGCCCTTGTGGTCGTAACCGGCCGAGCCGCCGGAAGCGAAGGCGTCACCGAGCCAGAAGTTGTAGCTCTGGGCGACCTCGTTGGCGATGTCCGAGAAGGTCGCGGTGCCCTTGTCGGCGGCGACCACCAGGTAGGTGTCGTCCTCGTCGTGCCGGACGACGTCCGCCGGGGGCACGACCTCGCCGGCCACCATGTTGTCGGTGATGTCGAGCAGCGCCGAGATGAACGTCTTGTAGCTGGCGATGCCCTCGGCCATCCACGCGTCCCGGTCGACGCTCGGGTCCGGGAGCTGCTTGGCGACGAAGCCGCCCTTGGCGCCGACCGGCACGATGACGGTGTTCTTCACCATCTGCGCCTTGACCAGGCCGAGGATCTCGGTACGGAAGTCCTCCCGGCGGTCCGACCAGCGCAGACCACCGCGGGCGACCTTGCCGAACCGCAGGTGCACCCCCTCGACGCGCGGCGAGTACACCCAGATCTCGAACGCCGGGCGCGGCGCCGGCAGGTCGGGGATGGCCTGCGGGTCGAACTTCATGGAGACGTAGTCGTGCGGCTGGCCGCCGGCCGCCTCCTGGAAGAAGTTGGTGCGCAGCGTCGCCTTGATCACCGTGAGGAACGAGCGCAGGATGCGGTCCTCGTCGAGGCTCGCGACCTGGTCGAGCGCGGCGTCGACCTCCTCCAGCAGCGCGTCCACCAGCTCGTACCCGGCGCGCTGCCGGTCCGGCGACATCCGCGCCTCGAACAGGGAGACGAGCAGCCGGGTGGTGTGGACGTTGTTGCGGAGGGTGTCCTCCATGTAGTCCTGGCTGAAGGTGGAGCCCGCCTGGCGCAGGTACTTGGCGTACGCCCGCAGCACCATCGCCTGCCGCCAGGTCAGCCCGGCGCTGAGCACGAGGGCGTTGAAGCCGTCGTTCTCCGCCTTGCCGGTCCAGGTCGCGGCGAAGGCGTCCTGGAACCGCTCACGGGCGTCGTCACCCAGGTAGTCGAGACCGCCGCCGGGCGCGTTGGGCATGCGCAGCCCGAAGTCGTAGATCCAGGCGACGCTGCGGTCGGCGCAGCGCAGCTCGTACGGCCGCTCGTCGACGACCTCGACGCCGAGCCGCTGGAGCACGGGCAGCACCGCGGACAGGGAGACGGCCTCACCCTTGCGGTAGATCTTGAAGCGGCGCTCCTCGGGGGCCGCGCCGACCGGCTCGTAGAGGCTGAGCTCGAAGTTCTTCTCCTCGTCGAGCTGCTCCAGGCGCACCAGGTCGGCGACCGCGCTGCGCGGGGAGTGGTCGGCCTTGTAGCCCTCGGCGAAGGCACCGGAGTAGCGGCGCAGCAGCTCGGCGGCGCGCTCCTCGCCGAACTCGGCGTTCAGCGCCTCCGCGAAGCCGTCGGCCCAGGAGCGGGCGGCCTCGACCAGGCGGGCCTCGATGCGCTCCTTGTCGGAGTCGGACAGCTGCGGCAGCTCGGTGCCCTGCGGGACCCGGACGACGAAGTGCAGCCGGGAGAGGATCGACTCGGTGTTCCAGGCGGTGAAGTCGACGCTGATGCCGCCGAGCTCCTCCTTGAGGATGTCGATGATCCGCAGCCGGACGCCGGTGGTGTAGCGGTCGCGGGGCAGGTAGACGAGGGCGGAGTAGTAGCGTCCGTACTCGTCCTGGCGCAGGTAGAGCCGCAGCCGGCGGCGCTCCTGGAGGTAGAGCACCGAGGTGACGATGGCGCGCAGCTCGTCGACCGGCGTCTGGAACAGCTCGTCGCGCGGGTAGGTCTCCAGGATCTGCAGCAGGTCGCGCCCGTCGTGGCTGTGCGGGGAGAACCCGGCGCGCTCCAGCACCTCCTCGACCTTGCGCCGGATCACCGGGACCCGGCGGACCGACTCGGTGTAGGCGGCGGAGGAGAACAGACCGAGGAAACGGCGCTCACCGACGACGTTGCCGTCGGCGTCGAACTTCTTGACCCCGATGTAGTCCAGATACGACGGCCGGTGCACGGTCGCCCGGCTGTTGGCCTTGGTCAGCACCAGCAGCTTGTGCTCGCGCGCCTTGGCGCGGGCGTCGGCGGGCAGCCGCTCGAAGGAGGGGCTGACGGGGTGGCTCTCGTCGCCGGCGTGGTGCGGGTCGGAGCGCAGGATGCCGAGGCCGGTGCCGGGAACGGCGGCCAGGGAGTCGTCCTCGCGCAGTTGGTACTCGCGGTAGCCGAGGAAGGTGAAGTGGTCGTCGGCGAGCCAGCGCAGCAGCTCGCGGGCCTCCTCGACCTGCTGCGGGGGCAGATCGCCGGGGACGGGCTCGGCCGGCAGTTCCTCGGCCAGCGCGGTCGCGGCCTGCCGCATCTTGCCCCAGTCCTCGACGGCCTCGCGGACGTCGGACAGCACGCGCAGCAGGTCGGCGGTGATCTGCTTGAGGTCGCCGCGGTCGGTCTCGCGGTCGATCTCGACGTGGATCCAGGACTCGATGTGCGCGTCGTGCGGCAGGTCGCCGCCGGGGCGGGCGGCGAGGACCTCGATCAGCTTGCCGGTGAGGTCGCGGCGGACCACGACCTGCGGGTGGATGACGACGTGGATGCCGCGGCCCTGGCGGGTCAGCTCGTTGGTGACGGAGTCGACGAGGAAGGGCATGTCGTCGGTGACCACCTCGACGACCGTGTGGCTGCAGGTCCAGCCGTTCTCCTCGACGGTCGGGGTGTGGACCCGCACGTTGGCCGTGCCCTGGGGGCGGTTCTCGGCCAGCCGGAAGTGCGAGACGGCGGCGCCGAAGATGTCGACCGGGTCGCGGTCGGTGAGGTCCTCCGGGGCGGTGTGCAGGTAGTAGCGCTGGAGGAACGCGAGCACGGATTCCCGGTCCGGGGTGCCCTCGTCCGCCGTCCCAGTCGGTAGTTTCCCCCCGGCCGGGCTGTTCTCAGCTACCCGGGCGGCCCTCTCGAGCAGCTCGGCCTTGGCTTCGTCCAGCTTGGTCTGCATTGTCCTCTGGCTCCTGTCGCGCGCCGTTGCGTGACGTAGAAGGAAGTACGGTCTCTGCCCTTGCGGTGCGGTGGTACGACACGGGGTGTCCGGTCTGTTCCGACGCTATGCCGCGAGGTGAGAAGAGCGGGGAAATATGAGCCACTCTTGAGCTGCCCGCTGGATGCGACGCCGATCGCCGGTGCGCCGTCATCCGGGCCGTGGATGGCGTCCCGGGAGCCCTGAGAGCCCCCTCCCGCCCGCGAGGACCAGCGACCGCCGCCCGGTCACGGATGTCGTCCGTGCTCTCCGGGCGCACAGCGGGGACACCGATGTCCCCGCGAGCTATCGCGCTGATCACGCCACCAAGGCTATCGCTCCTCACAGGGGGCCCGTCATGAGCCGTATGTGTACAAAACCGGGGGGTGAAGTTTGACGTTCTGCACAGTGCACGACGGCTCGGCGGGACGTACGGCGGCGCCGGGAGCACCGGCTGCCGTGTCAGCGGGGCCGCTACGCCGCCAGGCGTTCCGCTTCCTCGACCGCCTCAGCCAGCGAGTCCACCACCGGTACGCCCACGGCCTCCAGGCTGGCGCGGCCGTGTGAACCGCCGGTGTAGAGCACGGCCCGCGCCCCCACCGCCTGGGCGGCCAGCGCGTCGTCGGCGGCGTCCCCGATCACCACCGTGCGCGTCGGGTCGACGCTTCTCAGCGCGGCGATGTGGCGCACCATGTGCTCCGCCTTGCTCCCCCCGGAGGGACCGGTCCGGCCGTCGACCCGTATGAAGTGCGGCTCGATCCCGAAGTTCCGGACCAGCGGCACAAGATCGTCGTGCCCGTACATGCTCAGGATCGACTGACTACGGCCGGCCGACGCCCACCCCGTCAGCAGCTCCTCCACGCCCTCGGCGAGGGAGCACAGCGCCCGGTGCTCCGTGTAGTACCGGTGGAAGGTCTCGTCCATGACCTCCCACTCCGCGTCGCTCGGCAGCCGCCCCAGCAGCCGCTCGTAGAACTTCGGCACCGGCACGCAGTACAGCTCCCGGTACCGCTCCAGCGTGATCGGCTCCAGCCCGAGCTCGGCGAAGGCCGCGTTCGTCGCCCCGATGACCGCGTCGACATCGTGGAACAAGGTCCCGTTCCAGTCCCAGACGATGTGCGCGTCCGTCTGCATCCCCATGCCCGCAAACGTACCCGCCCCCACTGACAATCAAGAGAACGGCAGGTCAACGGGCCCTCGCCCGGCCTTTCAGCCGGCCGCGCCGACGTCGACCAGGTTCGGGATCTCCTGCGTGGCGTACCAGAGCAGCTCGTGATCCTCGGCACCGTCGACGACGAACTGCGCGTCGTCGTCCCCGGCGTCCGCCGCGGGCAGCGCCTCCACGGCCGCGGTCACATCCTCTTCCGCGTCCGCCGCGTCCACGTGCACGGCCGCCGCCTTGGCCAGCGCGACATCGGCGTCGACCCGCACCTCACCGAGGGTGCCCGGGTCGAGCCCGCGGCCGGGGTCGGCGGAGGCCGCCTTGTCGGGCACGTCCACGGCGACCACGACCCGCCGCCTGGGCGCACCCGGCTCCGCCGCCAGCAGCCGCAGCGAGGCCAGGGTGGCGCGGCTCAGCGCGGCGTACTCCAGTTCCTCGATGTCGTCGGAGACGTACCACTCGCGCAGCGCGGGCGTGACGGCGTACGCGAGAAACGGTCCCTTGGCCAACTGCCCCGTCCTGTACGCCTCGGCGAGCCCGGGAAGGGTCAGGGGGACGTAGACGCGCATGTCAGCCGCTTTCGTGGAGGGGAGCCGTTGACGGGCCTTCAGGATACGCGCGGACGTCCCCCATCGAGTTGCGCTCCACACCCCTGAAGCCGTCCACCCGAGTCCCGGAATTCACCCACCGCACCCGCCCCCGTACGGGCTCGCACAGCCGCCGACCACCCGGATAGGTGAATTCCACGGCCTCCCCGGCACGCCCGCCCCCTCCTTGCCGCCACCCCCGACCACCCCGTACAAGATCCCCAACCGCAAAAGTTACCGCCCGGTACCCCCGGCCTCCCGCCGGTACGCACCCCGGGCCGTAGAACGGGGACCCCATGAACAAGGTCATGACCAGGACCCACCACCGCCCCACCACCCACACCACTACACCGTCCGGCGACTCCTCAGCGCAGACCACTCCTGTCCCGGCCGGAGACCGCTCGGACACGGCCAGGCGCAACCGCAGCGCCCCTGCGAAGGGGACCGCGTCCGCCCCGGCCGCGAACCCCACACCTGCCGCCCAGAGAGCCAGCATGTCCGGCGACGCCCGCGCCGCAACCCGGGTCGCAGGAGGCACCCCGCCCCGTAAGCCCGTCGGCAGGACCGCCTTCGCGCCCTCCGGGGACAGCAGGCGCCGCCCGTCCGGCGCGGGGCCCTCCTCCCGGCCCGCCGACAACCGCCCGGCGTCCTACCGCGCCCAGCGTCG
>NZ_JAOCQE010000271.1 GCF_025290915.1 Streptomyces sp. 15-116A | reverse complement strand
GTCTGCCCGCAGCGGCTGGCGCGTCCGCGCCGAGCAGCCTCTTGAGTCGACCCATTTCGCGCCAGACCGAGGACGGACACCACCGCCCCGGCCCCGACTCACCCACCCACCGCAGGCGCTACACCCGCCCCCACCGAAGCCGCAGCGGCGCCGCAGGCATCCACCCACCGGAGCCGCACCCAGCACGGAGCACGGAGCCCTCAGCCGGCCCTGTGCACCACCGCATCGCACAACTGCTCGAGCGCCACCTTCGCGTCACACTCCCGCAGCGGCGCCAGCGCAGCCCGCGCCTCCTCCGCGTACCGCACCGTGTCCCGCCGCGCCTGCTCCAACGCAGGATGCGCCCGCAGCAACCGCAACGCCTCCGCATGCCGCGCATCGTCCGACAGATCGGAGTCCAGCAGCTCGCACAGCGCGACGTCCTCCGCCAGCCCCAACCGAGCCGCCCGCTCCCGCAACCGCAGCACCGGCAGCGTGGCAATGCCTTCCCGCAGATCCGTCCCCGGCGTCTTCCCCGACTCGTGCGAGTCCGACGCGATGTCCAGCACATCGTCCGCGAGCTGGAACGCGACCCCCAGCCGCTCGCCGTACTGCGTCAGCACGTCCACCACCGTCTCGTCGGCGCCCGACATCATCGCCCCGAACCGGCACGACACCGCCACCAGCGACCCGGTCTTGCCCCCGAGCACATCCAGGTAGTGATCGACAGGATCCCGCCCGTCCTGCGGCCCCGCCGTCTCCAGGATCTGCCCGGTCACCAGCCGCTCGAACGCCTCCGCCTGCACCCGCACCGCCTCCGGCCCGAGATCGGCCAGGATGTGCGAGGCCCGCGCGAACAGAAAGTCCCCGGTGAGCACCGCGACGGAGTTCCCCCACCGCGTGTTCGCGCTGGCCACCCCGCGCCGCACCGCGGCCTCGTCCATCACGTCGTCGTGGTACAGCGTCGCGAGGTGGGTCAGCTCCACCACCACCGCCGACGGCACGACCCCCGGCGCGTACGGGTCACCGAACTGCGCGGCGAGCATCACCAGCAACGGCCGGAACCGCTTCCCCCCGGCCCGCACCAGATGCTGCGCGGCCTCCGTGATGAACGGCACCTCGCTCTTGGTGGCCTCGAGCAGCCCCTCCTCGACAGCCGTCAATCCGGCCTGGACATCGGCCTCCAGAGCCTGGTCCCGCACGCTCAGCCCGAACGGCCCGACGACGGTCACGAGGGGTCTCCTGTCTGCTGGTGTCCACTGCCGATTACACGGTTTGTCGATAGGTCGCTGCCACCACTCAAGTCAGCGTATCCGGTCACGTTTCGATCACCACCAGCGCCCGGTGTTACCAGCCGGGCCATATCGGATCACAACCGCAGCACTCCTGATCGTCCGATCACCACGAGTCAACACATCCCCACTCGGCACCCCACCTCCGCCACACGCACCATCCTGCCCGCCCCACTGCCCGATTTGCCGCAAATACCAGTCGAATTCCCGTTGGCGAAAATTGCACCCGCAGTCCACCCCCAGTGAAGTGAGTCACGCACGGAACCCCACCCCCACACCCCACCCGAAGACCCATACTCCCCTTCCCCCACACCACAGTTGACGCTCAGCGCCCGCAAAGGATCAAGCACCCAAATCACCCCACCGCAAGATCAAACGGCCTCATCCGTGATGACCGCACTTGTTCCCGACATGTGCTCTCGCATACGTTCCCGGCCTGCCGGGCGGACGCCGAATCCTGCCGCCGCCCGCACCACCCAATCGACGAACACTCACGCACGGCAGGAGCGGGGGACCCAGGTAAGTCGCCGGGCCGGACCACCGTCCGGAACGGCTAGGGGTGAAGCCATGCCCGAAGGGGCACGGCCGGGCACTCTCCCAGCCCGAACCCGACAGCTCACCTCGCAGGCGTAGGAGAGGACACACGAACATGCCTGCATCCGGTCAGCACCGCCGCTTCGGCGGCCGCCGCCTCGCCCGCACCCTCGCCGTCGCCGGCACCGGCGTCGCCGTGGTCGCCCTCCCGCTCATCGGCGCCACCAGCGCCTCCGCGGCCACCACGACCTCCACCACGACGGCCACCACCGCCGCGACGACGTACCCGGACAACCTCGACGGCTGGATCCGCGAGTCGCTGGCGGTCATGGCGCAGCACGGCATCCCCGGCTCCTACGAGGGCATCCACCGCAACATCATGCGCGAGTCCTCCGGCAACCCGGCCGCCATCAACCTGTGGGACTCCAACGCCGCCAAGGGCACCCCGTCGAAGGGCCTGCTGCAGGTCATCGACCCGACCTTCGCCGCGTACCACGTGCCGGGCACCGCCTTCGACCCGTTCGACCCGGTCGCGAACATCACGGCCGCCTGCAACTACGCGGCCGACCGCTACGGCTCGATCGACAACGTCTTCGGCGCGTACTGAGCCGTTTCAGGCCGTACCAGGTCACAACCGAAACCGCATTACTGAGACGAAAAAAGCGCCCTCTCGGCGGACGAGGACGCATCCCCGGGGACACACTGGGCCGGCACGTGTTGGGGCACCTGCCGCCCGGCCCCGGGAAACAGACGCTCGAGGACGACGGCCACGCCGTCGTCCTCGTTCGTCGTGGTGACCTCGTCGGCCACCGCCTTGAGCTCGGGATGGGCGTTGGCCATGGCGACTCCCCGGGCCGCCCAGTCGAACATGGGGATGTCGTTGGGCATGTCCCCGAACGCGAGGGTCTCCTCCGGTCCCAGCCCAAGACGCTCCGCGGCCAGCGCCAGCCCTGTCGCCTTCGTCACACCGCACGGCTGGAGCTCCACCGTCCCCGGCCCGGACATGGTCACCGTGGCGAGCGAGCCGACCACCGAACGCGCCGTCGCCGCCAACTCGTCGTCGGACAGCTCGGGGTGCCGCAGCAGCACCTTGCTGATGGGCCGCTCCCACAGGTCCCGGCGCCGTTCCACCCGCACGGCGGGCAGCGTGGGGTGCGGCATCAGATAGCCCGGCTCGATCAGCGTCAGCCCGTCGACCCCGTCCTGGTCGACCGCCGCGTACACCTCCCCCACCTCGGCCTCGATCTTGCCGAGCGCGGTCTCCGCCAGTTCCCGGTCCAGCGTCACGGACCACAGCAGCCGGTCCGCGCCGGCGTCGTACACCTGCGCGCCCTGTCCGCACACCGCGAGCCCCGTGCAGCCGAGGTCGTCGAGCAGGGGCCGTACCCGGGGCGCCGGGCGGCCCGTCACCACGAGGTGCCGGGCACCGGCCTGCGCCACCCGCGCGAGCGCGGCGAGGGACCGGTCGGACAGGGTGTCGTCGCCGCGCAGCAGCGTCCCGTCCAGGTCGGTGGCGATGAGTGAGTACGCGGTGGGTGCGGCCATGATCAGAGAATACGGACAACACGCCGGGTCTACTCACCGCCGTCACCACCGTCCGGTACGCCCCCGAGCGCCCCCGACCCCCGCTTGTGCACCGATTGGCAACAACATGGTCCGCTACCTACCGTCCATGCCCTCCCGGGCGGTACCTTCCAAGTGTCCAGGGGGGACTTGATCGGGGGGTCAGGTGAGCAGTGGACGTGTGCGCGTACTGAGGCCGGAAGATCTCGGCGAGGGGGAACGGGAGCGCTGGCGCGAACTGCGCGCCGCCGCGGACGTCCCGCGCAACCCGTTCATGGAACCGGAGTTCACCACCGCCGTGGGCCGGGTGCGGCCACAGGCCCGGGTGGCGGTGCTGTACGACGGGCTCGAACCGGCCGGTTTCCTGCCGTTCGAGCGAGGGGCGCTGGGCCAGGGGCTGGCCATCGGGCTCGGGGTGTCGGACTGCCAGGGCGCGATCCTGCGTCCGGGCCTCGCCTGGGACACCGCCGAACTGCTGCGGGCCTGCTCGGTGTCCAGCTTCGCCTTCGACAACCTGGAGGCCGACCAGCGCCTGTTCGTGCCGTACGCCGCCGAGGAGCACGCCACCTTCGTCATCGACGTGGAGAAGGGCTACGAGACGTACGAGTCGGTGCTGCGCACCCAGTCGCCGAAGTTCCTGAAGACCACGCTGGCCAAGGAGCGCAGGCTGGGCCGACAGGTGGGGCCCGTACGGTTCGTGTTCGACGAGCGGGACCCGGCGGCGCTGCGCACGCTCATGGAGTGGAAGTCGGCGCAGTATCGCAGGACCGGGCGCCGCGACCGGTTCGCGCAGGAGTGGATCACGCGGCTCGTGGGACGCCTCGCCGAGACCCGGGCGCCGCAGTGCACGGGCACGCTGTCGGTGCTGTACGCCGACGACCGGCCCGTCGCCGCGCACTTCGGGCTGCGCTCGTCGTCCGTGCTGGCCTGCTGGTTCCCCGCGTACGACCCGGATGTCGCGAAGTACTCGCCGGGTCTGGTGCTGCATCTGCGGATGGCCGAGGCGGCGGCGGCCGAGGGCATCGGCCTGCTGGACATGGGGCGCGGGCCGGCCGAGTACAAGGACTCGCTGAAGACCGGCGAACTCGCCGTCTACGAGGGGGCGGCGACCCGTCCCGGGGTGGGCGCGGCACTGTACTGGCTGAGCCGTGAGCCCGTGCGCCGCGCACACGCGTTCGTCCGCACCCGCCCGCGGCTCGCGTCGCTGGCGTCGCGGACCTTGAAGAGCGCGGGACGACTGCGCCGGTCCTGAGGGGTCGCGTCGTGACGGTCGTGTCGTGACGGTCGTGTCGTGACGGTCGTGTCGTGAGGGTCGTGAGGAGGGGAGGGCCATGTCCCAGGCAGCACGTACGCGGGAAGAGATACGACGGTTCCTGGCCATCGGTGCCGTGCAGGTCGCCGAGCTGGATGTGGACGGTGACCAGGCGACGCTGAGACCCGGCCCGGGCAGTCCGCCGGTGACGCACGGCGAGGTGTTCGTGCTGGTCAGACGGGCCGGGGTGCCGGTGGGGACGTTCCTGGGGCGGGTGCCGGAGGGAGCTGATCCGGGGACGGTGCTGACGGAGTCGGCCCGGGAGGTGCTCACCGAGGTCGCGGACCCGACCGGTCACGCCGCGTCACCGCCGTACACCTCGGTCGTCGTCGCCACCCGGGAGCGGGCCGGGCAGCTGGCCCGCGCGCTGGACTCGCTGCTCGCGCAGGACCACCTGCGCTTCGAGATCGTCGTGGTCGACAACGCGCCCGTGACGGACGAGACAAAAGAGTTGGTGCACCGGAAGTACGGGGAGCGCGTGCGCTATGTCCGCGAGCCGGTCCCCGGGCTCGCCGTGGCCCACAACGCGGGCCTGGCGGCGGCCGAGGGCGAGGTGATCGCGTTCACCGACGACGACGTGATCGCCGATCCCCGCTGGCTCACCGAACTCACCGCCCCCTTCACCCGGGACGCCCGCCTCGGCTGCGCCACCGGCCTGATCCTGCCCGCCCGGCTGCGCACCCCGGCCCAGGTCCTCCTGGAGAGCCACGGCGGCTTCGCCAAGGGCTTCACCCCGACGACGTACGACCCTGAGGACCCGCCCCGCGACGAGCCGCTGTTCCCGTTCACGGCGGGGCGTTTCGGCTCCGGGGCGAACATGGCGTTCCGCACGGAGGTGCTGCGCGAGGTCGGCGGCTTCGACCCCGCCACCGGCGCCGGCACGCCCGCGCGGGGCGGCGACGACCTCTACGGCTTCGTCCGCGTCCTCGCCCACGGGCACCGGCTGCACTACACACCCCGGGCGCTGGTGTGGCACCACCACCGGGAGACCTGGCGGGACCTGGAGACCCAGGCCTACGGCTACGGCGCCGGGCTCACCGCCTATCTCACCGCGATCCTGGTCAACCGCCCCGCCCTGCTGCCCGCCTTCCTCACCCGGCTGCCGCGCGGCCTCGCTCACGCGCGGACGCTGACCGCCGTACGGGAGACCGGCGAGGGCGGGACCGCCCCGGGGGACCACGACAGCCGTACGCACCCCTGGCCGCGGCGGCTGTCCCGACTGCAGCGCAGGGGGATGCTGTACGGCCCCGTCGGCTATGTCCGCGCCCGGCGGGCCCTGCGGGAAGCCGCGGGGCGGGAGACGCGATCCGGAAGAGGGCCGAGATGACGAGGTCGCCGCGGGACCCGGTCGCCGGCAGAGCGGGTGAGGAAGCCGAGAGGGCGGCCGGGCCTGTCTCGACATCGGCCATCCCCGTGTTCCTGTATCACGCCGTGATGGACGATCCGCCGGACTGGATCGCCGAGTTCACCGTCACGCCGCGGGAGTTCGTCGCGCATCTCGACGCCGTGGCCGACAGCGGGCGCACCCCCATCACCATCAGTGCCCTCGCCGCCCATCTCGCCGGGCGCGCGCCGCTGCCGCCCCGGCCGGTGCTGCTCACCTTCGACGACGGTTTTGCCGACCTGCCCGGTCCCACCGCCGAGACGCTGGCCGAGCGAGGGCTGCCCGCCACCGCGTATCTCACCACCGGCGCCCTCGCACCCGGCGGGCACTGTCTGCTGCCGCCCGCGCCGATGATGGCCCTCGCCCAGGCGGCGGAACTGGAGCGCGCCGGTATGGAGATCGGCAGCCACACGGTCACGCACGCCCAGCTCGACACGCTCACCGGCAGGCGGCTGCGCGCCGAACTACGCGACTCCAAGGCGGCGTTGGAGGACACCCTCGGGCACCTCGTCCCCCATCTCGCCTATCCGCACGGCTACAACAGCCCGCGCGTCCGTGCCATGGCGGCCGACGTCGGCTACGAGACGGCGACCGCCGTACGGCACGCGCTCAGTTCGGAGCGGGACGAGCGCTACCGCATCGCGCGGCTCATCGTCCGCCGCACCCACACGGTGGCCGACGTCCGGGCCTGGCTCGCGGGCGGCGGCGCGCGGATCGCCCCGTACCGGGACGGCCCTAAGACGGTCGGGTGGCGCTGGTACCGGCGGGCCCGGGCGGCCGTCCACGGGCCGGAGTTCGCGGGCTGACCGCCCGGGCGGACGCGGTCACCGCGCGGGCCGGCCCCGGTTCGGTCACCTCACGGGCTGGTTCAGGTAGGGGTCGGCGGCCACCTTGCGCAGGCTGTCCCATGCCGCGTCGTTGGCCACGGCGAGGTTGCAGTGCGGTCCGGGGTCGCGGTAGTTCCACTGGAGGGCCGCCTTGACGCCCTCCAGCCGCTTCAGCACGCGCGGCACCTGCGCGTACCACTCGGCCTGCCGCTCCGGCCGCGCCGTGTCCTGTGCCGTGCCGAACTCGGACAGCATCAGCGGTTTGTCGTCGGAGATGTTCTCGCGTATCCACGCATGCGTCTCCGTCTGGGTCTGGGCGAAGCTCAGCCAGTCGGTCTTGTGGCAGCGGTAGTAGTTGTACTGGTTGTAGCCGATCCAGTCGACGTACTCGTCCCCCGGGTACATCTTCTCGAACAGCTCGGCGTGGCCGAGATAGCCGGTGATGATCCACGTCCACACCACGTTGTCGACGCCCAGCTCACGGAACCGGTCGTGGATGTGCCGGTACGCCTTCACATACTCGGCGGGTGTGCCGTTGTCCGGAGTGCGGGTGTCCATCTCCAGGTCGAAGGAGAGGAAGACCTTCTTCCCGGTGCGCTCGCCGTACTCCTTGATGCGCTGGGCCTGGACGTCGATGACGGTGGCGTCGAGGTCGCCGTCCGCGATCTGCTGCCACCTCGGCTGCTGCTTCTTGCCGCCGCCCCACCACTTGCTCTCCCAGGACAGCAGCAGCATGCGGTCCTCGCCGACGCGCTGCTCCTCCGGGCTGAGCAGCTGTCCCTCCCTGCGGGTGCCCTCGGGCAGGGACATGTCGTGGTACGTGTACACGATGTCGAGCTTGCGGCCCACCTTCTGCTCGTAGGCCCTCACCTTCTCCTCCAGATCGGCGCGTTCGTGCGGCACGAACGCGCCGAACCAGGCGCCGCAGGGCGGCTCCAGCAGGTCGGTGGGCCGGCACTTCTCGCCCATCGCGGACGGCTCAGGGCCGGAACCCGAGGGCCCGGAGGCGTCCCGGAGAGCGAGCACGGCGACCAGGACCGCGCTGACGACGGTGGCGGACGTGATCAGCAGCCGGCGGCGCCGGGACGCCGGCCCCTCCTTCGGGGCCTGTGTGTCCTTCGCGTTCGGCCTGCGGTGCCGGCCTTCGGAGTCACGGCGAAAGGGACGAGCGAACCTCACAGAGCGGAACCCTTTCCTGTCCTGGGCGTACTCGGCGTCGGCGGGGAGGCCCGCAGGCGCGGGCAGAACGCGGCGAGGGTGGTGAGCAGGGTGAGGGCGAGCAGCACCCGCTGCGCGGTGAAGGTGTGCGTGGCGATCAGCACCGTCGCGACGATCATCACCGCGCCGATGCTGACGAAGACGACCAGCATCAGCCGCTCCAGCAGATCGGAGTGGCGGGCGAAGTGCGGCTCGCGCCGCTCGACGGGCCCCTGCGCGGGCCGCACCCGCAGCGCGGGACCGCAGAGGCCGGCGAGCGCCGCGCCC
>NZ_JAOCQE010000270.1 GCF_025290915.1 Streptomyces sp. 15-116A | reverse complement strand
CTCCAGTGACTGCCGCAGTGCCTCGACCTCTTCCTGGGCTTCGCGGGCGGCCTCGTCGGGTCCGGTCTGTCCGCTGGTCATGGCGCCGATGGACTTGGCCACCGGCAGCTCCCCGTTGGTGGCGCCCACCAGGGCGCCCGCGCCCTGGGTGATGCCCCAGCGCTTCATGTGGCTGACGCCGTCGGCGAGCTGGTCGAGCAGTGCGGGCGGGAAGACCTCGTCCATGGGCTTGCGGGTGTCGACGCCCATCTCGCTGGAGCGCCAGGCGTCCAGATAGCGCCGCGGTTCCTGGGCGGTGCCCGCGCGGACGGGGATCTTGCCCTCGGGTGCCATGCCGACCCAGTCCTCGTAGCCGGCGCCCATCATGTACTCGATGAACTTCCGCGAGGCGTCGGTCTCGGCGGTCTTGGTGGTGAGCCAGGACGTGATCTCGCCGAACTGAGCCGGTTCGGCGCCGTCGGGGCCCTTGAGCGAGGTGACGATGCCGCTGTTCCTCGCCAGGTACTCCGGGTCGTCCGCGCACTGCTCGCAGCTGGGCAGGGCGTCCTTGCGCAGTCCGGCCAGCTCGTCCAGCAGGAACGACGACCAGACGATCATGGAGGAGCGGTCGGCGAAGTAGGTGGCGCGGGTGGAGTCCACGGTCTGGGTGCCGGGGGCGCCGTGCTCGCGGGCCAGTTCGTCGTAGGTGGCGAAGGCCTTCTCACAGGCCGGGGAGTCGAGGTCGGGCTCGCCCGTGCCGTCGACCAGTTCGCAGCCGTTGGCCAGGGCCAGGTTCTCGAAGCTCTGCTGGGTGAAGACGTCGCCCGGGTCGGTGGCGGCGGAGATGCCGTCGCGGCCCTTGGTGTCCAGCGTCGCCGCCGCCTTCTGGAGCTTCTCGTACGTGTCGGGCGTGGGCAGCCCGGCCTGGTCGAGGAGGTCCTTGCGGTAGACGAGCAGCTGGAGCCAGGCGTCGGAGGGGACGCCGAGGCGGGTGCCGCCGTCCTGGGTGAGCTTCAGCGCGTTGGCGTTGAAGGTGTTCTCGCCGAGGCCGCCGACGACCTGCTCCGGGATCTCGGTGTTGAGCAGGCCGTTGCTGTACATCTGCCAGGCCTGGCCGAGCGGTACGGCGCCGATCACGTCGGGGAGGTCACCGGCCGCGGCGGCGGACATGATCAGCTGGGGCAGCTGGTTCTCGTCCACGCCGACCAGGTCGACCTCGATGCCGGTCTCCTTCTCGAACCGGTCGATCACCTTCTCGGTGGCCGCGATCCGGGGCGTGAGGTTCTCCTCGGACCACACCGTGATCTTGTTGTCGGGCTTGTCCGGGCCGCTGGAGGACGAACACCCGGCCAGCACGCCCCCGGCCAGCGAGGCCGCGAGGAGGGCCGCGATCGTCCTCGACCGCCGGAACCGCTTGAGCATGTCGTGATCCTTACCAACCTTAAGCATGGACGCGATGCATCACACCATCACTTTTGCTGGTTGACAAGACATAAGTCTGACGTATCTTCGACACAAGCGGTTAACGCAGCGGATCAGCACACCCCACTTCCCGGAGCCATCACGTGGAACGCGTCGTCCAGTTCACCGGCCCTCGTCAGGTCGAAGTCGCCGAGCACGAGAGCCTGCCGCTGCCGGCCGGGCATCTGCGGGTGCGCACCCGCTACTCGGGCATCTCCGCGGGCACCGAGCTCACCGCCTACCGGGGCACCAACCCGTATCTGACCCGCACCTGGGACGCCGAGGCGCGGCTGTTCCGCGAGGGTGCGGCCGGGATGGAGTACCCGGTGGCGGGCTGGGGCTACTCCGAGGTCGGCGAGGTGACCGAGGTCTCCCCCGAGCTGGTCGGCACGCCCGGCCTGCCGGCCGTCGGCGACCTGGTGTGGGGCATCTGGGGCCACCGCAGCGAGGGCATCGTCCCCGCCGAGCGGATGATCGGCCACACCCTCCCCGAGGGCCTGGAGCCACTCGCCGGGGCCTTCGCCCGGGTCGGCGCGATCGCATACAACGCGGTCCTCGCGGCCGGCCTCAACCTCGGCGAGGACGTCGCCGTCTTCGGCCAGGGCGTCATCGGCCTGCTCACCACCCGTCTCGCCCAGCTCAGCGGCGCCACCGTCACCGCCGTCGACGCGCTCGACGGCCGCCTGGAGTGGGCCCTGAAGTACGGCGCCGCCCGCACCCTCAACGCCCGCACCGACGACGTCGCCGAACGCATCCGCGAGGCCACCGGCGGGCGCGGCGCCGACACCGCCATCGAGATCAGCGGCGTCTACCCCGCCCTGCACACCGCGCTGCGCTCCGTCGCCGTGGACGGCCGGGTCGTCGCCTCCGGGTTCTACCAGGGCGACGGCATCGGGCTGCGGCTCGGCGACGAGTTCCACCACAACCGGGTCCAGCTGATCTGCTCGCAGATCGGCGGCGTACCGCCGCACCTCGCCGGCCGGTGGACCGTGGAGCGGCTGCAGCAGACGTTCCTCGCCCTGGTCGCGGCCGGACGGGTCGACGTCGGCTCGCTCGTGAGCCATGTCGTGCCGGCCGGCGACGCCGCCGACGCGTACGTGCTGCTCGACGAGCGGCCGGCGGACGCGCTGCAGGTCGTCCTCGAGTTCTGACGGCTCCGGCGTCCCGCTCCCCCAAGGCTTCGGCGCCCCGGCCCTGACCCCCGGGGCGCCGAACATCCCAACCCCCCGCTCCCCCACCGGCGTCCACGCCCAGGAAGGCACCCCGAACCACCATGAAGCCCCTGAAGACTGCGGCCCAGGAACAGCTGCTCCCCGGCGAGACCCTCCAGGAGAAGTGGGAGTTCGCGCAGGCCGCCGGCTACGACGGCATCGAGCTGCGCGCCAAGGGCGGCTTCCGCTTCCGCGAGCGGCTGCCCGAGCTGAAGAAGGCGCTCGCCGACGGTGTCGTCATGCCCACCGTCTGCGTGGACATGCTGCACTTCTTCGGCGCCTTCGACACCGAGCTGCGCCGGGACGCCATCGAGCAGATGAAATCGCAGCTGACGGTGATGGCCGAGATCGGCGGACTGGGCGCCCAGACCCCCGCCTCGTACGGGATGTTCTCGCGCCGGCTGCCGCCGTTCGAGCCGCCGCGCAGCGAGGAGGAGGACCGCGAGGTGCTGCTCGCCGGGCTCACGGAGCTGGGCGAGCACGCCCGCCGCGAGGGCGTGACGCTCTACCTGGAGCCGCTGAACCGCTACGAGGACCACATGGTCAACCGGCTGGAGCAGGCCGCCGGCCTGATCCGCACGGTCGGCCTGGACTCGGTCCGCATCGGCATCGACAGCTACCACATGAACATCGAGGAGGCCGACCCGGCCGCCGCGATCCTCGCCCACGCGCAGTGGATCGGCCACGCCCAGGTCTCCGACTCCAACCGCTTCCAGCCGGGCGCCGGACACCTCGACTGGCAGTCGTGGATTGGCGCGCTCAAGGCCGCCGGGTACGAGGGCTGGCTGGCCGCCGAGTGCCGGCTGACCGGCGACCCGGTCGAGGCGGTCCGGTCGATCCCGGCGACGCTGCGGAGGTACGGCGCGTGACGGTGCTGATGGAGACCGCGACCCGGTCCGTGTACGCGTCGGCGGCGGCGGTGCTGGTCCGCAACTGGACCGGCACGTCCACCGTCCCCTCCCCCACCCTGTACCCGCACCAGTGGAGCTGGGACTCGGCGTTCATCGCGATCGGCCTGCGCCATCTGTCGGTGCGCAGGGCGCAGCGCGAACTGGAGTCGCTGCTGGGCGCCCAGTGGGGCGACGGGCGCCTCCCGCACATCGTGTTCAATCCGGCGGTGCCGAACGGGGCGTACTTCCCGAGCCCCGACTTCTGGCGCACGACGACCGCGGGCGCCGCGAGCGGAGCGCCGTCCGGCACGGAGACCTCCGGCCTGGTGCAGCCTCCGGTGCACGCGCTCGCCGCGTGGCTGGTCCACCGGGCCGACCCCGCCGCCTCCGAGCGGCGCGGCTTCCTGCGCCGGGTGTACCCGAGGCTGGTCGCCTGGCACGCCTACCTCACCGGCCGCCGTGACCGCGGCGGCGCGGGACTCACGGCGAACGTCCACCCGTGGGAGCCGGGCATGGACAACAGCCCCGTGTGGGACGGCCCCCTGTCCCGGATCGAGCCCGCGCCCGCCGGTTCGTACCGCCGCGCCGACCTCGCGCACGGCAACCCCGCGGACCGCCCGACCGACCTCGACTACGGCCGCTACGTGCGCCTCGCCGCCGACTACCGCGACCGGGGCTACGCCGACGACGCGCACGCCTTCGCCGTCGAGGACCCGGCGGTCAACGCGCTGCTCGTCGCCTCCGAGCACGCCCTCGCCGAGATCGCCGCCGAGGTCGGTTCGGACCCCGCCGTGCACTGGGAGCGGGCCGCCCACCTGACGGACGCCCTGCTCGACCGGCTGTGGGACGCCCGCGCCGGGATCTTCCGGTGCCGGGACGTGGTGTCGGACGAGCTGATCGACGAGCGGAGCGTGGCCGGTCTGATGCCGCTGCTCGTCCCCGGGCTCCCGGCCGACGTGGTCGAGGCCCTGCACGCCACCCTCACCGGGCCGCACTTCCGGCTCGGCGAGGTGCCGCTGGTGCCGTCGTACGACGTGAAGGGCCCGGCGTTCGATCCGTCGCGGTACTGGCGCGGACCGGCGTGGTTCAACACCGCGTGGGTGATCGAGCGCGGGCTGCGGCAGTACGGGCTGCTGGCCGACGCGGACGCGCTGCGGTCGGCGATCGTCGAGGGCGCGGTGGACTCGGGGTTCGCCGAGTACGTCGACCCGTTCACCGGCGAGGCGCGCGGCACCCGGGACTTCGCGTGGACGGCGGCGCTGGCGCTGGACCTGGCGGTGACGTCATGAGCGGCGACCGCGTCCTGCTGGTCCGGGACGGCACGTTCGCCGCGCTCACCTCGGGCGGCGCGGTCACCGGGCGGCGGGGCACGTCCCCCGACGGCCTGTTCCGGTGCGACGCCCGGCACCTGAGCCGCTGGCAGCTCACCGTGGACGGAGCCGAGCCGGCGGTGCTGGTGCCCGCGGCGGACGGCGCGGTGCCGGCGGTGTCGGTGCTCATGCCGCGGGGCACGCGCGACGAACCGGCCGCGTACACCGTCTTCCGCGAACAGGCCGTCACCGCAGGGGTGTTGGTGGAGCACCTGCGGCTGGTCAGCAACCGGCCCGTCGAGGTGACGGCCCGTCTGGAACTGCTGGCCGACGCGGACTTCGCGGACCAGTTCGAACTGCGGGCGGACGGGCGGACGTACGACAAGGGCGACGGCCGGCGATCGACGTCCGAGCTGCCCGACGGCGTGGAGTTCACCTACCGGCGGGGCGAGGACTGGTCGGCGACGACGACGGTACGCGGCACACCGGCACCGGAGGCGGTCCGGACGACGCCCGAGGGCACGGTGCTCGCGTGGACGGTGACCCTGCCGCCGCAGGGCGACGCGGAGGTGAGGCTGCGGGCGGAGGCCCGGACACCCGGCGGTCCTGCGGTGTCGCAGGTCGCGTCACCGGCGGAGGCGGCGCGCGAACTGACGTCGGACATCGGGAAGTTCACCCTCCCTGCGATCACGGAGGGGACGGACGAGGCGCTGGCCCGCGCCTGCGCGCAGGGACTCGCGGATCTCGCGCTCCTGCGCGTACCGGCCACCGGCCCCGGCGGGGAGGCGTTGCGTGTCCCCGGCGCCGGAATCCCCTGGTTCCTCACGCTCTTCGGGCGCGACTCCCTGCTCACCTCGCTGTTCGCGCTGCCCTACCGTCCGGAGCTCGCCGAGCACACGCTGCTGGCGCTCGCCGCGACGCAGGGCACGACGTACGACGCCTTCCGCGGGGAGCAGCCGGGGCGCATCGTGCACGAGGTGCGGCTCGGAGAGCTGGCGCACTTCCGGCAGGTGCCGTACGGGCGTTACTACGGGGCGGTCGACTCCACGCCCCTGTTCCTGGTGCTGCTGCACGCCCACCGGGGACTGGCCGCGCGGCTGGAGACGCAGGCGCGGGCGGCCGTGGACTGGATGCTGGGCGACGGCGGGCTGACCGAGCACGGCTGGCTCGTCTACACCCCCGACCCGAACGGTCTGGTCAACCAGAACTGGAAGGACTCCGAGGGCGCGATCTGCTTCGCCGACGGCACCCAGGCGGACGGCCCGATCGCGGTCGCCGAGGCCCAGGGGTACGCGTACGACGCGCTGCTGCGGACGGCCGAGCTGGCCCGCGAGGACTGGGGCGACCCGGCGTACGCCGAGCGGCTGGAGTCCGTGGCGGCGGACCTGCGGGCCCGCTTCCACCGCGACTTCTGGCTGCCCGAGCAGGACTTCCCAGCGCTGGCGCTGGACGGCGCGGGACGCCGGGCGGACGCGCTGGCCTCCGACGCGGGGCATCTGCTGTGGTCCGGCATCCTCGAGGAGGACCGGGCGGCGCGGGTCGGCCGCAGGCTGCTGGAGCCGGACTTCTTCTCCGGCTGGGCGATCCGCACGATCGCGGCCGGGCAGGCGCCGTATCACCCGCTGTCGTACCACCGGGGCAGTTGCTGGCCGCACGACAACGCGGTGATCGCCCTCGGCCTGGCCCGCCACGGGCTCACCGAGGAGCTGCGGACACTGGCGGCGGGGCTGCTGGCGACGGCGGAACAGCACGGCTGGCGCCTCCCGGAGGTGCTGGCGGGCTACTCCCCCACCGACCATCCGGCACCGGTGCCGTACCCGCATTCCTGCTCTCCACAGGCGTGGGCGGCGGCGACCCCGCTGGCGCTGCTGACGGCACTGCGGGGCGGGCGCTGACGGCAGCGCTCACGGGACTCACGGGACCGGGTCGCGCTCCACGGGGCAGCTCATGCACCGCGGTCCGCCCCGGCCCCGGCCCAGTTCGCTGCCCGGGATCTCGATCACCTCGATGCCCTGCTTGCGCAGATGCGTGTTGGTGGTGGAGTTGCGTTCGTAGGCGACGACGACGCCCGGCTCCACCGCCAGGACGTTGCAGCCGTCGTCCCACTGCTCGCGCTCGGCCGCGTGCACGTCCTGCGTGGCGGTCAGCACCCGGATCTCACTGAGCCCGAGGGCGGCGGCGATCGCGCGGTGCATGTGCTCCGGCGGATGGTCGGTGACCTTCAGCTCCTTCTCGCCCACGCCGGGTTCGATGGTGTACGAGCGGAGCATGCCGAGGCCCGCGTACTGGGTGAAGGTGTCGCCGTCGATCATCGTCATCACGGTGTCGAGGTGCATGAACGCGCGTCTCTTCGGCATGTCCAGGGCCACGATCGTCTCCGCCGAGCCGGCCGCGAACAGCTTGTGCGCGAGCATCTCCACGGCCTGCGGGGTGGTGCGCTCGCTCATGCCGATCAGCACCGCACCGTTGCCGATGACCAGCAGGTCGCCGCCCTCGATGGTGGACGGGTAGTCGGCCTGGCCCTCGGACCAGAGGTGGAAGCGCTCACGCGTGAACAGCGGATGGTGCCGGTAGATGGCCTCGAAGTGCACCGTCTCGCGCTGCCGCGCCGGCCAGCGCATGGCGTTGATGGCGACCCCGTCGTAGATCCAGGCGGAGGTGTCCCGGGTGAAGAGGTGGTTGGGCAGCGGGCCGAGCAGGAAGTCGTCCAGCTCCATGGCGTGGAAGCGCACGGAGATCGGCTCGGCGTGCGCGTCGAGGAACTCCCGCTTGGTCATCCCGCCGACCAGTGCCTCGGCCAGCTCGGCGGCGGGCAGGGTCTCGAACGCGGCCCGCAGATGGTCGGTGGCCAGCGGGCCGTACTCCTTCTCGTCGAAGACCCGGTCCAGGACGAGCGCCCGCGCCGCCGGGATCGCCAGCGTCTCGGTGAGCAGGTCGCCGAAGAGGTGGACGGTGACGCCCCGGTCCCGCAGCACGTCCGCGAACCCGTCGTGCTCGGCGCGCGCCCGGCGCACCCAGAGCACGTCGTCGAAGAGCAGGGCGTCCTTGTTGCTGGGGGTGAGCCTTTTGAGCTCGAGATCGGGCCGGTGCAGGATGACGCGGCCCAGCCGTCCGGCCTCGGAGTCGACGTGGTAGGTCATGCCTCCATCCTGACCATCCGAGCGCGTGTTCACCCCTGTGTTGCGGAGACTGGCCGCCCGCCTTCGCCGACCGGGTGCGCTACGGCTGCAGCAGCTCGGGCCGTGCGAGCATCCGCCGCGCCTCGGACCCCGGCTCCAGCACCGCCCGGGCGACGATCCACCCGGCCAGCAGATGCGCGTCCCCGGGCCGCCGGACCAGCTCCTTCGCATACCCCTCCAACGCGGCGGCGGCATCCCCCGCGGCGAGGTGTTCGTCGGGGGTACGGGGGTCGGCGGACGGGACGGCGAAGGCATGGGTGCGGCTGTCGGGCCACGGCGCACGATCGGGACGCAGGGCCGGGAGTCCGGGCGGATGCCCACCGGCCCCGGCCGGCGGGCGCCCCGCACCGGCCGACGTGTGGCCCGCACCGGCC
>NZ_JAOCQE010000027.1 GCF_025290915.1 Streptomyces sp. 15-116A | reverse complement strand
GGTTGCTCCAGGCGCCGTGTCCGGTACGCCGGGCGTGGCGGAGGACTCCGCGCCTGCCGTACCTGCCGCGCCTGCTGTACCTGCCGCGCCTGCTGTACCTGCCGCGCCTGCCGTACCTGCCGCGCCTGCTGTACCTGCCGCGCCTCCCGCGCCCGTCGGCTTCGGTCCCGCCCCGGTGATGCCGGGCGGCGGCGAGGCATCGGCCCACACGCCCATCCCGGAGCAGCGGGTGCCGCATCCGCCCACTCAGCCCTCCGGGCGGCCGGGATCGCCCATGGCACCCGGGACGCCTCCCGGTGACCGTCCCCCCGCTCCCGGCAACTCACCCGGAAGGCTCTCCCTCTCCGTCACGGCCACCTCCACCCAGGAACCCGGTGCCCAGGGCAGGCGGGCGCGGCGCGTGAGTTGCACGGTCGCCCTCGCGGTGGCGGGGGCGCTGGCCGCCGTGACGGTCGGATCGGTGTTCGTCTTCGACCTGCTCCCCGGCAACAGAGCTGACGACGACTCCAGCGCCGGCGGAGGCCCGGCGTACGAGGCGCCGCCCACCACGGTCCCCGCCGCCTACGTCGGCACGTGGGAGGGGCAGGCCAACTCCCGCGACGGCATCTCCATCCCGCTCGGGACGTTCCGGATGACGGTGAAGCAGGCGGAGGTGGGCGAACAGGTGGGCACCGTCCGCCACACGGACATCTTCGGCGGCATCTGCGACGACGTCCTCACCCTGAAGCAGGTCACGAAGAAGCAGCTCGTCGCGACCTCCGTCGGCGCGAAGGCCAACCGCGACGTCTGCAACCAGGCCCTGCACACGGTCCGCCTCACCCCGGTCGGCGACGACCTGGTCTACGAGTCGGACAGCAAGGACTCGGGAAGGCCGAAGGCGCGCTTGTCGAGGATCAAGTAGCGGCGGCCGGCTCGGAGGAGCCTGCGTCCGAGCGCTCTTTGCCGCCGTACTTCATGCCCAGGCTGATCAGCAGCACGATCACCGCGAGTGTCGTGGCGAGTCCCACCGCCCACAGGAACGGGTACTCCTCGTGCACCCAGCACGTCCCGCCCTCCCGGTAGCAGTCGGCGTCCCAGTCGCTGCGTCGCTTGGGCCGGAAGGTCGCCGAGAAGATGAACCCCGTCACCAGGTAGCAGCCTGCCAGGCCGGGCAGGGAGGCCACCGCCCAGGCCAGGGAACGGACCCTGCTCTTCTTCCAGTTCATCCGGTACAGCGGCGCCGCGAAGGCGACGAGGACCAGCGGAGCGAGCGCACCCACCGAGGCGGCGAACGCGTACGCACCGCCCGGCCACGCGGGAGCCACACTGCCCCAGACGGTGTGGGCCCAGTGCATCTCGAAGAACACCAGCGGCAGGAGCAGGACGCCGAAGCCGGGCAGCACCAGACACCCGAACACCTTCTCCCCGACCGTCATCTTCTTCTTCCCGCCCTCGGCGGAGGGCCGCCCCGGCCGGTGCTCGTACCGCAAAGCTGGGCCCGCGGCCTTGCGCCGCCCAGGCTTCGCCGAACCCCCACCCATACCCCGTCCCCCTCACGCAACAGCAGTCACTAATGTGTCTGCGATAGCGAACAGCACCACTGCCATCATGCGCCACGCAACGCCATTGCAACGGGGAAGGCCCACATGGAGACACTGCAGCCCGATGATCCAAGGGAGTTGGGCAGCTACCGACTGCTGCGGAGGCTCGGTGCCGGTGGTATGGGCCGGGTCTACCTGGCCCGCTCGCCCGGTGGACGCACCGTCGCCGTGAAGGTCGTCCGCCAGGACCTGGCGGCGGACGCCGATTTCCGTGCCCGCTTCCGGCACGAGGTCGAGATCGCCCGGGCCGTCTCGGGCCGCTTCACCGCCCCCGTCGTGGATGCCGACCCGGACGGCGCACTGCCGTGGCTGGCGACGTCGTACGTGCTCGGTCCCGATCTCACCGAAGTCGTCGCCGCGCACGGGGCGTTGCCCGAGCGTACGGTCCATGCCCTGGCCGCGGGTCTCGCCGCCGCGCTGCAGGAGGTGCACGCGGCCGGGCTGATCCACCGTGACCTGAAGCCTTCCAACGTGCTGCTGGCCGCCGACGGTCCGCGAGTGATCGACTTCGGCATCGCACGCGCGGTGGACGGAAGCCGTATGACCCAGACGGGCGTTGTGGTCGGCTCGCCCGGTTTCATGTCGCCCGAGCAGGCGATGGGCAAGGATGTCGGCACGGCGAGCGACGTCTTCTCGCTGGGCACGGTGCTCGCGTTCGCGGCCACCGGACGGGGCGCCTTCGGTGACGGCGCCGCCTCGCACGCCTCGCTCCTGTACCAGGTGGTGCACGGCGAGCCCGATCTCGGCGGCGTGCCGGAGTCGTTGACGGGTCTGATCCGCGCCTGCTTGACGAAGGACCCGGGTCAGCGGCCGACGCCGTCCCAGATCGTCACGGCTCTCGCTCCGCAGGGCGTCGAAGCGGTCCTGTCGGACTGGCTGCCGTCGGCGGTGGCGTCGACGATCGCGACGCATGCCGCGGGAATACTGGACCTGGAGGCCCCCGACGCGCCGGCGGCCGCGGCGGCGGCGTCGTTCGGTCCGCCGCCGGCCATGCAGGCCGCGTCGGCGTCATCGGCGCAGACGCCCACCGTCGTCCCGGGAACTCCGCCCGGGGGCACGCCGTCCCCGGCGTACGGCGGCGCAGTGACCCCTGGCTACGGCTCCCAGCCGAGTGGCACTCCCGCACCGGGGCAGCACGACGGCACACCGCTGCCGGGGACGGTTCAGCTCGGTGAGCCGTCCTCCGGCCGGTCACGGCGCAGCGTGCTCGGCCTCGCCCTCGGCGCCGTGGCGGGCGTCGCGGCCGTGGGCGGGGGAGCGGCGTGGTGGCTCGGTCGGAGCGGCGGGAGTTCCTCGTCCGGCAACGGCGCGGCGGGCACGGGCGGTTCGGCCGCGCCGGCCGGGGAGCGGTTCACCACGCCACCGCCCGGTGTGGCGCCGCAGCCTCTGTGGCACGAGTCGGCTGCCGAGGACAGCACCAACACCGGCGTACCGCTGCTCAGCCACGCCGGCCTGCTCCTGGTCAGCGGCGACCCGCTCGTGGCGTACGACGTGAAGACGGGCGATGCCCGCTGGTCGAAGGAGGGCATCTGCCGGCCGGGAGAGCCGCTGCTGTTCCACGGCGGCAAGGTGTTCCTGGCAGACGGCGACTACGAGGGCGCGCTCGTCGCCTACAGCGTCACCGACGGTGAGGAGGTCTGGCGCAGCCGCCTGGGCAAGACCCTGACCGTCGAGGCCGCGATCGCGATCGACGACAAGAACGTCTACGTCACGGCGAAGGACTTCGGCGAATCGAAGAGCGCCACGGAATACCGTACGGCTGTTGCCGCCATCAGCCATGAGACCGGAAAGAAGGTCTGGCTGCAGAAGCGGGACTGGGGCACCGAGGACTACGACGTCCAGGGCACGGTGTCCGGCAAGTACCTGGTCTACGCCGACTCCAACCTGAACCTCACCGTGCGCGACACCGCCACCGGTGATCAGCTGTGGACGGAGAAGATCGGTGACGACTGGACCTGGCAGCCGACGGTCGCGAACGGCCTCGTCTTCCTCCCGGGCGACAAGATGACGGCCGTGGACGTGGAGACCGGGACCACCCGCTGGACCCTGCCGTCGGCCGGCCGGGGCGGCTTCCGCAACCCCACCGTCATCGACGGCGTGCTCTACGCCGGCGACCACGACGACGGCGTGTGGGCGGTGAACGTCAAGACCGGCAAGCGCATCTGGCTCTGCGACGACCTCGAGGTCGAGGCACCGGAGACGTTCCTGCGGGCCGGCACGTCCCTCTACGGCGCGACCGGAGGCCTGGCCGGCGGCATCGTCGCCCTCGAGGCCCGGACCGGCGAAGTCCGCTGGGTCTACGACGACAACAAACGCAACGGCGAACCCTGGCGGCTCGCCCTCTCCGGCAACCGCCTGCTGGTCACGCACGGGGCGGAGGTCTACGCGCTGCCGGCTGTGTGAGCCCGCAGACGACAAGGGCGACGCAACGAACGTCCGGAGACCCACACGGCCTTCGGACCGAGGAAACGAACACGGCCGCAGGGGGCCGGCGGGGAGGAACACCGTCATGCAGATGCTGGTCACCGTCGTACGCGAGGGAGGCGAGCCGCAGGACGTCGTCATCACCACCGATGACACGGCCACGGCGGGCGATGTCGCTCAGGCGCTGACAGCGGCCCTCCAGGACGCAGCCAGACCGGTAGGCCTGCCGGTGAACGTGGTCGCCATGCCAGGGACCACTTCGGCCCTGCACACCCTGGAGGCGGCGACGGCCGGGAGAACTCCCTTGCTCTGGGCCGATGGCGTGCCCTGCGATCCGTCCGCGCCCGCTGCCGCCGTCCTTCAGGACGGCATGAGGCTGTCCGTCGACGACTCGATAGGCCCACTGCTGCGCAAGGGCGAGCCGGTGGGCCAGTACGAACTGAGGACGGCCGGTGGCCCGGCCGCCGGCCGGGTCGTGCGGCTGGGGGTCGGAGCAGCCACGGTCGGCTCGGCCCCCACCTGCACGTTGCCCTTGGCGGACGCCTCCCTGCCACCGGTGGCGCTACGGATCACCCTCGACATGCAGGGCAACGCCACCCTCGTACCCGAGGCGGGTACCGGCGTACTCCTCGACGACGAAGCCGTGAACGCCGATACGCCCTGGCCGCTCGGTGCCGTCGTGCGGGCCGGGGACTCACTGCTCGTGCTCGACAGGGTCGCGGAGCCGGACGCCCATCTCTCCGCCATGAGCGAGGGCGGTCTCGCCTACAACCGCCCGCCCCGTCTGTCCCCGATGCGGCCCCGGCGACGGCTCGTGGTGCCGGTGCCGCCCAGCAAGGGTGACCGGGCCCGCTTCCAGTTCATCATGGCGTTCATGCCCATGCTGTTCGGCATCGGCATGTACTTCCTCACGCAGCAGATCTACATGCTGCTCTTCTGCCTGATGAGCCCGCTGATGATGGCCGCGCAGTGGATCAGCGACAACCGCGAGGGGAAGAAGAAGCACAAGACCTCCGTCAAGCAGTACAAGAAGGACCTTGCCGCCCACGAGGCGGAGCTCGCCCGGCTCGGCAAGGAGGAGAAGCGGGCCCGCCGCTCGGACAGCCCCGACCCGGCGGAAGTGCTTCTGTTCGCCACGGGGCCGCGCCGCCGCCTGTGGGAGCGCCGGCTCACCGACCCCGACGCGCTGCAACTGAGGGTCGGCCTCGGCAACCTTCCCTCCGATGTCGAGCTCGTCCTGGGACGGGGCGGCTCGCTGCACGAGGAGGAGCGCCCTGAGCCGCCCGTTCTTCCGGACGTGCCGGTCACCCTGCCGTTCACCGAACTGGGCGTCGTGGGCGTCGCCGGCGACCGGTCCCGGGCGCTGACGACCGCCCGGTGGCTCGCCGTGCAGGCCGCGGTGCTGCACAGCCCACGAGACTTCTCGCTCGTGGGGCTCACCGCCACCCCTGCCGCCGGCGCCGACTGGCACTGGCTCCACTGGCTGCCGCATACGAGCCCCGCCCAGGGGCAGGACTGCGTCGCCCTGGTCGGGTTCGACGCGGAGTGCATCACCCGCCGCGTCAACGAACTGCTCAACGAGCTGGCCCGGCGCAAGGCGGCACGTGAGCAGGGCACGATGGCGAGCCAGCTGTACCCGGACCCCACCGTCCTGATGATCCTCGACGGTGCCCGCCTGCTGCGCCGCGTTCCGGGCGTGCCGCAACTCCTCGCGGAGGGACCGCAGTACGGCATTCTCGCGCTGTGCGTCGACGAGGACGAGCGGCTCTTGCCGGAGGAGTGCCGGGCCGTCGTCGCGTGGTCACCGGACCAGACTCATCACGTACGCGTGCGCGGGCACGGGCTGGAAGCGGCCGGTGACGTGCTCGCCGACCAGGTCACGCCCGAGTGGTGCGAGCTGCTCGCCCGCTCACTCGCTCCCGTACGGGACGTCAGCCGGGACGACGCCGGCAGCGCCCTGCCCACCTCCGCCCGGTTGCTGACGCTGCTGGGCATGCCGGATCCGACCGGGACCGACGTCGAGCGGATCTGGCGCACCGGCGGGGCCACGACCGCCGCGCCCGTCGGTATCGCCGCGGACGGCCCGTTCGTCCTGGACATCCGCCGGGACGGACCGCATGCGCTGGTCGCGGGTACCACAGGTGCCGGTAAGTCGGAACTCCTCCAGACGATCATCGCCTCCCTCGCCGTCGTCAACCGGCCGGACGCGCTGAACTACGTCCTGATCGACTACAAGGGTGGCAGCGCGTTCATGGACTGCGCCCGGCTGCCGCACACGGTGGGCATGGTCAGCGACCTCGACTCCCACCTGACCGAGCGTGCCCTCGCCTCTCTCGCGGCCGAGCTGCACCGGCGGGAGAGGATCCTCCTCGATGCCGCCGCCAAGGACATCGAGGACTACAACGACACTCGCAAGCTTCGCCCGGAACTGGAGCCGATGCCCCGACTGGTCCTGGTAATCGACGAGTTCGCGTCCCTGGTCGCCGAACTCCCCGACTTCATCGCGGGCCTGGTCGACATCGCCCGCCGAGGTCGCTCCCTCGGTGTCCACCTGATCCTCGCCACTCAGCGGCCCGCGGGTGTCGTCAGCGCGGACATCCGCGCCAACACCAACCTGCGGATCGCCCTGCGCGTGACCGACGCCTCGGAGTCCATGGACGTCATCGAGGCGCCTGACTCGGGGGCCATCGCCAAGTCCACTCCTGGACGCATGTACGTACGCTCAGGTGCCCAGTCGCTGGTCGGTGTGCAGTCCGCCCGCATCGGAGGCCGTCGGCCCGCCATAGGGCAGACCGGCCCCAAGGCCACGCTGACGCCGCTTCCCTGGCACGCCCATGGCCGTCCGCTGCCCAAACGGGAGGAGGCCGAGGACGACGGCACGATGGTCACCGACCTCGCCGTTCTCGTCGACGCGGTCCGTGACGGTGCCCGGCGCATGGGCTTCGCAGAGCAGCGCAGCCCCTGGCTTCCGCCCCTGCCCGAGCTGGTCACCCTGGACGAACTGGCGGCGTACGCCGACGAGTCCGTCACCGCGACCCTGCCCGACGTCCCCCCCATCCCGTACGGCTTGATCGACCAGCCCGCCCGGCAGTCCCGCACACCGCTGTGCCTGGACCTGGTGCACGGCGAACACACAATGCTGCTCGGTGGAGCGCGATCCGGCCGCTCCACCGCCCTGCGGACCCTGGCCGGTTCGCTGGCCCGCGCCACATCCCCCCTCGATGTGCACCTCTACGGCATCGACTGCGGCTCCAACGCGCTGCTGCCGCTGATGAGATTGCCGCACGCCGGCGCGGTGGTGACCCGCGACGAACCGGACCGCGTCCGCCGCCTCATCGAACGCCTGCTGGCGGAGATCGCCCGACGGCAGCAGCTCCTCGCGATGGAAGGTGCTTCGAGCGCCGCGGAGCAGCGGGCGACCGCCGCGCCGGAGGACCGCCTGCCGTGGATGGTGCTCCTGCTGGACAGCTGGGAGGGCTTCGCCTCCACCTTCGAGAGCTACAACTACGGCCAGCTGCTCGAGTCGGCGCAGCGCATCTTCCGCGAGGGATCCGCGGTGGGCCTCAAGGTCGTCATGACCGCCGACCGCAGCGGGCTGAGCGGCCATGTCTCGTCCGCCTTCGCCGACCGCCTGGTGCTCCGCTTCGCCGACCCGAACGACTACTCCACGGCGGGACTTCAGCCCCGCGAGGTTCCCAAGAACATGCCTTCGGGCCGTGCCCTGCGCATCACGGACACAGGCGTGGACGAGACTCAGATCGGCCTGCTGACGGCGGACCCCGCCGGTCAGGCACAGGTGCGTGCGCTGCGCGAGATCGCGGAGGAGACAGCGGCCCGCCACAGCCGCCTGCCGGCCGGGCGGCGCCCCATGCGGGTCGACGCGCTGCCGTCGCGCATCACCGCGTCGGAGGCCCTCGCCCTCGATCCCGACTTCACCGCGCCGTCGCCTCTGTGGGCGCTGATCGGTGTGGGTGGCGACGAACTGCAGCCGATCGGCATCGACCTGGAGGAGAACGGGCCGGGCTTCGTCATCGCGGGTCCGCCGAAGTCGGGCCGCTCCACGCTCCTGGTGGCGGCCACGGAGTCACTGCTGCGCTCGGGCACACCGGTGGTGCTGGTCGCACCGCGCCGTTCGCCCCTGCGCGATCTCAAGGGCTGCAAGGGCGTGTTGGGCCTCCTGAACGCCGACAGTCGCGAGGAGGACCTCGAGGAGCTGGTGGACCAGGCGCCCGACGGCTCGTACGTCGTGGTCGTCGACGATGCGGAACTCCTCTACGACACGCGCCTCGACGAGGCCCTGGAGGCGGTCGTCCGCAAGGGGGCGGACGGAGGTATCGGTCTCCTCGTCGCGGGGGCGACGGACAGCCTCTCGGGCCAGTACCGCGGCTTCGCCGTCGAGGCCCGCAAGTCCCGCAACGGCCTGCTGCTGACACCGCAGAGCCCCTCGGAGGGCGAGATGTTCGGCATCAGACTGCCGTCGAACAGCGGCGGCGGTTCGGCGGGCAGCGGCTTGTTCGTCGCGGGCGGCTCGTTCATGCCGATCCAGGCGGTGATGAACGGCTGACACGGACGGGGCCCCAGCGGTGGCGATGCTGGGGCCTCATGGTCTTCCCTGCAGGGTGCTCAGGGCTTGGTGAGCCGAACGGGCTGGTGGGAGTCCGCGGTGTCCGGGGCGAAGGGATCGGGGGGCCAGGGGGTGCGGAGGATCCAGCGGCGGCGGAGAGCCACTCCTACGGTCCCCAGCAGGAAGAAGCCGGTGAGCGCGAACATGCCGTATGCCGGTACGTTCGCCGGCGGATCCGTCACCCAACTGTGGGCGAGACTGCGCGAAGGGTCGTTCGGGTCGTACGTCACGAGCAACAGTTCACCCGGACGAGTGTCGGGCAGCATGCCCGCATAGTCCGAGAGCCTGACGACCGTGCCCTTGTCGGATCCCTGCATGAACCGGACTTCGACGTACTTGGGTTTGTTGTCGACACCGGTGACCGTGGAGGCGGTTGTGATCCCGCGCTCGCGCAAGCTCTGTACCAACGTTTGCGGTGGGAGGCAAAAGAAGAGAGCCATCCCTAGGCACAAGGTGAACAGGCCGAAGAGACCGAGGATCAGGCGGCGCTGCGGCAGCATGGGACGCGTTTGCTGTCTGTATGCGGCGGCTCTGGCGGCCAGTTGCTGAGCTTGAGCGACTTTGGGAGGCAGCCGGTATCGGCCTCCAGGGCGCTTCCTCTTAGCCATCGTCGACCCACCTCACGAAAACCATCCGCTCACCGTTCTCCTGGCGCTGGACGCAGCATCGCCGATGGCCCTGCCCGCATCCTTAACAGCGCCCGTGACCGCATTGACTGCCTCAGCGCCAGCGGGGCTCTTGATCGCATAAGAAATGCCGTACCCAACCCCGAAACCCGCGACGACCCCGGCCGCGATGCCCCAGCCGACGGGACCCCCGGCCGTCGCGACGATGGCCATCGAACCCCATGTCGCTGCCGTCCCCGCCGCCATGCCCCCCACATTCGCCGCGACCGCGACATCCTTCTCCTCACCGTGGGCGATGTCCCAGCCAATGGCCCCGACCGTCAGCACCGTACCCACCAGGGGCAACTTGCCAGCTGTATGCAGGGTCCGGCCGAAGAGAGTCGTCGAGTGGGGAGGAGCGAGCCCCGGGACCTTGCCGCTGAGCCAGCTTCCGCCGTCCGCGATCGATGCCTCCATCAGCCGGGACAACGACCCCATGCCGAACTTGCCAAGGATCCGCTCGGCCTCGCGGGCGGACTGCCGTGCTGCTCGCCCCGCACGCCCCGTCGCGTTCTTGAGTTGTCTCCGCTCCGCCCGGCTCATACTGCCGAGACGCTGTTCTCTCAGCCGCCGCGCCTCCATGTCGAGCTTCTGTGCCTGATGCCAGAAGTGACCGGCGTACTTCGCCTGGGTTCCGATGATGGCGCCCACCGCCCCGGCCGTGTCGGACCACGTGTCCGCGGGGTCGCCGAGCTTCTTCACAGCGATCTTCGTGTGTTTCCAGGCAAGGGCCCAGAGGTCCACATCGTCGCCCTGCATGAGCGCTCGGTTGAAGAAGGCGGTGGGTGCGTCCTTGGCGATCGGGCCATGGAACAGAGTGACCGCCTTCTCAAAGCCGGGCGCTGGATGGTCGTAGGTGACGGCAGTCGTGAAGGCGGAGCCGAAGACTTTGACGTCGTTCTCCGCGGTCGATGCGCCGATGGCGGCGACCGTGACCGGCAGATGCTTGAGAAGGTGCGGGCTCATCTTGGCGTAGAACGCCGAGACAAAATCCGGATCACCCTTGTGCCTGGCCAGTACTTCAGCGATGCGATGGAATTCCGCGCCCGCCTTGCCGGACGCGAGATCTGCCACCTCGTTGATGTCCTCGGCGAGCTTCTTGCCGGCGGCGCGTGCTTCCGCCACGGACGCGACCGGCTCCGGCAGCGTGACCATGGCATCGCGCTTCCGGCTCCCCGGATCCAGTTCCATCGCCGCGGCCAGGGCCTGCCTGCGCCGCAGCATGGGAAGCTCGTCGTCCACCCAGCGGGCGATCCTTCCGATCTCCGTGAGGTGTGCCGTGTCCAGACCGAGCCGTTTGAACCGAGCAGCGTAAAACGTCTTCGCATCGTGCAGAACCTTGCTGCTCGATTCGAGATCCTTGATAGTGCGCAGCAGGTTGTCCGGATTGATTCCGGAGAAATTCGGGTCGACCACCAGAGGTTTCCTATTCCGCGCTGCCGGCGAGCTGGGGATCGACGAGTACGGCCTGCGCTCCTGATCCCCTCAGCGCACCCTCGAGCTCTGCAGCCGGAACGATCACCCAGGACTGCTGCTCGCCCATCGCCTCAACCAGCAGGGAGACGGAGCTGAAGGCGAGTGCGGCGAGGTGCCGTACCCCGTCGTCGCCGGTCACGGGGAGGAGGGTCACCTCGATCGTCCCGTCCTGCGAGGGGCCGTCGTCCGGTGAGTGCCGCACCTCGCTCAGGGTGGGGAGGACGAGGTATTCGGGACTCGGCCGCAGCATTTCGCTCGAGGTCATTCGCTTAGATTATGAGACGGCACGCGGTGGATCAACGCGCATTATCGTGCTGGTTCACCGTCATGAAAATATGAAAAGCTGAAGGTGACTCGTGGTGGAATCCGGTTCGAAGGTTCCCAATCCCAGAAAGGCGGATCTGGAGAAGCTCCGCACTGATCTCGCCAAGGAGGTGGAGAAGCTCGGCAAGGCTCTCAAGCGGCCGACCGAGGACATCGGAGGCGACAAGGTCTGGGTGGGGAAGAACGCCCGAGCCTGGCACCGGGAGTTGGGCGGACGCCACCGCAGACTCAGCGAGCAGGTGGGCAGACTGATCCCGATCGTCGACGCGGCCATCCGGGGTGAGCCGGAGAAGGTGCCGACCGCAGAGGCGCGTGCGTACCGCGAGAGTGTGTGACGCAGGACTTCAGTGAACGTGGCAGCGGCGCCGGGAGCCACGAGGGGTGTGGTCCCGGCGCCGCTGTCCATCGCGCACGCCGCGTTGCCGGCCTGTGAATCAGGTGGCGCGCTCGATGTTGTCGGCGCTCGTGTTCGCGGACTTGCTGGCCTCGTTCAGCGTGTCGACCCACTTCTCGAAGGTGGGCTTCACATCGCGCCAGTCGTCACGGAAGCGGTCGGCCTTCGGGCCCTTCCAGTAGCCGGTGCTGTCAGCCGTGGCCGACTGAAGGTCCTTGATCAGGCCCTGAAGGTCGTTTGCCTTCCGAGCGTAGAGCTTCGACAACTCCCGGAGCCGTGTGAGATCTGCACCGCGATCCATGGCGATCCTCCCCGTGTCATCAGGAACAAGCGGACTGTCCGTTTGCAACAGTGGACGCTACCGCACCATGGGCAGTTCCCGTTCAGGGCCGCCCAGGATGAGTACGTCGCGTGAACAACTCGTGCTCATCGGGCTGTTTGTGGCGATCGTACGCCCTGGCGAAGGACCTGTGCGCGCCGCGAGTATCCTGGGGCGCCGACACGGCGGGGGAGGCTGCTATGGCAAATCCAGACATACAGGAACTGAATCAGCGTGCGGGGCAGTTGCGTTCGCTGGCTGATCACATCGACTCGCTCGTGGACGCCGCCAAGAACCACAGCACCACGGGTATGAAGTCCTGGTCCGGCCCCAACGCGGACGAAGTGCGGGGCAAGTTGAGGACCTGGCAGACCAAATGCGGCACCGTCGCCAAGGCGCTGCGTGACGAGGCGCACCAGTGCGCGCAGGAGGCCAAGGATCTGCAGGACAAGAAGAAATAACCGGTCTCACCGAGGATGATGGGACGGAGCGTCCTTCCCCTTCACGCTGAGGGAGGCCTCTTCGTCCCGCACCGCGCTAGCCACTCTTACGCGTGAGTCACACAGCCTGATTGGTGAGCGCCGAGACTTCGAACGCATGCCCGTGAACTTCACCGGGGCGCCAAGACAGAGGCGGCGTCCCTCTCGTGGCGTAGCCGATCACCGTAGGGAGTGCGCCGGGGCGTGTACTTATGCACTCTGGATCCCTGCCCGCAAGGTGGGCCATCGAGGCCGAGGCCACGGCCTTGATCGGCGCGGATGGAACGAGCACACCCAGACGCGCATCGTGCTTCGCAACGGCCACCGCGACAAGACGCACAGCACCCAGGTCGGCGACTTGGACCTCGCGATCCCCAAGCTGCGGTCGGGGAGCATCGGCCAAGTCCTGCACGCCGACATCTTGGAGGCCTACGTCCACGGTCTGACCATGCGGTTGGTCGACGACCTGGTCAAGGCCCTCGGCACGGAGGCCGGGATGTCCAAGAGCGATCCGACATGCTCGGCAAGCAGTTCCCCAAGGCCAAACACACACTGCTGGAAGCGAAGGACGACCTGACCGCCTTCACCGCCTTCCCGGAGCGATATCGGAAGATGATCCATTTCGCCAAGCCCGCTGGAGCGGATCAACCGCGAGGTGCGTGACGCTGATCAGAGTGGAGGCGGATGGCCTGCATCACCACCGGCATGACATCGCGTGCGGCGTGCTAGTCACTTGTCCGCGTGAGCCGCACGGCCTGCTCTGTGAGCTCCGAGACCTCGAAGAGCACGCCCGCGAGCTCCACGGTGTCGCCGACGCGTACATCGTCATACTTGGCGACCGGGATCCCTGCGCAGTTCGCGCCCAGGCCGGCCGTTCCCGCCGCCGTATCGGCGTAGGCGATGGTCACAGCGAGTCCTGTGGGAAAGCGCTGCACTCCGCCGTTGGCGAGGAGTGAGAGAGGCCGGCCCTTGGGAGGAAAGCCCTTCGCCGCGGCGTCCAGAACGTCGCGGTTGGTGGTGAAGCACAGCGGCCCGTCCGCGGAACCCCCCGTCGGCTTCATGGAGGAGGGTGAGGCGGCGAGTTCTGCCCTGTCCTCGGCAGCCTCGGGTTCGAGGACGACGCGGTAGGAGCAGATCTGCCGGACGGTGTAGGCGTGCCCGGAGACGCTGACGCGTTCTCCTCGCTCGACGGTCCACTGCCGCTGCCCCGACTCGTAGCGCGCTCCTTCACGCAGGGTCGCCGCCCGCGTCGTCCCATCGGCACGCGTGGCCTCGTACTGGACCCCTCCCCCGCCTGGCAACCGGAACCCACCGCCACGCAGCACGTGCAAGCCATCGCCGGATGGGGCCTCCCCCACACACGCCGGCCCCTTGTCCCGGGACGCTTGCGTGGGCGTCGGCGTGGGCGTGGGTTTCCGGCCCTCCTCGCCGGATGATCCGCAGCCGGCCAACGCGAGCACGGCCAGCACGGCGCCTGCGAAGCGGAACCTACTCACGTGTCTGACTCTCCTTCTGCGCACTGTTGTCAGCCACTCGCTCCAGCACGATGCGTGTCCGGTACTCGACAGCGGCCACCCGCCAGCTGTCCCCGGTGATCTCGACGATCTGCCCAGGTACCAGCTCGTCGTACTCGGCGATGAGCCGGCCCTCGCAGTTGACCTGGATACGGCCGTGCACCGAGGGCTGCATGAAGATCGTTGCCACGACGCGATGAGTGCGGCCGTCGTGTTCGACGGTGTACGGGACGTGGTAGCGAAGCACCCAGCGACCGTCGAACTCGAACGGATACTTCACCTGCGGACGGTCGGTCACTGCGCTCACCTGCCGGGTGTCACGGATATCAGGGGACATCGAATGCCTCGGGCATCTGGAAGTACTTGTCGAACTGCTCCTGGGTCACTTCGATCGGCGCATACCCGGACACACCCCAGGGATTGCCGAGAATGACTTTGCCGTCATCAGTGAAGCCGCGGACGTAGTAGGCGTGGTTGCTGTGATAAGTGCTGCCCCACTCCTTGGGGTGGTTCTTGTCCAGACTCTCGTCGGCCGGAGTGGAGACGGTGACCACCTTTCCGGACTCGAACGCCTTCTTCAGGGAATCCAGGTTCATGTCGTCGTGCTCGCCGATACCGAGGAAACCACCGGTTCTCAGGTCCTCACCCTCCCGGCCGGTCAAGTACGGGGCGGACTTCTTCGGATCGTCCCCTTCGATGCCGCCGTAGCCGCGCTCGTTGTCCCCGTCGTCCGAGTAGACCATCGCGAAGGCCTTCTCGTAATACGCCGGCCAGGACTCACCGTTGCCGTAGGTGCTGATCGGCCTGCCGTTCTGGTCCGTCGGCAGGTCCGCCGTCACCGTGACCTAGTGGTGGTTGCCCTCCTTGTCCCAGACACGGACGCTGACCGTGCCGTTGGGGTTCTGTTTGATCCCCTCCTGCACGAAGTGGGGGTTCCTCTGCGCCAGACCGGCCAGCGAGGCCACGTACCAGCAGTCACCGAACTGGTTCTGGTTGACGTCGTCGGCCGACACGCCGTTCTGGAACAGCGGATCGCTGGGTGGCGCCCAGTGAATGCCGCTGTTGGTCTGCCCGTTCTGGCTGTTCCCGCCGTTCTCGTAGGCGTCGGTGTTGGTGAATGTGGGCTGCATGCCGGGGAAGGCAACCTGAAATTTCGGGATGCTCTGGACACTGATCTTCGACAGCAGCAGGCTGAGTGTGTCCCGGCGCTTGTTCTCGGGCAGGCCGTTCTCGTCGAACGGGGTCCAGCCGGAGTCGCTCGTGTCGCTGAGCAGCTCGTTGTAGAAAGCCAGGTCCTTCGGGGATGCCTTCGACATGAACGCGTCCGCCTCTGCGGCTGTCAGTCCGCCGAGTTGGGAAGCGAACTTCTCCAGATCCTCACGGTTGCCGTTGGCGCCGAAGTCCTTCCCCTTCAAACCCCGCAGATTGCGCAGTGCCTCGTCGATCTTCTTCGCGTCGGGCGCCCGCTCATCGAGGAACAAGCTTCCGTCGTTCACGGGGTAGCCATGCTGAGCAAGCTCCTGAAGGCCCTCCAGTTGCCGGATACGCCGTTTCATCGATGCCTGCATGTCCCCGAGCTCGGGGCCGAGTGAGCCTGGCAGTCGACGGCGGCCGCCGAAGATCGACGGCACCGGAACCACGTCACCGACGAGCGCCTGAAGGTCGGGGTCGCGCGAGGCGTTCTGGCCCGAGGGCAGGTTCTGCTGTGCGGAGGTCAGCACGGCAGCCAGTCGGCTGTGCAGCTTGCCCGCCTGCCCGGACAGCGCGTCCAGATCGTTGGCGAGAGCCGTGAGCTTGCCGGCGTCGAATCCTCGGAACGCCATCAGTTGCCGCCTGCCACGGCCGCTGACCGGTCCTTCTCCTTGGCCTGGCGATCGAGTTCATCCGCCTGGTTCTCCCAGCGAGTGGCGTCGGCCAGCAGCGCACCGCCCATGGTGTTGAGCGTGCCCTTCCGCTGCTGCAATGTCGCGGTGCACTCGTCGGCGAAGGGACCCTGCCAGATGGCGTCCGCGCTGTTGCTGGCTCGTGAGGCAGTGGCGCGAGGCGTTGCCTTCCGCACCGCGTCGTCGAGGAGTGGCCCGAGTCTGCGAGCGAGTGACCGCGCCTCCCTCGCACAGTCCCGCAGTCTGTCGGCTCGTTTCTTCAATTCGACAGCACTGTCTGCGTCTGTGGGCCCCACGGCCGAGTTCCTCCCCGTTGACTGAAATGCCCGGCGTCTCACGTGCGCTGCGCGCTACGCCGTCGCTGAAGCTTACGCGGGCGGTACGCCTCCCCCTGTGCCGCCGCCCGTCCTGCCGTGCCCGTCGCGAAGTCGTCACAGACACTTCACAGAAGGTCCGGAATTCTCCCAGGCGATTCATCACCTCAGGAAGTCATTACCGGCCTGGCTCAGATGTCGTTGAACCGATTGATGGCACGGCCGGGGAGTGACACAAGTGCGCCGTACACCGTCAGGTTTCGCGTGTACACGCCCTCCAGGACCAGCGCGATGGCGATGTCGAGGGAATCCACATCACCTGAGCAGGTACCCGTGATCGTGCGTGGTTTGACCCAACTCGAACGCCGCATGTGTACAGCCGCTCCGGTGCGGACAAGCTCGTGATCGCGTTTTCCGCCCCGTTGGGTATAGGCGTATGAGCGCCGTTTGGTCCGAATCCGCAAGGCGCGCGCGTTCCTGGTGAGCAGCCACCTGTTTCGGGATAGCTCGGCGGGTTCCCAGTCGACGTTCAGCTCCCCTCTGGCCAGCAGTGGGCGCTGCAAGTAGCCCAGACCGAGATATGTGACGAGAGGGAAGCCCTCCCCACTCACTGACACCTCGGTATACGTAGACGGATAGTTGCTGTTTTCTGTGGGGAAGGTGAGCTGAACGCGGCCAAGTCCAGCGATATCCCCAATCCATGAAACGGCTTCGCCCCGCCTTCCCTTGGTGGATGCCGCGCGCTGCACTTTGAATGTCATCCCGCCCATACGTCTGTCGATTCCGTTTCTGCATTGACCGGTGGAAAACAGTGGACCGAGCATCGCACCGTGATGCAGGGCGACAGTCGGTACGCTGAATGATCTTAAAGGCACGGTATTAAGGTTCGATCGCTGCCCGGCCATCCACGCTTCTGCGACGACGCTCGCGGTGTCGACGACCTCCATCGCGCTCGCCATGAAGTCACCACAATCACTTCACAATGAGCGGACTCTGGGCGGGCGACTCGGCACCCTAGGGATCAGAATCGCCGTCCTTGACGACTCAGGAAAGGGCGCCCAGGGTAAGGGGCAGTGGCTCGCAGCCACGGGCGCTGGGTAGCCTGGCCGGCATGGAGAGCGGATGGAGTTGAGGGGAGCGGTCGTGGGCGGCGTGTATGGATCTGGTGACAACGTGGCGACGGCGTCGTACGGGCGCGCGGTGGTGCACCAAGAGAAGCTGCCGAAGCGCTGGATGATTGCCAGCATCGCGGTTCTTGTCGCCTTTGTCCTTTATCAAGGGGGTATCTTGCTTCCCGAGGACAGCACTGTCTGGCTGGTGATTGTCGGTGCCTCGACGCTTCTTGCGGTCGTTTTCAACGCCGTGCCGCTTTCCAAGCGCATCTACCACCGAGTCCGCCTTGAGAACGGCCAGTTGACCGTGGGGCGGGAGACGATCGCGGTGGAGTCGTTGACCGTCGACTCGCTCAGGGAAGCTCGTGAGCAGCCCACTGATGCGGAGTTCGTCGCCGCCCTCGGTTCTCGGTCGCCTCAGGAACTCGCGGAGCTGCGTCGAGCGAGCCGTGCGGCTGTGCCGCCTCGGCTCATGGGAGGAGGCTGGTCTGTGCCGATGGGTATGGACGAGATCGTGGTCGAGACCGTGCAGGGCGAGTCGCTGCTGATCGCCACCCACGACCGCGATGCCCTGCTGGACGCACTGACGCGAGCGCGCCAGATCTGATCACCCACATTCGTTTGTACTCCGAGTTTCTACCGAGACTGTGGGCGTCGGTTCAATCTGCGTCCACGGTAAGGTATTCGACCACTTGTGCTGCTTCCTGCTCAGGAAGGAGCTTTGTTGATCACCTGAGGGAGATGTGTGACGGGCAAGCCGAACAGAGTGGTGAATCCGAACGACCTCGAGCAGCTGGCCAAGTTGCTCGACGGGCGGGGAGGAATGGGAGACAGACTCGGTGAGGCCTTCACGCGTGCCTCGGCACTCGGGGTGTCGGACAAGCTGAGCGCGATACGGCCCATGCGTGCCTGGGTTTCGGATACTGCGCCCGAACTCCGCAGGAAAGCAGCATATGCCCGCTTGGAGAACGACGATCCGCTGGCCGGCCTGCTGCTCGCCGGGTTCACCCCTGAGCAACTGAAGAACAAGGAGTTGCCGCCGGACATCCTGTTGGTCGCCAATGCGACGGCGTCCAACAGCGAGCTCGACGACAGCTGGCTCAAGAGGAAGGACGGCGAGTCTCTCGACGACTGGCTCGTCAGGGTGCAGGGCGATGCTGTCACTCAGCTCACCGGCAACGAGAAGCTGGGTCAGGCAGTCGCGACGTACATCGAGGGAGCGGCCAATCTGTCGGCGTTCTTCACGTCGACAACCGTGGGGCTGCTCAGCGCAAAATCGGTCCGTGCCTACTTCAAGTCATCCAAGATACTCAACGCGCCAGGCACCCTCACCGCCCGCCTGATCAGTGGTCACTGGGACAAGCTGTCCAGGGTTCCCAGGGCCGGGAGTTGGCTGGCCCGGGTGCCGACCGGCGTGCTGGCCGGCTCCGACGAGGCGGCGATGTTCGCGGGATACATGCGCAACGGCGCCTTCTACATGCCCACTGCGACCGAGTCCAACTTGCTCCGGGTCGCCCAACGCGGGGGTCTCGCGAATGCGGCCAAGGCCGCCGGATGGATTCGCGGCGCCGGTATCGTCGGTTCGCTCGGCGCCACCGGTTGGGGCGTCGCCAACCTGGCAACCATGGATCACGGCAAAGCGTGGAAGGAAGACAAGGCCAAATACCTGTCCAACTGGACCGGGACGGCCTTCAACGCTTCGCTCACCGCGGCCATGGTTGCCCCCAACCCCGTCACTCTCGGTCTCACTGCGGCCACTGGACTTGCCTATGCCGGAACACTGGCCTGGGACCATGCGGACAAAATCGGTGACGCCGCAGAGTGGGTCGGCGACAAGGCTGAAAAAGCAGGTGAGGCGATTGCCGATGGAGCCAAGAAACTCGGCAGTGCCCTCAACCCGTTCGACTGATGCCGACCACGCCACATCCGCGCCCGAACGGCGCGAGGGGAAGGAACCATGCAGCAGTACACGTACGCTCTAGACGGCTGGGAGGACCGCTCGGGCCATCGACTGGCCTGGAAGTTCGGGTACCGGGGGACCGTAGGCGAGTTCGGCCGGATCGAGGTGGTCTACCCGGCGAGTCGGCACGGCGACCGTCACGTCACCGAGGTCAAGGGGGACACTGTGCCCGCCACCTCGTTCATGGGCTGGGCTTACGGACGCAAGCCCTCGCTCTACATTGCAGAGCTCAATGTCGGCGGGGCAGGAGTCCGGCTCAAGCGCAACCGCTGGGCACAGACCAGAGCGGGAAGAGCGCTCCGGATGCAGGTTGCCGGGAGGGAGTATCGCTATCTCGCGACCAGCGCGCGGCACCGGGACCGGGCTCTGGTCAGGAACGGGGTGGAGATCCGGACCCGTCGTCATGGCAGCGGTGCACGGAAGAAGGCCACTCTCACCGTCCTGGGGCCGGCCGACGCCACTGACCTCGCCCTGGCCGCCGTGATGTGCGGCGTCAATACGCGCAATCTGACCAGAGGCGGGGCCGTTCGCGCCTTTTTCAGCAGGTCGTTGAATTGGCTGGACATTTTCCATTGACCCGATGGAATTCCTGAGTCAGCGCCGCCACATTTTGCAGCTAGCGAAAGCGACACCCAATGCCCTCATATGACAGCACCCGGGGTCGGTTCCGGCTCGCCGAGAGCCACCTGGCCGTCATCGGTCATCGCATCGCAGGGGAAGAAGTACCCTCCGAACTGGACGAGGCCGACCGCGAACTGCGCGACGCCGGCCTGATGGACGAGGCGGGAAACCTCGACATCTTGCTGAGCCCATTGGTCAGCACCCTGCGAGCACCCACCGTCGTCCTGCACGTGGAGGCGCTCGGTGAGCACGGCACCCTTCACCACGGCGTGACCATCGGCGACGGCTACGTCTACTCCCACGAGTCCTGGCCGGGTTCCGACGAATCCGAGTACGTCCGGCTCGAGCCGAACATGCTCGTCTGGGCGCTGGCGCGGATGGTCAACCTCCAGGGCGAGGAGACTGTTCAGGTCGCCACGCCGGTGATCGAGACCACCATGGCCGTCCTGAACGCAGGGCTGAGCACCCTGGACAGCCTCCGTAACCTGACGGCCGAGGAAGGCGTAAACCGGATCGGGGAGGCGCTCAAGGACGCCGGACTCACCCAGAAGTCGCAACTCAGCACGCTTGCCAAGCTCATCGCCGGAATGCGTGCCAGTTGGCGGATGACTGCCGCATGGCGGGGCCACGATGAGGGGACTCCCGCCATGCAGGTGCGCGGATTCGCAGTGTGGGACTGCGGACCTCTCGGCTATTGGCATCGTGAGCTGCCCGCCGAGCCGATCCTGCCCGGCCAGGTGGATGGCACAACCCCGCTCAAGCTGGTTCGGACCGATGCCAAGGAGGTCTGGCAGCTGATCTCTGACCTGCTCCCGGCCAAGGAAGAGTTCGCGACGGCGCCGCCCCCGAGGTGAGCAGCTCTGCGACCTTTGCCGTCCTCCGTTAATCACCGGTTGACGGCCTGGATCTCCTGGACTGTCACCGCCTGGTCATTGCCGAACGTGCCGTCCGGGAGGTCGCCGCCGGCGCCGCCCGTGCCCTGCCAGGTGATGTCCCACGTGATGGTGGCCTGGAGTTTGAAGGTGTCCTCGCCCGAGGAGCGGAGGTACTTGATGCCGCAGGGCGGGGTTTCGTCGGCCTTGCCCTTGGCGTAGGGCTCGCCGATGGAGCCGTCGGCGTTGATGACGCACTCGCCGGAGGCCGGGTAGGTCTCGGCGTCCTTGGTGCCCGGTTCCAGCTTGAGGGAGACCGGCTTGGCCGTGGTCGTCGACTGGAGGTTGAAGCCGGGGACGTTGATCGCCGCCGTGGCCTGGACCTCGTCGAAGACGGCCTTGTCGAGCCACGCCCAGGTTGGCAGGTTCACCTTCGTGGCGGCCGCCGGCGCGAGGGTCACCTTGGTGTCCGGGAGCTGCATGTGCTGGTAGGCGAGGGCTGCGAGGATCTCGGGCGTGATGGCTTCCTCGTACTGGGGCGGCGGGGCCTCGCCGTTGGGCACCCAGAAGGGGAGGTCGTTGCACGAGCTTCGCTTCAAGGGGTCGGGCTCGTCGGGGTTCTCGACGGCCGCCCAGAACATCCCCTTGCCGTCGTTCTCGACGTTGTAGTCCTTGTAGCCGGGGGTGTCGGTCCAGCCGTACTCGTCCTCGTAGTGGCGCTCCACCTCGCCGACCGCCGAGCCCGCGGTGCCACCCATGCCCGGAGTGTTCTTGGCCTTCTCGATGTCCTTGGACATCTTCTTCTTGAAGTCCTTGGCGCCCATGTACGGCGCGTACCAGCAGGGCGGTGGCGTCCAGTTGACGTCGGTGGACGTCACGTTCCCGGTGCCGCCGTTCTTGGCGACAGAGCCGGAGTACTGGATGCGGGCGGCGGCGTAGATGCCGCTGTTGTCGCCTCCGCCGGTCTCCTCTGTGCTGGCTCCCTTGCCAGAACCTACGGGCTTCGCCGCATAGGCGGCTTCCGTTAGAGCGACGGGCACGAGGGCCAACGTCAAGGCTGCCGCACTGAGGCGTACGAGTCGCGATCGGCTCATCGGCACTTCGCCGCCTTGGTTTCGACGAACACCTTGGATGCCTGCCACAGGCCCTCATCTGCGGGGTGCTTCACCATGATGACCTTGAAGTGGTCGAAATCCTCGATGCTGGGCTTGGTCCTGAGGATTTTGCCGGTCTCGAGTTCTTTGCCGAAGAACCTGCCCGAGTCCGCGCAGAACGCCACTTCCACCGAGTTGCCGTTCTCGGCGGACCGTGTGGCGGCGTCGTAGTGGCGCAGGGTGCCGGTGGCCGTCCAGCCGCCCTTGATCCACTCGTTGATCTGCACCTCCGCGTAGTGCAGCCCCTCGCCCGTGGCGTACGCCGTCACCGCCGCGTCCTTGGTCGTTCGTTTGTCGACGCCCCGATAAATGGCCCGAAGGAAGTTCGCCGCGTCCTCCATCGCCGCCGCCTCGTTCTTGTCCTTCGGCTTCTCCCAGTCGAACACCAGGTTCATGTCCTTCGGCAGGGACACATCCACGCCGTCCGGCCTGTCCTCCGCCGGGGCCGCCGAGGGCTTCGTGGACTCCTTCGGTGTCTCCGCGCCCTGGTCGGCGCCGGCGATCTTGTCGTTGTCGCCGGCCTTCTCCTCCCCGCCTCCGCAGGCCGTCAGCAGGAGGGCTGTTGTCGCGGCGCATGCGACAGCAACGGGCAAAGTTCGGCGCTTCACAGTGACTCCCCGTGGGACAGATGTGCAGTCAAGGGCAATGACGGTACTGGTGTGGTTCGTGGTTTCGCCACCGCGAACTTGCTTGATGCTCAGCCGGCATGCGCCGCTTCCTTCACCTTTGTCACCAGCTCGCCGTATCCCTTCGACAGCGGTGACAGCAGGCGGCGCGAGGCCTCGTCGTAGCGGATGCGGGCCGTGCCGTCGGGTCCGCACGGCAGGGTCAGGAACCGGCCCGGGAGTTCGCGAGGCGCGGCGATCGCCGCATCGCGGCAGGGCTCGCAGACCGGGAGCAGGCGCCTGCTCTTGCCCGCGGGCGACACGCGGACGTCCTGGCGAGTGACGGCGGAGCCGTGCAGGGGGTTCACCGCGCAGCAGCGTGGGCTGGAGTCGCCGTCCAGGGCCGCTCGTGCCGCGCGGGCCAGGACGGCGATCGCCAGCAAGTGGGCCGGGTCCAGCGCCGGGTCGCGCAGGCGGGACGTGTCGGCGCCCGCCAGGGACTTCGCCGCCTCGTAGCGGTCGTGGGCGTTGCGGGATCGGGTGTACGCCGACGGGTTCGCGTCCTCGTCGTCCGCGCTCGCCGTCCGTTTGACGGCCGCGGCCGCCGCTCGGAGTTCCGCCCGCGCCACGCGTCGCAGGTACGCCTCCGACGGAGCCTGAGGTGCCGCGTCGCGCGAGTCCGGGCTCGGTCCCCAGCCGAGACGTCTGCCCGCCTTGGCGACCACCGGCCACATCGCGGCCACCACCATGAGCAGCAGCAGCGCCGCCAGGGCGCCGACCATCAGGCCCGGCCAGAAGTCGGTGGCGAAGAGCGGTGGGAGGGCGTGCTCCTTGGCGGGGCTGGGGGCGGACAGCGGTGTGCCGCTGTAGCGCGGTTCCTCGGTACGCGGCACCTCGTCGAGGAACGTCATCAAGGCGTCGAGGCGCTCTCCGAGGAGGTGGTCCTCGGCCTGATCCGCCTTCGCGGATCCGTACTCGATCGATTCGGGAACGTTGAAGAGAAGGTCGTAACTGTCCACGTGAAGGCCGTGGTTGAAGGCGCGGATGTAACCGCTCAGCGGGTCCGCGGTGACGTACACGCCGTCCTTCTTGAGCTTGGCGTGGACGGCCGCGGCGAAGCGGTCCTCGTCACCGGCGGTCTCGTCCTCCGGCATGTGCGGCATCAGCGTGACGTAGACCGGGCCGCCGCCTTCCGACCTGGCGAATCGGTCGATACGGGCCTGCAGGCGGGTGACTTGGGACGGGCTGAGCCTCTGCGGGCTCTCCGGGTCCTGGTAGATCGGGTCCCGGGCCAGGGCCGCCGCGACGCGTTCGACGCGCGCGGACATGTCCTGTGGGGACGGTGTGGGGGCCGCGCTGCTGCGGGTCTGGTCGAAGACCAGGGGAGCGGTGCCGGCGATCGCCGCGCCTGTGAGCAGGGCGATCGTGGGCAGGAGCAGGCGACGCCACAGAGGGGCGCCGGCGGGGGACTTCTTCTTGCCGCGCGCCGGTGGCGGGCCGCGTCGGCGGCGGCGTATGTACGGGACCAGCAGCAGGATCGACAGCGGTACGCCGGTGACGGCTATGCCCGTGAGGAAGGACTGGTTACGGCGGTCCGCCGGGCCGATGTACAGGTCGGCGGGGCCGCCGTCTTCCCCGTACGCCTCGCTCGCCGCCGCGGCCAGCTTCTCCGCGTCCTCGGGGGCCATGGTGGCGACCTCGACGAAGCGCTCGAAGGCACGCAACGGGCCCGCGTCAAAGGGGAGTTCGTAGCGCACGACGGTCGCGGCGGCCTCCGCCGGGACGCGCACGCCGTGGGCCCGGGCCTCCGTGACCTCCGACTCGTCGATCAACACGTACAGTCCGTCGCGGCCCAGCCGGTCGTGCACCTCGGCCAGCAGGCCGTCCTCGCGCGCGCTCTGGCCCGGCAGGACCAGGACGTACGTGGGGACACCGGTGCGCTTCGCCACGCGGGCGAAGTCGTCGGCGAGGGAGAGCGGGACCTCGCGGGGGAGTTGGTCGGTGACGTGGACCGGGTGGGTGCGGAGGCGGTCGGCGAGGTAGGCCGCCTGGGACTGTGCCCGCGGGCGCGGTTGCGGCTCCGCCTGGGCCTGCGGTGCGGCGGTCGTCAGTACGGCGACGCAGGCGCACAGGGCCAGGAGCAGGCGGCCGGCCCTCGCGCCGATGCCGCTGGACACCACGGAGGTCAGGGACGCCACGGCCGTCACCCGAGCTTCGCGTTCTGTGCCTTCACCACCGCCGCCGACAGCTTGGCGTCGCTCGGCCTGGCCTGGGCGATGGCCAGGCCGTCGACCGAGTGGTAGACGCCGAGGACGTCGGCCTTGCGGACCACCTGCGTGTGCAGGGTGTGCGAGATGCCGCGGAAGGTCATCGTCGCCTTGAAGCCCAGGGTCTCGTCGCCGGCCGGGGCGACCTTCTCCTCGGTGACCGAGTCGTAGGTGTTGGTGCCGCCGCTCGCCTTCGCCGTGAAGCCGTCGCCGCAGGCGCTCAGGGCCTTCCTCACATCGGCCAGAGCGGGCTGCGCCGCCCCGGTCTCGTAAGTGGTCAGGGTGATGTGCGTGTGTGCGTCGCTGATGCTCTTCGACACCACCCGTGTGAGGTCCGCCGTCGGGTCCCCCAGCGGGAGCTGGTTCATCGCGTACGCCAGGGGAGCGCAGGCCGGTTTGTCGACCTTGACCTCCTCAGGGGACGTGGCGAAGGCGAACTCGGCATCGGGCTTGTCCACCGAGAACCCGTCCACGTTGGCCGGCCGTACCATCAGCTGGGCCAGCCGCTGGGCCGGAGTGGCCTGCTGAGCCTGGGAGGTGGTCGGCCTCGGCTCTCCGGTGGAGTTGTCCGGCTCCTTGTCGCCGCCGCACGCCGTGAGCGTGGCGAGGGCGAGGACGGACAGAGCGGAGGCGGTCAGCGCGGTGCGCTTCATGTGGGGGGCTCCTCGAGGGGCTTGCTTACGGGCCTGCTGCGGTGTCCCGTCATCGGTCCGACCGAAGATCATGGCATGGGCCGCCCGGCCCCTCGTGAGTGAATCGTGCAGGGCTCGTGGGTGAGGCGTGACGAATCGGGTGGCCGGGGTGCGCGGGATCGGGAGCAGGAGGGCTGAGATGGCCGGCGGTAGGTTTCGGGCGAGGGATGCGTGGGGGGTCGCGGGTTTCGTCCTCTTCCTTGTCGTCGGTCTCGTGGTCGTTCTGCTGTTCTTCGGAGGCGCCCGGTGGCTCGGGCGGGAGGCGATATCGGCGCTCGTCGGGATTCCTGGCGGGGCCTGGGCGGCCGGTGCTGTGCTGGGCATCGTGAGCGTGCTGGGCTGGTTCGGTGCGTTGGCCAGGTCCGGGGTCGCGAACGGGGACAGCGAGCCACGGCTGTTGCGGGCCGCTCGTTCCGCGGGAACCGCCGCGTGCTGGGTCGCCGCGATGGGGCCGGTGCTGTTGCTGCTCAGCGGGTTGCGCGGCAGGAACTGCCGGTCGTCCTCCTGCGAGTACGTCCCGGGGACCGGCACCGCCTTCCTCGCCTACGTCGTCACCGTGACGGCCCTCGGTCTGCTCGGCCGGCGGTGGCGCCGGGGCGTCCTCGAGGCCCGGCGGGCGGAGGAGCGGGACCGGATGCGGAAGCTGCGGAAGAAGGGCAAGGGCAAGAGTCGTGCCGCACGGCAGGTGAACGGCTGACCGCCCGTCGCTCCTGAAGCCCCCGTGTCACCGTTCCGGGCGAAGATCATGGCATGGGCCGGGTGGACTCTCGTGAGTGAATCGTGCAGGGCTGATGGGTGAGGCGTGACGAATCGGGCGGGCGGGGGCGGTGACGCGGCACGTTGGCGGTTCGCTTGCGCACAGGGCGTGACATGGGGGTCTGGGTAGGCGTCAACCCGGTTTCACGGGGCTGCAGTTGCAGGCGGGTAACAGTGTGCCGTGTGGTGTTCATGACGTCGGGTGCGCCTTGAGGGGCGTATGAGCGGCTGATACGGTGCGAGGGCTTGACACTCACCTCAGCGTTGGCTATCCGCCCAGGTCGGGAGGGTACGTCCGACGCGTCCCGCATGTCTGCGCGCGAGTGGACGCGGGTGAAGTGTCCGAATTTTCTGAGAACTTGGCAGACATCGTCTTGGGTGTACGGGGAGCGGTTGCGTGAAGATCCAAGAGCGTACGGGGGCGGGCGCAGGTCGTTCCGCGGCTCCTGCTCAGCCGTCGGTCGGTGACCGGCTTCCCACGCCGCCTCGCGAGCGCAAACCCGCACTGGCCGCACTGGCGGTGCTGCTGATCCTGGTGGGTGCGCTCGGCGCGACGATGCTGGTGCTGCAGGCCGGTGACCGTATCGAGGTCGTGAAGGTCAAGAACGAGATCCAGGCCGGGGCGTCCGTCACCGACAGCGACGTGACCTCCGTGATGGTGGCCGAGGACGAGAGCATCAACTACGTCCTCTGGAGCCAGCTGGACACCCTCAAGACGCTGAAGGCCAAGACCACCATCTACCCGGAGACGGTCGTCCAGGGGCAGATGTTCGGCAAGAAGAGCAGTCTGCCCGCCGGTAAGGCGTCCGTCGGTCTCGCTCTCAAGGAGGGGCAGTACCCCGCGGACATCAAGTCCGGTGACGTCGTGGCGGCCTACCGCGTCGGCGGCACGAGTGCCGGCTCCGACGACTCGGACGGTGCGGGTTCCGGGGCGACCGGCTCCTCCTCCGGCGGCGCCCTCGTCGACGACGCCCGGGTGAACACCGTGAAGGACGACAGCGACTCCACCGTGAGCACCGGCAGCAAGACGCTCACCCTGCTCGTCGACCAGGCCGACGCGGCCGCGCTGGCCTCGGCGGCAGCCGCGGGTGAGGTCGCCATCGTGCACGTCCCCGGCAACTGAGAAGGCGGCACCCCACCCATGGCCCTCATCGCCCTCGCCGCCGACAAGGGTTCCCCCGGCGTCACCACCGCGGCCGTCGCCCTCGCGGCGGTCTGGCCGCGGCGCGTGCTGCTCGCCGAGACGGACCCGGCGGGCGGTGACCTCGTCTACCGCAGTGCCGCCGCGCACGGCGGGCCGCTCAACCCCAACACCGGCATGCTCTCCATCGCGGCCACCGCCCGCCGCGGCCTCGTGCCCGACCAACTCTGGGACCACGTCCAGCCGTTGAGCGGCGGCCTCGAAGTGCTCGTCGGCCTCGGCATCGCCGAGCAGGCCGCCGGGCTCGCCGGGCTGTGGCCCACCCTCGGCCGTGCCTTCGCCTCGCTCGCCGACTCCCCGCACGCGCCCGCCGACGTCATCGCCGACTGCGGGCGCATCAGCGGGGACACCCCGGCCGTCGAACTGTTCCCGCACGCCGCCCTCGTCCTGCTCATCTCCCGCACCGAGCCCGAGGCGCTCGCCCGCGTCCGGGACCGTGCCGCCGCCCTCGCCACCAAGCTGCACGGTGGCCCGCGCGGTGCCGCCAACCTCGGCAACCCGGCCATCGGCGTCGTCCTCGTCGCCGACACCGGCAACGCCGCCAAGCTGGCCTCCCAGGTCAACGACATGCTCGTGCACGCCCAGACCGGCGCCCGCGTGGTCGGCACCCTCGCCGACGACCCGGCCGGCGCCGAGCAGCTCGCGGGCCGCAGGCGCGGCCGGCTCGACAAGTCGCTGCTGATCCGCTCCGCCCGCAAGGTGACCGCCGACCTGTACCAGCAGTACGGCGCCGCCTGGACCGCCTCCGCCAACGCCCAGCACCACCAGCAGGCACAGGCCCAGGCCCAGGCTCAGGCCCAGCAGCAGGCTCAGGCTCAGCAGCACGTACAGCCCCAGCCCCAGCCCCAGGCCCAGCCCCAGGCCCAGCAGCACGCCCAGGCCCAGCCCCCGCAGCAGGTCTCGCACCCCCAGCCCCCGCACGCCCAGCAGTACCAGCCCCAGAACCCCCAGGCCGCCCACCCCCACGGCGGCGGCCCCGTCACCGGCCACGCCGGAGCCGGGCGATGACCGCTGTCGATCACCAGCTGGTCAAGCGGTTCCGTCAGGACGCCGGCGACCGGATCGCCGAACAGCGCCGTCTCGACCAGGTCAACGGCGTCACGCCGATGTCCACCGAGGACGAGCGGCAGTACGCCCGTGCCGTCATAGCCCAGATACTCGAGGAGTACGCCCGCGCCGAGATCAACGCGGGCCGCACTCCGCTGGACGCCGAGACGGAGGAGCAGTACGCGGCCGCCGTGCACGCCGCCCTCTTCGGTGTCGGCCGGCTCCAGCCGCTGCTGGACGACCCCGAGGTCGAGAACATCGACATCAACGGCTGTGACCAGGTCTTCGTCGGCTACTCCGACGGCCGCGAGGTCCGCGGCGAGCCCGTCGCCGAGACCGACGAGGAGCTGATCGAGCTCATCCAGGTGCTGGGCGCGTACTCCGGACTGTCCTCCCGGCCCTTCGACTCCGCCAACCCCCAGCTCGATCTGCGGCTTCCGGACGGCTCCCGGCTCTCCGCCGTGATGGACGTGGCGCGCCGCCCCGCGCTGTCCATCCGTCGCGCGCGCATGGGCAAGGTGTTCATCTCCGACCTCGTCGGGAACGGCACCCTCACTCCCGAGCTCGGCCACTTCCTCGCCTGTGCGGTCCGCGCCCGCAAGAACATCATGATCGCGGGCGCCACCAACGCCGGTAAGACGACGCTGCTGCGCGCCCTCGCCAACGAGATCCCGCCGCACGAGCGGCTCATCACCGTCGAGCGCGCCCTGGAGCTCGGGCTCGACCAGTTCCCCGAACTGCACCCGAATGTCGTGGCGTTCGAGGAGCGGCTGCCCAACTCCGAGGGGCAGGGCGCCATTTCCATGGCGGAACTCGTCCGCCGCAGTCTCCGTATGAACCCCTCCCGCGTCATCGTCGGTGAGGTGCTCGGCGACGAGATCGTGACGATGCTGAACGCGATGTCCCAGGGCAACGACGGCTCACTGTCCACGATCCACGCCAACAGCTCCAGCGAGGTCTTCAACCGCATCTCCACCTACGCCCTGCAGGCCAGCGAACGGCTGCCGATCGAGGCGAGCCAGATGCTGATCGCGGGCGCGGTGAACTTCGTCGTCTTCATCCAGCGGCGCAACGACTTCCAGAACGGCGGCCGGCTCCAGCGCATGGTCACCTCGGTCCGCGAGGTCAACGGCGTCGACGGACGGGTGCTGTCCAGCGAGGTGTTCGCGGAGACTCCCGACGGCCGGGTCGTGCCGCACGCCCCCCTTGCCTGCCTGGAGGAACTCATGGCACACGGCTACCGGCCCAGCGGAACGTGGGGGTGACCGGGACGATGACGCTCGCCGCACTCGGCTCGCTCGGTTCCATGGGCGGGCTGTTCTCCACCACCGTGCTCTACGCGCTGGCGTGCGGTGTCGCCGTCGGCGGCGGCCTCGCCCTGCTCGCCGTCGCCGTACGCGGACTGCCCGCCAAGCCCGAGCACGAGAAGCAGAAGGCGACCGAACGGGCCAACGAGCTCATCCGGTTCGCGGGCCGGCGCGGCTCGCTCGCCGCGATCGTCGGCCTCGTCGTGCTGCTGCTGACCCGATGGGCCGTCGCCGGCATCGCCGCCGCCGTCCTCGTCTTCTTCTGGGACCGCCTCTTCGGCGGCGCCGCCGAAGAGCGGGCCGCGATGCGGCGGGTGGAGGCGCTGGCCTCCTGGACGGAGTCGCTGCGCGACACCATCGCCGGTGCCGTCGGCCTGGAGCAGGCCATCCCGGCCTCCGCCCGCGCCGCCGCGCCCGTGCTGCGCCCGCATCTCGACGCTCTCGTCGACCGGTTGCGCGCCCGCACCCCGCTGCCCGACGCGCTCCAGCAGCTCGCCGACGAGATCGACGACGCCTCCGCCGACATCATCGTCGCCGCGCTCATCCTCAACGCCCGGCTGCGCGGCCCCGGTCTGCGGCAGGTGCTCGGCGCGCTCGCCAAGTCGGCGCGCGAGGAGGTCGACATGCGGCAGCGCGTGATGGCGCAGCGGGCGTCCACCCGCCGCTCCGTGCAGATCGTCGTCGCCGTGTCGATCGCGTTCGTGCTCGGACTGTCCATCTTCAACCGCGACTTCGTCGAGCCGTACGGAACGGCCGTCGGGCAGCTCGTCCTCGCCTGTGTCTGCGGGCTGTTCGCGCTGGGCTTCTGGTGGCTGCGCAAGCTGTCCACGATCGAGACGCCGGAGCGTTTCCTGGTGCGCGACGAGGCGGCCGTGCAGTTCGTCCGGCCCCGGAGCACGGTCGGGGCCGCGGCCTCACCGCAGCAGCTGCCGCAGGAAGAGGGGGTACGGCGGTGAAGGAACTGACGATGCCGATCGTGGTCGGCGCGATCGTCGGCCTGGGCGTCTACGTCCTGGTCCGCGCCCTGATGCCGACCAGGCGCAGCGCGATCTCGCAGGTCGCGCGGATCGACGCGATGCGGGCGCGCGGCGCGGCCTACGAGTCGGCGCGCTCGGCGCGGCAGGACAGCGGACGCTTCGGCTCGCTGCGGGCCGAAGTGGGCGCGCGGGTGGCCGAGTTCTATCTGCAGCAGGGCTGGGAGCAGCGCTCGCTGCGGGCCGACCTGGCGGTGCTGGAGCGCAGCTGGGAGAAGTTCCTGGCGACGAAGGTGCTGCTGGCGGCGGGCGGGCTGTTCTTCGGGCCGTTCCTGTTCGCGGTCGTCTGGACGATCGGCTTCAGCAAGAGCCCGATCATTCCGGTGTGGCTGGCGCTGCTGTGCGCCGTCGTCTTCTTCTTCCTGCCCGACCTCGAGGTACGCCGGGACGCCGCCGAGAAGCGGCGCGACCTGCGCCGGGTCATCGGCGCCTATCTGGACCTGGTGTCGATGAGCCTGGCCGGCGGGCGCGGTCTGCCCGAAGCGCTGATGGCGGCGGCCGAGGTGTCCGACGGCTGGGCGAGTCACCGCATCCGCAACGCCCTCGCCGACGCCCGCATCACCGGCATCAGCCAGTGGCAGGCGCTGGGACAGCTGGGCGAGGAGCTGGGCGTGGAGGAGCTGAAGGACCTCTCCGCCTCCCTCGCGCTCGTCGCCGACGACGGAGCCAAGGTCCGCGAGTCCCTCGCCTCCCGCGCGGAGACCATGCGGCACCGCGAACTCGCCGAGATCGAGGGCAGCGCGGGCGAGAAGTCCCAGTCGATGCTCGTGGCGCAGCTGCTGCTGTGTGCGGGGTTCCTCGTGTTCCTGATCTTCCCGGCGGCGATGCGGGTGTTCCAGGTGTGAGAACCGTGACCCTGAACGTGTCTCCTTAAGCCCTACGTCTTTTCCGTGCACCGAATTCGAGAGGACAACGCGTCATGAACGGACGTACCTTCCACGGCCGTACCTTCCACACCGGCATCCCCGCCGTCGACTTCCTGGTCACCTTCATGCGGGCCCGCGTGGAGCGCGCCCGCTCCGGCGAACTCGACCGCGGTGCCTCCGCGGTGGAGTGGGTCATCATCTCCGCGGTCGTCGTGGCGATCGTCGGTGTCGTGGCCGCCATCATCAACGCCGCGCTGAGCGAAGGCGCCAACAAGGTCGGCGACTGCATCAAGGGCGCGGACGCGGGCAAGACCTGCTGACCGGACGTACGACGCCGATGTCCACGCGCGCCCTCCGGGTACGCCGCTGGGTACGCCGACGGGTCGAGGCCGCCTCCGCCCGCGGTGACTCCGGCATGTCCGCGATCGAGTTCGTGCTGCTCACGCCCGTGCTGTTCTTCATGATCTTCGCGACGGTGCAGTTCGCGCTGTACTTCTTCGCCGATCACGTCGCCCAGGCGGCGGCGCAGGCGGGCGCCCGCAAGGCGCGTGCGACGGCGGACGCCGAGCCGGGCGGCTGGCGCGGCGAGGCGCGGGACGTCGTGGACAGCTATATCCGGCAACTGGGCCCGCAGTTGGTGCTGGCGCCGGACGTGAAGATGCTCCAGCCGGAGCAGAACACGGTGGGCGTGGAGGTCACGGCGCGTATTCCCACGGTGTTCCCGGGCCTGGATCTGACGGTGCACGCGCAGTCGGTCGGCCCGGTGGAGCGTTTCGTGCAGGAGGAGCCGTAGATGGAGTTCCCTCTCTTCGGCACCCGCGCGGTCCGGGGGGACGACGACCGGGGCCTGTCCACCGTCGAGGTGGTGATCCTCGCCCCGGTGATGATCCTGTTCATCCTGGTGCTGGTGGCCTTCGGTCAACTGGTCGACGGGCGGGGCGCGTTGGACGGTGCGGCGCGCGACGCGGCACGCGCGGGCTCCATCCAGAAGGACCACGCGACGGCGATGGCGGAGGCACGCAAGGCAGCGGAGGCGAATCTCGCGGACGTCTGCGCGGGCCCGGTGACCGTCGTCCAGACCAGCCCGGGCTTCGAGCCCGACACCATCTTCACGGTCGAGGTGAGCTGCGAGGTGCGGGGCCTTGCGATGCTGGGCCTGGACATCCCGACGACGCTGACGTCGAGCTTCAGCTCGCCGCTGGATCCGTACCGGAGGACGGCGTGAGAGACGCGCTGCATGCGTGGCTGCTGAACCGCTTCTCACGCCTGGACGACCGTGGTTCGGGCGCGGGCGCGGTCATCATCTTCGCCCTCGTCTTCCTCTCCCTCTCGGCCTTCGTGATCGACGGCGGCATGTCCATCTCCAAGCGGGAGCGGGCGGCCGACATCGCGGAACAGGCGGCCCGTTACGCCGCCCAGGACATCGACCGCGAGGCCCTCTACGACGACGTGGGCGGCCCGGCCCCGATCAACTACGAGAACTGCGACGCCCGCGTGAAGGCCTTCGCCCGCGAGATGGACATGTCGGGCCCGGACATCGCGGCGACCCACTGCGTGGCGGCGAACGCACAACAGGTCGAGGTCGAGGTCCAGTTGACGTACGCCCCCGTCTTCACGGGCATGTTCTACGGCGGAGATGTGACGGTCCACGGCCAGGCGATCGCGGAGAACGAGGTCGGCTGAGCGAGCCGGACAGCATCAGTCGGCGTGGTCCGAGAAGTACTGCAGCAGAGCGAACGGCGAGGACGACAAGGCTCCGCCCAGAGTGAGGACATCCGTGTCCACTTCCTCGAGGACGATGGCGATCGCCAGGTCTACCGCGTCGACGGGACCGGTGGCCGTGCCTTCGCTGAACGTCGTGGCCGGCGGGACGTGTCGCCCGGGTGTGATCGAGACCCGAACTCCCTCCCTCTCCAGGATCCTCACCATGCCGAGGTCCTGCACGGTGTAGGTGTAGCCCCGTTCGCCGTATGTGATCCGCAGGGCGCGATCTGCCTTCCGCAGCGCCCGGGAGTTGAACCGCAGCTCAGCGCGGCGACCGCCAAGCGTCAGCTCGGCCTTGAACAGCGAGGGACGCCCCGTCCTCCGCCTACCCCGAAAGATCGTCTCCGGGAAGGCGGGACCGCTCAGCGTCGCGGTGTCCATTCCCTTCTCAAGAGGCCGGTAGAGCGGGCAGCGCGCCACGACGACCGATCCGAAGTGCCCGACCTCTCCCTTGATTCCGGCCGTCGGCAATTGCTTCTTGGGGCGAATGGTGTACGGCATCAGCTCGAACTTCACGACGCCAACCTGCCATGGATCTGCACAGATTTCACGCGGAGGCCGTTTACCGGCCGCAAGGCCCGGCGATGACCGCGGATCGACCGCCGTGAGGGACGGGAGCAACCCGCTGGACGGCCGGTTTGCGTGAAGAACTCGAGACCGGCGGTGAAGCGGAATTCACAATGATGACCTCGAGACGTCGTGGAATTCCCGCATCGCTCCCTCACGGCTGGCTGCTCATTCATGAACGTGCTTTGATCGGCTCGCGCAGATCGCCGGTAGCGAATCCCCCGATCGATCGGGCGGGTGCCGCCACCGAAAGCTGACATGAAGGGAATCGCGTCATGAACCTCGCCCCCCAGGTCGAGACCGCCGAAATCTCCGACGCCGACCTGGAGCTCGTCTCCGGCGGCCAGGCCGGCGTCGCCACCAGCCTCAATCTCGGCATCCACGCCGAGCCCGGCGCCCTGGGCGTCCACGTCGAGGCCGGCAACCTCGGCCTCACCGCGGGCGTCGGCGCCGCGGTCTCGCCGCAGGGCGTCTCGGTGGACGGCCACCTGAGCGCGACGCTGTACTGACGTACGTCCCGACACAGGGACGCCGAGGGCAAGCGGGGCGGGATTTACTTCTCGCCTCGCTTGCCCTGTTTTTTTGGCCGCCCGAAAGCTCATGCCCTGTTTCCCTGGGGGGCGGTTTTGAGGGTTTGGAGGAAGGAGATGAAGGCGGAGTGGGGGAAGGAGAGGGGGGCGTGAGTGGGGACTTTCGAGTCGCGTATGGAGATCCGGGCGGGGGAGCAGGCAATCTCTATGCAGTTGTTGCCGTCGCCGCTGCCGGAATACGACGATTTCTGCCAAATGTCGGGGGTGGGCACGGCTGCCTCATAGCTCCTTCGTCAGACGGTGAATGAAGTCACGCGAACGGTCGGGGTCGAGTGACACGGACTCCACCATATGGAACAGCGTGCGATAGGAGGTGAGTTGAGCTTCCGAGTCGATGAAGCAGGATCCCTGTGGGGCGTCCCGCACGACGGTGTCCAGCCTGGGGACGACTCCGCCTACGTACATCATGGCGTTGGTGGCTCCGGCGAAGCCGTCCAGGTCGAACGGGATGACCCGTACGGTGATGTGGTCCGCCTCAGAAAGCTGCAGAATGCGGCCGAGTTGAGCGCGGCTGGCGGTGCGGTCCGCCACGCGGATGCGCAGGGCCGCCTCATGGATGACGGCCGTGAAGGGAACGGGCCGAGGGCCCTCGATGATCCTCCTGCGTTCCATTCGGTGCTGCACGCGCAGGTCGAGGTCCTCCGTGGGTAGCTGGGGCACCCGGTAGGAGAAGACCGCGCGGGCGTAGTCCTCGGTCTGGAAGAGGCCCGGTACGTGCAGGAACTCGACGTCCATGCGGTAGGCGCCGTGGTGCTCCAGTTCGGCGAGGTCCAGGAACGGCGTGGGCAGGAGCCCCCGGTACTTCTCCCACCATCCGCGAGTCCGGTCGGTCGCCATGTCCACCAGCGCTTCGATCAACTGCTCGTCGGTGCACGAGTAATGAGCGGCGAGCTGCCGTACACGTGTTTGGCTGACGCCTGCCACGCCGGCCTCGATCTGGCTCATCTGCGCCGAGTCGGTGCCGAGCAGTGCCGCCGCTTCACGCCCCTTGAGTCCGGCGGCCTCGCGTAGTTTCCGCAGTTCGGCGCCCAGCCGTGCTTGGCGTGCGGTGGCCTGCTGCCTGCGCGGCATGGCTTCCTCCTCGCCTCCAACTTCCGGGAGGCAGTGACACGTTCGGGGTGGAGATTATGGCAACGACTTGCGACGTCCCAAATTGTGGCCCTACGGTCAGTGATGCGACGCACACAGTGCGGCGACGCGGGGGCCCCGGAAGCGCACCGCTCCGTCATGCCAGGACGGCTGCGGCGAAGCCACCGCCCGCGATACCGCCGATGAGTCAATCCCCCTTCCCCTGAAGGGAGTTCACGCATGCCCGAAACCGGTGTCGAAGAGACCGCCCCAGCACCCTGGGAGTACACCCTGTCCATCCCGAACGACGTACGAGCCGTCACCGTCTGTCGCCGCACGGTTCGGCTGATCCTCACGATGCACGGGCTGATCGGCCTCGCGGACACCGCGGAGTTGCTCGCGGCGGAGCTCGTCGCCAATTCCGTACGGCATGCGAAGGGGCCCGCGGCGCTCCGGGTGCGCTGGTCGGCCGGTGTGCTGCGGATCGGGGCCTGGGACGCGGATCCGGAACCGCCGGGCCCACCGGGCTGCTTCGACAGGCTCACGGAGTCGGAGGAGGGGCGGGGCCTCGCGCTGGTGCGGGCCTGCTCCGACCTGTGGGGCTGGCAGCCGCTCGCGCGGGACGGCAGCAGGGGCAAGTACGTGTGGTGTGACCTTGTCGCGGCGTGATGCGTCGATCGGTCCCAGGGCAGATCAACCTCTGATGTTGCTCAAGAAGCCACAAACGTGATCATCCCGGCCGTAGATTCGGGTTCGGCCGCCGAGGTGAGGGAGGTGCGTGATGACGGTCGAGGATGTGGCGGTGATCGCGCTGGTGGTGGAAGTGGTGGTCATCGTGTCGGCGCGGGTCGGGACCGAGCGGCGCCACTGGGAGCACGCCGAGCGGCGAGGGCCCGCTCCGTTGAAGAGGGACGACGTCACGCACGTGGCGGGGCTGCTGTACGCGGTGGCCGTGGTCGCGATGGTGACGGGTGCCGTGGTGACCGGGGTTGAGCTGACGTTGCCGGCGGTCGGTGCGTTCGCGATGTTCGGCGTCCTGCTGCCGGCGTTCGCCGCGAACTCCGTGATGGTGATGGCGACGCGGGGGCATGCCGCGCGCGTCGCCGCGTGGCAGCGGAGTGTTGCCTGTGCGGTCGCCGCGGGTGGGGGACTCGTGTCGGTCGGCCTTGTCGGCTGATGGACGAGGCCGACCTGCACGCGTGAGCCCGGTTCACCGGTTGATCGACTGAATCTCCTGGACGTTCATGTCCTGGGTCGTCTCGAAGGTGCCGTCGGGGAGGTCGCCGGTCGCGCCGCCTGTTCCCGCCCAGGAGATCTGCCAGGTGATCGACGCCTTGAGCTGGTACGGGGTGCCGTTGGAGGCGCGGAGGTAGCGGATGCCGCAGGGTGGGGTCATGTCGGCGCTGCCCTTGGTGTACGGCGTGCCGATCGAACCGTCCTCGTTGATCTCGCAGTCGCCGGAGGCGGGGTAGGTCTCCGCGTCCTTCGTACCGGGGTCGAGGTGCAGGGCGATCGGCTTGGCCGTTGTCTCCGCCCACAGGCCGGTGCCCGGCAACTCGGCGCGGACCTTGACCTCCTTGAAGGTGCCCTTGTCCAGCCACACCCAGGTCGGCAGATTCACCGTGGACTTGGCTTCGGGCTTCAGCTCGACCTCGGTCTCGGGGACCTTTATCGCGTTGTACGCGTATGCGGCGAGCATCTCCGGGGTCGGAGCATTCGGATCGTCGGGGATCTCTCCCGCGTCGACCCAGAACATGATGCGTCCGCAGTCCCAGGAATCCGGATCCGACGAGTCGGGGGCCACACCCCGCCAGAAGTAGCCGTCCTTGCCGAGGTTGTAGTCCTTGTATCCCTCGGCCGTGCTGTTGGCGGGTGCGTGGAGGTCGAAGTTCTCCGCCGGCTTGCCGTCCCGGTAGTGGTCGGTCCACAGTTCCTTGCCGAACCACGACTCATGAATGCCGACATCGCCGCCACCGTCCGTGTCCACGAACTTCTTGAGCTGTTCGGGCGTGAAGGCGGGCTCGTACCAGCAAGCAGGAGGCTTCCAGTTCGGGTCGATCGCGGCGAGACCACCTTGCCTGCCGCCACCGTTCCCGCCGCTCGGATACGAGATGCGGATGCTGGACACACCTGCTGACAGCGTTCCCTTGCCGTCCGTGCCACCGCTCGGCTGATCGGCGGGCGGCACCGTGGTGTTGTCGCCGGGGCCGGCTGCGTGGGCGTTGCTCCCCGACCACAGCGCGGCCATCAGAGTCAGGGCTGCGGTACCGCTGAGGATGTGCCGCGCGGACGTCATCGCCGGCACTCCTTCACCCGACCCTGCACCTCGATCTGCAGGACCTTCCAGATCTTCTGGCCCCCCTGGGGCGGCTTCATCAGGAGCCGGAACTCCTGGTAGTCGTTGAGGCTTTCCTTCGTGTACCTGATCTTCCGCGTCTTCACGTTCTTGCCGTAGAACTTGCTCTGATCCCGGCACATCGTGACGAGTACGCCGCCGGAACTCGCGACGTCGTCGGTCCTGGCGTCGTAGTAGTCGTCCGTTCCGGTAGCGGTCCATTCGTCGTCGACCCAGGACTGGATCTGTTTCCTGGCGTACTGGGTAGCGTTGCCGAGCGAATAGAACCGATATGCCGGGTCTTCGGGGTCCTGGGCGGTGATGCCGTGATTCAGGGCGAGTATGTAGTTCTTGGCGTTGTCGAGGGCTGCCGCGTGACGGCTGTCGGAGGGTTGATCCACCTCGAACTCGACCTTCAGGTAGCTCGGCAGGCTCATGTCCGGACGGCCCGAGTCGGCGCCGGAGCTCGTCGAAGCCGAAGGGCTGCCGCCCGTGTCCGCCCCCTTGATGTCATCCGGTGCGTCGCTGTCACCCCCGCAAGCCGTCAGCAGCAAGGCCGCGGTTGTCGTCAGTGCTGCGGTGGTCGTGGACAGGGTGCGGCGGGCCACGATCGGTCTCCCCCTGGTTCGGCTGTGTGCAACAGAGAACGAAGCTATCAGGGGGTGGAGATGCCGAGTTGAGAGGCAATGGGGTCTTGTGTGGGGGACGTGAGGTTGGTGCGTAGCGGTTGCGAAGGGGATGAAGTCGCCCCGTGCGACGCTGTCGGTGGCGGTCGTCTCACTCCGGCCGCCGCCTCGGTGCTTCGACTGCGGCCATACGAGTCAATAAGATCTCTGTAGGCTCAGCAGACCCGTGAGCCGCCACACCCCACAGCAGCACACGCTCCTCCCACACGACCACACCAGGACACCCGCCATGCCGCGACGCCGCACCTCAAGCCCGTCAAGCTCGACGGGAAGCTCGTCGGGAAGCCCCGCGGGAGGTTCCGCCGTGCCGCGGAACCGGACGCCGCAGCCCGTGCGGGTGCGGCGGCGGTCGTTCGGGGACTTCCTCAAGGCGTTTCTCGCGTTCGTCGCGCTGCTCGTGCTGCTCGTCGGCGTTCCGTTCGCGCTCGCCACACAGGCGGGGTGGCCGTTGCCGAGCTCGTTCGAGCCCATGGAGTGGCTGCGGCAGCCGGTGACGACCGAGACGTTCCTGAGGATCCTCACCTTCGTCGTCTGGCTCGCCTGGGCGCAGTTCACCGCCTGTGTGCTCGTGGAGATGAAGGCCGCGCTGTCCGGCGTCGGCGTGCCGGGGCGGGTGCCCGGCGCCGGGCCCAGCCAGCTGCTCGCCCGGCAGCTCGTCGCCGCGCTGCTCCTCGTCGGCGCCACCGCGGCCAGCTTCACGCCCGGACTCAGCGCCCTGGGACAGAGCTTGGAAGGGAACCAGAAGCCGTCCGTCGCCGCCGCCCAGCAGACGCCCGGGCTCTTCGCCCAGCAGCAGGAGCAGGCCGCCGGTGCCGCCGCCGCGCTCGCCGAGCAGGCCTCCCACGCCGCCGCGCACGCCGACGGGAGCGCCAAGCAGGGGGACACAAAGTTCTACCGGATCCAGCCGCCCGAGGGGCGCCACCACGACTCCCTCTGGGAGATCGCCGAGCGGCACCTCGGCGACGGACGCCGCTACAAGGAGATCTTCGAGCTCAACAAGGACCGTACGCAGCCCGACGGTTCCAAGCTGTCCGAGGCCAGCCTCATCCGGCCCGGCTGGATCATGGAGATGCCGGGCGACGCGCGCGGTGGCGAGCTGGTCGAGATGCCCGATGAGGCGCCCGCCGTCTCGCCCGAGGTCCAGCAGCAGATCCACGACTACGCGCAGACCGGGACAGGGAAAGAGGCGCAGGCGCAGACCGGGGGTGGCTCCTCGCCCATCTCCCTGCCCGAGCAGCGGCCCGCCCCCGCCCAGGAGAGCACCGCCCACGACAACGCCGGGCACCAGCAGGCCCCGCAGCACGCCGCCCCCGCCCACAAAGACTCCTTCGGCCTCCCCGAAGCCCTCCTCGGCGCCCCCCTCCTCGCCGCCGGCCTCCTCGGCGCCCTCGGCCACCGGCGCCGCCAGGCCCTGTGGCAGTCGGCGCTCGGCGGCATCGGAACCGGGCGGCGCGGCATGGAGCCCCCCACCCCCACCGGCGACGCGCAGGACGCGCAGGACGCGCTCCTCGTCGGCGCCGACCCCGAGGGCGTACGGCTGCTGGACCGGTCGCTGCGCGGGCTCGCCGCCTCCCTCGCCGCCGAGTCGCGGCCGCTGCCGACCGTCTACGCGGCCTGGCTCAGCAACGGCGATCTGCACCTCCAGCTCGCCCAGCCCGCCGGAAAGCCGCCGACGCCCTGGCAGCTGGGGCAGGACCAGACGTTCTGGATGCTCGCCAAGGACGACGCCGAGAGGTACGAGGACACCGACACCGCCGCCCCCTACCCGGGCCTCGTCAGCCTCGGCACCATGGACGACTCCCGGCTGCTGCTCAACCTGGAGTCGGTGCCCGGCCTCGTCTCCCTCTCCGGCCGCGAGGCCGACCGCGCCGCCGTCTTCGCCTCCGTCGCCGCCGAGCTGGCCACCAACGGCTGGTCGGACCGCATGACCATCACCCTCGTCGGCTTCGGCGAGGACCTCACCCCGCTCGCCCCGAACCGGCTGCGCCACCTCGACGGCATCGAGGCGCTGCTGGAGACCATGGAGGCCGAGACCCGGCAGCGGAGGGGAGCGCTGGGCGCCGCCGGGCACGACTCCGTGCTCACCGGCCGCACCGGGCCCGCCCAGCACACCCGTTGGGCCCCCCACCTCGTCCTGCTCGCCGCCGTGCCGTCCCCCGAGGACGCCGTGAAGCTCGCCGAACTCGCCGCCGACGCCAGCCGCCTCGGCATCGGCTACCTCGTCGGCACCGAGACCGGCGAACTGCCCGGCGCCGCCTGGGAGATGGAGATCACCGGCGAGGGCAGGCTGCTCGCCCCGCTCCTCGGCCTCGAACTCGACGCCCAGCTCCTGCCGACCGCCCAGCAGCGCGCGGTGGTCGAGCTGTTCGTCGAGGCCGACCCCGAACGCGGGCCCGACGGCCCGTCCAGCACCCCGCCGTTCCTCGTCGACGTCAGCGAGCAGGGACGGCCCGCCGTCTACGCCCGCCTGGTCGGCTCGTACGAGATCATCGGCCTCGACGCCCCGGACGGCGAGCGCAGCGCCCTGCTGCACGAGGCGCTCGCGATGCTGCTCCTGCACCGCGAGGGCGTGCACCCGCGCGTGCTGTCCTCCGCGCTGTGGCCGCGCGGGGTCACCGACGACGTCCGCGAGGCACTCATCGAGCGGCTGCGCGCCTGGCTCGGCACCGACCCCGACGGCACGCCCCGCCTGCGCACCGACGACACCGGCCGGCTCGTCCTCGCCAAGTCCGTCGTCTCCGACCTGGACGTCCTGCGGTCCCTCTACCACGAGGCCACGCAGGGCCGGGGTGTGGGCAACCGGGCTGTGCGCGGGCGGCTGCTCACCGACGCGCTCGTCCTGGTGCGCGGGCCGCTGCTCGCCGACCGGCCCGCCGGCCGCTACCGCTGGCTCACCCATGAGATCGTCGACGCCCAGCTGCCGCTGCTCGTCGCGGACACCGGACTCGCGCTCGCCGAGTTCCACATGGAGAAGGACCGCGCGGAGAAGGCCATCGAGGCGCTCAACGCCGCACTGCGCACCGCCCCGGCCGACGAGCGCCTGTGGAACGAGCTGCTGCGCGCCACCCACGCGCTCGGCGACCCCGAGCGGCTGACCGCCCTCGCCACCGACCTCATCGGCCGCGGCGGCGCCCGCGGTCTGCCGCCGCG
>NZ_JAOCQE010000269.1 GCF_025290915.1 Streptomyces sp. 15-116A | reverse complement strand
CCGGTCCCGCCGCCCACATCGCCGGCCGGCCCTCGCGGTGCGCGAGCATCGTGCCGCGCTGCCCGGACACGGCCAGGTCGCGCAGCTCGGCGGGCAGCCCCGGCGGATCCACCGCGGCTCCGCCGCGCGGCGCGTCCCCGGCCTGGTACGCCTCGGTCGCCTCCGTCAGCCGCCGCAGCGCGGTGTCCCGCGCCTGGCCGACGGTCTGATCGGTCACCTGCACATGCACCAGCACGCCGAGCAGCGCGGCGAGCGCGCAGCACATCACGGTGATGAACACGGCCGCCCTGACGGCGAGCGGGCCGGTCCAGCGGGGCAGCGGGAGCCTCACGGGGCGTCCGCCGACGGGGAGCGAGACGGCGTGGGTGAGGTGCTGTCGGGCCGGGGGCTCGGGGGCCGTTTGCGGCCGGTCGGGCGCATCTCGTCGTGCGTCAGCAGCATCGCCCGCTGATCGGGGTCCCAGGTCCACTGCAGCCGGTACTCGTACCCGGCGACCTCCGAAGGCGAGCGGATGATCACCGACCGTCCGGCCAGCTCGACCCCGCTCAGGGCGTCGTCGTACGCCATGACCTGCACGAGCCGCCGCTTCTCCACGGTGTAGACGCGGACGCCGGTCAGCTTCTCCGGGAGCAGATGGAAGCCCAGTGTGAGGTCGGCCCGCCCGTCGCCGGTCAGATCGCGGTAGTACGGCTCCAGCAGCGGGCAGCCGGGGCGGTGGCGGCTGCGGAAACGCTCGCCGCACTCGGCCATCGCGCGGACCGTGTCCCGGTACGGGGCCTTGTCGCCCCGGTACTCGTCGGGATGCGCGGCGATCTCGGCACGCACCACGGCCACCGGGTCCACCGCGCGGATGTCGCCACCGGGCACGGCGACGCCCTTGACCACCTCGGTGTCCACCTCGCCCAGGTCGTACGCCGGACTCGACGCCGGCGTCAGCTCGGGCCACAGCCGGGCCGGGCTGATCGCGGTCGGGGTGGCGCCCGCCCCGCGCAGCCCGCCGCTGTCACCGCAGCCGACGGCCGCCGACAGCGCCAGCGCGACGACGGCGGCACGGCGCAGGACGCGCATGCGACGGCTGGGGGGCACGGGACTCCTGGACGTTCTTGGACCACCTCGGTGTGCGCACACCTTATGCGCGAGCCGGTCGCGGGTGCGTCCCGGGTGACACCCATCAGGTGCCCTTGCGGCGCCTACTCCGCCAGGTCCTCCAGAAGCCGGGCCGTGGGCAGACCTGTGCGCAGGTAGTCGACGAACAGGTCGTTGTGCAGGGCCCAGGGCGAGCGGCGGGAGCGGATCAGGCGGATCGCCGCGTCCGCGGACTCGCCCTGCCGCATCAGGGCGTGCGCGACGACCAGACCCGAGCGGTTGTACCCGTGGTAACAGCGTACGAGGACCGTGCGCCCGCTCGCTCGCGCCTCGCATGCCGCCTCCGCGAGCCGGATGACACCCGCGAGCTGTGTCCCGTCCAGCGGCCCGTCCGGGATCGGCCATACCTGATGCTCGGTCTCCGGTCCCGGCCCGTAGCCCGGCAGCCGCAGCAGCGTCTGGACGACATCGAACTCCTGTCGCACCACCGCCAGCTCCAGCCGCCCGGACCGGCCCCTGAACTCGTGCCCGCCCATCCACAGACCAGGCACGATCTCGTCCCACGGACGGTCCGGAGCCGGTACGTCGGGTCGCTCCTCACGGGTACGCAACGGCGCCTCCCCACGATCCCCAACTCCTTCCCACGGTAGCCGGGTTCTTGCCCGCACAGCACCCCGCCTGTTCCCATGGACTGGGGTGATGGTGCATGAACGGACTGCGCGTCATACCGACCTGGCAGGGCGGCCGGGAACGGCTGTACGTCTGCCACCCGGACGGCAGGAACCTCGCCTGGTACGACCGTGAGGCCGCCCGGGTCAACCTGCTCGGCCAGGACCACGAGGACGATGTCCTTCAGGCCCTGGGCCCCTTCCTCACCGGCCCCGTCTCCGTCGGCCCGCCCCCGGTGCCCACGCCCGCCGAGCTCGCGCGCCTGTCCCTGCACCCGGACGACGACCTCGCGCCCAACCGCCCCGGCGAGGCCCTGCTGGTCGCCCTCGACCGCGACCCCGGCCCGGCCCGCCGGCTGCGCCCCGACCCGCGCCGCAGGGCCCTCACCGCGGAACTCACGGTGGGCGAGGCCCTGGACCGCACCGACGGCGCGGGCTGGCACACCCTGCACTCGATCCCGCTCCCCGGCGGCGACCGCATCCACCATCTGCTGATCGGCCCCGGCGGCCTGTACGCCGTCCACACCCTGTACGCCCACAAGCAGCGCGTGACGGTCACCGACCCCCATGTCGCGCTGGGCCGCCGCGAACCGACGCCGCTGCTGCGCCGCGTCCGGGCCTGCGCCGACCGCGCCTCCTACGCGCTGACCGCCGAGGTCCGCCCGGTGCTGGTCCTGGTCGGCGCCTCCCAGGTGAGCCTGCGGGTCCCGCCGCGCGAGGTGCGCGTGGTCACGGACGCCGACGTGGTGGGGCTGACGCGGCAGGGCGGGGTGCTCAAGCCGGCCGACGTGGAGGCGCTGCACGCGATGGCGCGCGACCGGAACACGTGGGCGCGGGTGTGAGGAAGGGTGGTGCGCCGGCGCAGGTGTTCATGCGTGCGTGTCCGACGTGGCTCGCGCTCCGTGCGGCTCGCGCTCCGTGCGGCTCGCGCTTCACGCGTTCACGGCAGCGAACCGGCGTGCCCCCGGTCCAGCAGCGGCGCCAGCAGGTCGCCGTGGACCGTCAGGCGCGGCCCGATGTCCGGGGCGGTGATGGCCAGCCGGTCCGGTGACCGGCACTCCTCGACCTCCTCCCAGGTCACCGGCGCCGACACCAGCGGCTCGGCCCGGGCACGCAGGGTGTACGGGGTGGCCGTCGTCTTGCGGGCGGCGTTCTGGCTCCAGTCGACGAAGACCTTGCCCGGCCTCAGGCTCCGCGTCATCCGGTGCAGCACCAGCCGGGGCATCGCCTTCTCCGCCTCCACAGCCAGCCCCTTGGCGTAGTCCGACACCCGCTCGGAGGAGGCGCCCCGCACCGCCGCCAGCAGATGCAGCCCCTTCGACCCGGACGTCTTGGCGTACGCCTCGAACCCGTCCTCCGCGAGCCGCTCGCGCAGCCACAGCGCGACCTCGCAGCAGTGCACGATCGTCGCGGGCGGCCCGGGATCCAGGTCGAAGACGATCCGGTCGGCCTCGGACGGGTCCCCGACCAGCCACTGATGGGTGTGGAACTCGGTGACGAGGTTCGCCGCCCACATCAGGCTCGGCAGATCCTGCACGACCACCATCCGTGAGGGCCCCTCCGACCTGGGCACCTCGGCGGTGGTGACCCACTCGGGCGTACCCGGCGGCACATTCTTGGTGAAGAAGACCTGCCCGTCGGGCCCGTCCGGATACCGCAGGAACGACACCGCCCGGTCCCGCAGATGCGGCAGCAGCACCTCGGCCACGGTCGCGTAGTAGTGCAGTACCTCCGCCTTGGTGAACCCGGTGGCGGGATACAGCACCTTCTGGAGATTGCTGAGCGGGAGCCGTCGCCCCTCCACCTCAGTGATAGGCGCCATACGATGAGAATCTCACGCAAACCATGACAAACGGTCGGAAAGGTGCGGCACGTGAGGTCCATCTGGAACGGCGCGATCTCGTTCGGCCTGGTCAGCATCCCGATCAAGCTCGTGAACGCCACCGAGAGCCACTCGATCTCCTTCCGCCAGATCCACACCGAGGACGGCGGCCGGATCCGCTACCGCAAGTTCTGCGAACTGGAGGAACGCGAGGTCAGCAGCCAGGAGATCGGCAAGGGCTACGAGGACGCGGACGGCTCGATCATCCCGATCACCGACGAGGACCTGTCCCACCTGCCGATCCCGACCGCCAAGACGATCGAGATCGTCGCCTTCGTGCCCGGGGACCGGATCGACCCGCTCCAGATGGACGCCGCCTACTATCTGGCGGCGAGCGGCGCGCCCGCCGCCAAGCCGTACACCCTGCTGCGCGAGGCCCTCAAACGCAGCAACAAGGTCGCCATCGCCAAGTTCGCCCTGCGCGGCCGCGAGCGGCTGGGCATGCTGCGGGTGGTCGGCGACGCGATCGCCATGCACGGCCTGCTCTGGCCCGACGAGGTGCGCGCGCCCGAGGGCGTCGCCCCCGACACCAGCGTGACCGTCCGCGACAAGGAACTCGATCTCGCGGACGCCCTGATGGACACCCTCGGCGAGGTCGAGCTCGAGGACTTGCACGACGAGTACCGCGAGGCGCTGGAGGAGGTCATCGCCGCCAAGGCCGCCGGCGAGACCCCGCCGGAACTGCCCGAGCCCGAGCGCGGCGGCAAGGTCCTGGACCTGATGGCGGCCCTGGAGAACAGCGTCCGCGCGGCCCGCGAGTCCCGCGGCGAGTCCGCGGAGGAGGCCGAGATCAAGCCCATGCCGCAACGCAAGACCTCCCGCGCGGCGCCCAAGGAGTCGGGCGGCAAGAAGTCCACGGCGAAGAAGACGGCAGCGAAGAAAACGGCGTCCTCAGCACGGAAATCGACGAGCACGAAGAAGGCAGCGGCAAAGAGTACGACTGCAAAGAGCACGGCAAAAAGGGCTCCGGAGAAGAAGGCGACAGCGAAGAAGTCGGCCTCTTCCCGAAAGCGCTCGGCGTGACATGGGCGTGAGCGCCACGAAGTGGCGGTTGATTACGGTACGTTGCCTCCCGACACACTGGTACCAGGGGGAGCAGCAGGGAGCGCAAGTGACGACGTCCGCGACCGAGATCGAGACCGATCTCATCGATCTCAGCCGCTGCGGTCTGCGGGAGGTGATGGCCCTCCGCGACGCCACCGTCACGGACGCACTCTCCTCCCTGGTACGGCATCTCGGCGAGAAGACCGCGGCGCAGAGCGCCAGCGGCGGCGCCGGAAGCCCCTATCTCGCCGTCGACTGCGCCCCCGACCGGCACTGAGGACCTTCGCGGATGACCGCGACGACCCGGCACCGTCTCCCGCTGTCGGATCTGGACGACCTCGCCGTGGGGCGTATGGCCCCCGCCACCGCCGGGCGCATCCGCGCCGTTGAACGCGGCCGGCGCATGCTGATGCTCCGCGCCGTCGTCGAGTCCGCGCGGACGGCGGGCGCCGACACGGGCTCGCCCCTCTCCCCGCTCACCACCCCGCTGGACCTCCTCCTGCGCGTCGAACGGGACCACCCGGACGTGGTGTCCGGCCTCCTCGATCACCCCGGACTGGGAATCTGGGCGGTCCGGGTGCTCGACCGCCTGCGCACCTCGGGGACCGAGGAGCACGGGACGACTCCCCTCTGGCAGGAACTCGGCTATCTGCACCACCTCGCCGCGGCAGCGGCCCTGCGCGCCCGGTTCACGGCCGACATCGACCTGCCCGTGTCCGGCGGCGCCGTACCCCTGCCCACGCTGGGCCGGATGGCCCTCCCTGAGGACCTGACCGCCCCCATCCGGCAACAGGTGGCCGTCCTGCGGATCCCAGCGTCCGGACCCGCGCACCTGACCGTGGCCGACCGGAGCCTTCCCCTCCCCGACGACCCGGACCGCGCCGACGCCGGCTGGCAGCCACTGCGCGGTGTCGCCGACGGGACCCTCGTCCTCGACGACAGCGACCCCTACCGCGACTTCCGGACCGCGCCCCAGCCCGCCACGCCCCTCACCCCCGCCGAGGCGGCCCGCTGGCGGTCCATGCTCCAGGCGGCCGACGCGGCCCTCCTGCGCCGGCACCCGCACGCCGCGGCCCTGCGCGCCACCGCCCTGCGCGTCCTGGTGCCGCTGCCCGAGGCCCCCCGCTACCGTCCGACCAGCGCCTCCTACAACGAGGCGTTCGGCAGCGCGCTGATGTCGCTGCACCAGGACACCGGCGACCTCGCGGCGACGCTCGTCCACGAGGCGCGGCACTCCGTCCTCAACGGCCTGCTGCATCAACTGCCGCTGTGCGAGGACGAGGACGCCGACCCCGAGCTGCTGTTCGCCCCGTGGCGCGGTGACCCCAGGCCCGCCTCCGGACTGCTGCACGGCGCCTACTCCTTCGCGGGCGTCGCCGACTTCTGGCGAGTCGAACGCCACGCGCTCGAGGGCGCCGCCGCCCGCCTCGCCCACTTCGAGTTCGCCCTGTGGCGCGAGGCCGTCACCGATGCCCTGCGCACCCTCGGCGACCTGGCCCGGCTGACTGCACCGGGGCGGCGGTTCGTCGCGGCGATGACCGAGCAGGCCGCCGCCTGGGAGGCGGAACAAGTCCCCGAGGACATCGCGGCCCTCGCCCGGCAGGAGACCGCCGACCTGAAGGCGGTCTGGCGCGCCCGGCACACCCACCCGGACGCCGAAGGCGTACGCCTGCTGGCCCGCGCGTGGCGGCAGGGCGCCGATCCGCGCACGCTCCCGGCGGTCCCCTCCGAGGTGCGCACCGACCCCCGTTACGGACCGCCCGACCCGCGGGGCGAGCTCCGGCGCGCGGCCCTCACGGAGCCCGGCGCCCTCACCGCCCATGCGCACGGCGGGAGTTACGCCGCCGGACGCGATCCCGCGCTGACCGCGCCCGATGTCGCGCTGTGCGAGGGGGACGCCAAGCGTGCGGCGCAGGGGTACGCACAGGTCCTCGCCGCCGACCCCCACTCGCCGTCCGCCTGGGTGGGCCTCGGGCTTGCCTTCGCGGCGATCGGAGAGCGTGCGGCCGCGCATGCCTTGCTGCACCGCCCCGAGCTGGTCCGCGCGGTCCACCGGACGCTCTCCCGGGAGAGCGAGGGGGCGCCGCCGCCCGGCATCCGCGAGGTGAGCGACTGGATCGGCCGGATCCCGGCGGTGTGCGGCGAGCCGGTGCCCCCGCTCTGACCGTCTGGCGCCGCTCCGCCTCCGGCCGTACCCTTCCGCACACGGTCAAACCGTGGTCGGCGGAAGGGAGTTACGTGGCGACAGCGCGCGCCGACGACATCTCCCCGCCGGATGCCGCCCCCTCCTGGCAGGCGCGGATCCTCGATCCCGCCGGTACGCCGCTGGCCCTGGCGGCGGTAGTGATCGCCGAGCACACCCTGCTGACCTGCGCCGCCGTGCTCGATCGTGCGCCGGCTGGGATCGTGCTGGCGGAGTTCCGGGGGAGCGGCGGGGCGCGGTGGGCGCCGGCGAGGGTCGCGGAGATCGGACCCCGGCACTCCCTCGCGGTGCTGCATCTGGAGCGCGCCGCCGATGCCGTACCGGCTCCGGTGGGGCATTGCGGGGAGCGGAGCGGGTTCGCGGTGTCGGTGTACGGGCAGGCCGGTGCGGGCTCCGGACTGCGCGTCCGGGGCCGGGTGGCTGGGGGGTCGCGCGACGGTCTTCGGTGCCTGGAGTCACTCGAAACCGCGTGGGCAGGGCACTTCGCAGGCGCGGGCGTGTGGGACACCGAACTCGGCCAGGTGATCGGAGTGATCGCCCCTGAGTCCGGATCGCCCTCTGGCCGGGCCGGTGCCGCCCGGATGATCCCGTTCGACGTATTGGACTCGACCAGTTTTGGTGAACTCCTGTCCGGGAACTTTCCCCCTGGACGCAGCGCCGCCCAACAAGCCACAACGCAGGGCGAGTTGTGGCCGATCGTGGAAAGCTTGCTGGCAATCGAATCGGTAGCGTCGGACGGGGGAGCGGCACTGCTGTCCCTCCTGCCCGGCAGGATCGCCCGGGGGGTCCCACGGCAGAGCCGGCCGCGGCTCCAGCTCCTGCAACTCGTCCGCCGATGCGATGAGTTCGAGGAGGGCCCGGCGGCCCTGGTCGCGGTCGTCCGGGTCATGGAGGGGGAGACCAGCGCCGTGCAGCGTTTCATCCGACTGGCCGGGCAGACCTGGCCGCACCGGCTGCGTGACGACGCCTGACCCCGCGCCGGGTGCGGTGTTCGATCCCGAATCGGCCGCACGCCTGGCGGACGCGTTGATGAAGGTGTCGGTGCTCGACGAGATCGCCAACCGGCGGCTCTGTGTCACCGAGGCCGAGGCCCGGCTCAGGGCACGGATCTCCGTGCCCGAGTCGCCCGAGAAGAAGATCCACGTCATCTCCATGGTGCGGGCCTTCGGCGCCGTACCGCGTGGCTGGCGGGCGCTCACCGAGGCGGTGCAGTACGTGGCCGACTACGACCTGCCGTCCCGGCACGCCGCCTCGCTGGCCCACACCGTGGCGCTGCCCGTCTTCGAGGACGCCGCCGAGCACGCGCTGCGCGGTCTGCTCGTCGGGCTCGACCGCACCACGGTGCCCGGACTCGACGACGTCTACCAGGCCGCCGCCGGACCGCACTTCGGGCCGCTGCCGCCCGGCGTCAACACCGCCTGGGAGGCCCACCAACTGCTGGCGCACACCAACTGGCCGGCCGACGGCGTGCCGCGCGCCGTGCGGTTCCTCACCGCACTGGCCGCCGCCCTGACCCCGGAGCGCGGCGACCCCGTCCGGGACTGGGTCGCGCGACAAGTGCGGGACGCCACCGGCGACCCGGCG
>NZ_JAOCQE010000268.1 GCF_025290915.1 Streptomyces sp. 15-116A | reverse complement strand
GCCCGCCTCCTCCCGCACCACCAGCGCCTGCTCCACGTCCCGCGCCGCCTGCACCGCGAGGCCCAGGGTGCGGTCGCCGAGCGGCTGGGCCGAGCGCAGGGCGCCGTAGAGAACACCCCGCACCCGCCGCCGTACGACGACCGGGACGGCGACGACGGCCCGCAGGCCCTCGGCGGCGACCGGGCCGTCGTACTCGTGGCTGATCTGCCGCGACGCCGAGTAGTCCGTCACCGCGCACGGACGGGCGAGCGCCACCGCCTTGCCGCCGAGACCGTTGCCCGCGGTCACCGCGAGCGCGCTCAGCGCGGGCGTCGCCGTGCCGCTGAGTTCGCTGATGCGCATCTGCCGCCGCCCGGGCTCCACCAGACCGCCGAAGGCGACCGGCAGGCCGGTCGCGCGCCGCAGCCGCACCAGCGCACCGCGGATCTCGGCCGAGCCGTCGACCGTCGTCATCCGGTCACCTGTCACCTGTTCGCCCCTCCACCGCGGCTCCCGTGCGGGCGCACACCCCCGTTCGGGGGTAGTGAGACCTGCATCACGGATTACACGATGGCACTGAGCTGGTCGGCAAGGTTCGGGTACCGAGGAGGACACAATGACCGCGACCGAGGAGTTCCGCAGGGCCAGGGACTTCCTGCTGGAGCATCGGGAGGACTACGCCGCCGCTTACGCGGGGTTCCGGTGGCCCCGGCCCGAGCGGTTCAACTGGGCGCTCGACTGGTTCGACGTGATCGCGGACGGCAACGACCGCACCGCGCTGCACCTCGTCGAGGAGGACGGCGGCCGGACCCGGCTGTCCTTCGCCGACCTCGCCCGCCGCTCCGACCAGGTGGCCAACTGGCTGCGCCAGCAGGGCGTCGCCGCCGAGGACCGGATCCTCGTCATGCTCGGCAACCAGGCCGAACTGTGGGAGACCGCCCTCGCCGCGATGAAACTGCGCGCCGTCGTCATCCCCGCCACCCCGCTCCTCGGCCCCGCCGACCTGCGCGACCGCGTCGACCGGGGCCGCGTCAAGCACGCGATCGTCCGCGCCGCCGACGCCGCCAAGTTCGACGAGGTGCCCGGCGACTACACCCGCGTCGCGGTGGGGGAGGGAGCCGGGGACAGCTGGCTGCCCTACGCCGACGCGTACGGCGCCGCCGAGCACTACGCGCCCGACGGGCCCACCCTCGCCGACGACCCGCTGATGCTGTACTTCACCTCGGGCACCACCGCCCGCCCCAAACTCGTCGAGCACACCCACGTCTCGTACCCCATCGGGCACCTGGCGACCATGTACTGGATCGGCCTGAAGCCCGGCGACGTGCACCTCAACATCTCCTCGCCCGGCTGGGCCAAGCACGCCTGGTCCAACCTCTTCGCCCCCTGGAACGCCGAGGCGACCGTCTTCCTGCACAACTACACCCGCTTCGACGCCGCCCGCCTGATGACCGAGATGGACAAGGCCGGCGTCACCACCTTCTGCGCCCCGCCGACCGTATGGCGCATGCTCATCCAGGCCGACCTGACCCAGCTGCGCACCCCGCCCCGCGAGGTCGTCGCCGCCGGCGAGCCCCTCAACCCCGAGGTCATCGAACAGGTGCGCCGCGCCTGGGGCGTGACCATCCGCGACGGCTTCGGGCAGACCGAGACCGCCGTACAGGTCTCCAACAGCCCAGGCCAAGTCCTCAAGACCGGCTCCATGGGCCGCCCCAGCCCCGGCTACAAGGTCGAGCTGCTCGACCCCGTCTCGGGCGCGCCCGGAGCGGCGGAGGGCGAGATCGCACTCGACCTGTCCGAGCGCCCCGTGGGCCTGATGACCGGCTACCACGGCGACCCCGACCGCACGGCCGAGGCGATGGCCGGCGGCTACTACCGCACCGGCGACATCGGCTCCCGCGACGCCGACGGCTACATCACCTACGTCGGCCGGGCGGACGACGTGTTCAAGGCGTCCGACTACAAGATCTCCCCGTTCGAGCTGGAGTCCGCGCTCCTGGAGCACGAGGCGGTCGCCGAGGCGGCCGTGGTGCCCGCGCCGGACGAGCTGCGCCTCGCCGTGCCGAAGGCGTACATCGTGCTCGCGGAGGGCTGGGAGCCCGGCCCCGACACCGCGAAGGTGCTGTTCGAGCACTCCCGCGACGTGCTCGCCCCCTACAAGCGGATCCGCCGCCTGGAGTTCGGCGACCTGCCCAAGACCGTGTCCGGCAAGATCCGCCGCATCGAGCTGCGCGAGGCGACGGCGGCCGGGTCCGCGAACGAGTACCGCGAGGAGGACTTCCGGTGACCCAGCTCTCCTACGCCCACGGCACCAGCGCGACGACCCTGCTCGGCGACACCATCGGCGTGAATCTGGACCGCGCGGTCGCCACCTGGCCCGACCGCGAGGCACTCGTCGACGTCCCCTCCGGGCGGCGCTGGACCTACGCCGAATTCGGCGCTCGAGTCGAGGAGTTGGCGTCCGCGCTGCTCGCCTCCGGGATCGCCAAGGGCGACCGGGTGGGCATCTGGGCGATCAACTGCCCCGAGTGGGTGTTCGTCCAGTACGCCACCGCCCGCATCGGCGCGATCATGGTCAACATCAACCCGGCGTACCGCACGCACGAGGTGGAGTACGTCCTCAAGCAGTCCGGCGTACGGCTGCTCATCGCCTCGCTCAGCCACAAGTCCAGCGACTACCGGGCGATGGCCGAGGAAGTGCGCGGCAGCTGCCCGGAGTTGCGCGAGGTCGTGTACATCGGCGACCCGAGCTGGGAGGCGCTGATCGCGCGGGCGACCCCCGACCCCGCCTACCCGGACCTGTCCTGCGACGACCCCATCAACATCCAGTACACCTCGGGCACCACCGGCTTCCCCAAGGGCGCCACGCTCTCCCACCACAACATCCTCAACAACGGTTACTTCGTGGGGGAGTTGATTGCCTACACCGAGCAGGACCGAGTGTGCATCCCCGTGCCCTTCTACCACTGCTTCGGCATGGTGATGGGCAACCTGGCGGCCACCTCCCACGGCGCCTGCATGGTCATCCCCGCGCCCTCCTTCGACCCGGCGGCCACCCTGCGCGCGGTCCAGCAGGAGCGCTGCACCTCGCTGTACGGCGTACCGACCATGTTCATCGCCGAGCTGAACCTGCCCGACTTCGCCGACTACGACCTGTCCTCCCTGCGCACCGGCATCATGGCGGGCTCCCCCTGCCCGGTGGAGGTGATGAAGCGGGTGGTCGCCGAGATGCACATGGCGGAGGTCTCCATCTGCTACGGCATGACCGAGACCTCCCCGGTGTCCCTGCAGACCCGGCGGGACGACGACCTCGAACACCGCACCGGCACCGTCGGCCGCGTCCTGCCGCACATCGAGGTCAAGATCGTCGACCCGGCGACCGGGGTGACCCGACCGCGCGGCACCGCAGGCGAGTTGTGCACCCGTGGCTACAGCGTGATGCTCGGCTACTGGGAGGAGCCCGGGAAGACGGCGGAGGCGATCGACGCCGGCCGCTGGATGCACACCGGCGACCTCGCGGTGATGCGCGAGGACGGGTACGTCGAGATCGTCGGCCGCATCAAGGACATGATCATCCGGGGCGGCGAGAACATCTACCCGCGCGAGATCGAGGAGTTCCTGTACGGCCACCCGAAGATCCGGGACGTCCAGGTCGTCGGCGTCCCGCACGAGCGGTACGGCGAGGAGGTCCTGGCCTGCGTCATCCCGCGCGACCCGGCCGACCCGCCCACGCTGGAGGAGCTGCGGGCGTACTGCGACGGCCGGCTGGCCCACTACAAGATCCCGAGCCGGCTGCAGATCCTCGACTCCTTCCCGATGACGGTGTCCGGAAAGGTGCGGAAGGTCGAGCTGCGCGAGAGGTACGGCTCCTGAGGACCGCCGGGGCGTTCGATCGCGAGGTCCAAGGCCCGTAAGATCGGACGCCCTTGGGGGGTGGACATGGGCAGACGGCGGCCGGGCACGACGCCCACACTGGAGGAAGTGGCCGCGCTCGCGGGGGTCGGGCGGGGCACGGTCTCCCGGGTCGTCAACAACGAGGCGGGCGTCAAGGAGTCGACGCGCCGCACGGTGCAGAAGGCCATCGCCGAGCTGGGCTATGTGCCCAATCTCGCCGCGCGTTCGCTGGCCGGGCGGCGGGCCGACGCCGTGGCGCTGGTGATGACGGAGCGGGACTGGCGGCTGTTCGGCGAGCCGTTCTTCTCCGAGACGGTCAGGGCCGTGGGCGACGCCCTGACCGACACGTCCGTCCAGCTGCTGCTCACCCTGGTCCGCACGGACGGTGAGCGGCGGCGGTTCGTGGAGTACGCGCGAGGCGGCCGGGTGGACGGCGTGCTGCTGATGTCCGTACGCGCCGAGGACCGGCTGCCGGACATGCTGGCCGAGGCGGGCCTGCCCACCGTGCTGCTGGGCCGCCGCTCCGGCGACGAGCAGATCACCTACGTCGACGCGGACAACGTGGGCGGCGCTCGGGAGGCGGTGGACCATCTGCTGCGCGGCGGGCGGCGCTCGATCGCGGCCCTCACCGGCCCGCTCGACATGTATGTCGCCCAGTGCCGCCTGCGCGGCTACCGCCAGGCCCTGTCCCGGGCGGGACTCGCGGCCGACGACTCCTTCGTGGTCGAGGGCGAGGACTTCACCGAGGCGGCCGGCCGCCGTGCGATGACCGAACTCCTGCGACGGCACCCGGAGGTGGACGCCGTCCTCGCCGCCTCCGACACCATGGCCGTCGGCGCCCTGACCGCGCTCCGTGCGGCCGGCCGCCGCGTCCCCGACGACGTGGCGGTCATCGGCTTCGACGACTTCCAGCTGGCCGAGCACACTGACCCGCCGCTGACCACGGTCCGTCAGCCCCTGGAGGAGATCGGGCGCACGATGGTCCGGCTGCTGCTGGAGGAAATGGAGCAGCCGGAGGTCGCGTGGCGGCATGTGATTCTGCGGACGCGGCTGGTGGTGCGGGAGTCGGCGTGAGCCGTTCGGCCGTCCAGCCGTTCGCAACTTTCGGGAGCGCTCCCAACTCCTTTGCTGAGAAGGCTCATTGATCGCCCGAGCCGTGTCCGCCCACGCTGACCTGGCCCTTCGAAAGCCCCTCGACCGATTCACGCGCACAGGGTTGTCAGGGACATGAACCACTCCTACAGTCACGTCCGAAACCGGTGGGATGGGAGCGCTCCCATCAGTGGGGAGACGGGAGCGCTCCCGAACCCCAGATCCGCAGCATCCCCCTGTCGAGTCCGGTTCCCTCGGAGAGAGGCCCCCCGCATGCGATCGTCACCGCAACGCCTCCGCACCGTCCGCGCCTTGGCCGGCGCGCTGCTCACCGCTCTCGCCACCGTGGCGGCGCTCCTGACCGGCAGCGTCCCCGCCCAGGCCGACACCACGCTCTGCGAGCCCTTCGGAACGACCGTGATCCAGGGCCGCTACGTCGTCCAGAACAACCGCTGGGGCACCAGCTCCCCCCAGTGCGTCACCGCCACGGACACCGGCTTCCGGGTCACACAGGCCGACGGCTCCGTGCCGACCAACGGCGCCCCGAAGTCCTACCCGTCCGTCTTCAACGGCTGCCACTACACCAACTGTTCGCCCGGGACCAACCTCCCCGCCCGGGTGAGCGGCATCTCCAGCGCGCCCAGCAGCATCTCCTACGGCTATGTCTCCGACGCCGTGTTCAACGCCTCGTACGACATCTGGCTGGACCCGACGCCCCGCACCGACGGCGTCAACCGGACCGAGATCATGATCTGGTTCAACCGGGTCGGCCCCATCCAGCCGATCGGCTCCCCCGTCGGCACCGCCAGTGTCGGGGGCCGCAGTTGGGAGGTGTGGACCGGCAGCAACGGCTCCAACGAGGTGATCTCCTTCGTCGCCCCGTCGGCGATCGCCAGCTGGAGCTTCGACGTCATGGACTTCGTCGACCAGGCCGTGGCCCGGGGCATGGCCGGGAGCGACTGGTACCTGACGAGCATTCAGGCCGGGTTCGAGCCGTGGCAGAACGGCGCCGGGCTCGCGGTGAACTCCTTCTCCTCCACGGTCAACCTGGGCGGCACCGACCCGGGCGACCCCGGCGACCCGGGCGATCCGGCGGCGGCCTGCCAGGTGGCGTACGACACCAACGTCTGGCAGGGCGGCTTCACCGCCGACGTGACGGTGAAGAACACCGGTTCCACCGCGGTCGACGGCTGGAAACTCGGGTTCACCCTGCCGTCCGGACAGCGGGTCACCAACGCATGGAACGCGCCCCTGTCGGGGGCGTCGGGCGCGGTGACCGCGAGCCCTGTCGCACACAACGCGCGCATAGCGGCGGGCGGTACGCAGACGTTCGGGTTCCAGGGCACGTACGGCGGCGCCTTCGCCGAACCGGCCGGCTTCACCCTGAACGGCGCGGCCTGCACCGTCACATGACATGACACGAACCTCACCCGGCCCCACCTGAACGGACACGGCACACGACGAACGAACAGGAGACAGACACCATGGCTCGACACAGAAACCGCCTCCTCTCCTGGGCGGCGGTGCTGGCCACCCTGCTCAGCGGACTCGGCCTCGCCTTACTCGGGCAGGGCAGCGCGCAGGCGCACGGCGTGGCGATGATGCCCGGATCGCGCACCTACCTGTGCTGGCTGGACGCCAAGACCAGTACCGGCGCCCTCGACCCGACCAACCCGGCCTGCGAGGCGGCGCTCGCCGAGAGCGGTGCGACGGCGCTGTACAACTGGTTCGCGGTGCTCGACTCCAACGCGGGCGGGCGCGGCGCCGGTTATGTGCCGGACGGCAAGCTGTGCAGCGCCGGCGACCGCTCCCCGTACGACTTCACCGGCTACAACGCGGCCCGCGCCGACTGGCCCCGCACCCATCTGACCTCCGGGGCGACGGTCAAGGTGAAGTACAGCAACTGGGCGGCGCACCCCGGTGACTTCCGGGTGTACGTGTCCAAGCCCGGCTACTCGCCCACCCAGCCCCTGGGCTGGGACGACCTGGAGCTGGTCCAGACGGTCACCGACCCGCCGCAGTCCGGCTCGGTGGGCAGCGAGTCCGGGCACTACTACTGGGACCTGAAGCTGCCCTCGGGGCGCTCCGGTGACGCGGTGATGTTCATTCAGTGGGTGCGCTCGGACAGCCAGGAGAACTTCTTCTCCTGCTCCGACATCGTCTTCGACGGCGGCAACGGCGAGGTCACCGGCATCCGCGGCTCGGGCGGAACGCCGACGCCGACGCCGACCCCGACGCCCACGGACCCGCACACCGGGTGCATGGCCGTCTACTCGGTGACGAACTCCTGGAACGGCGGCTTCCAGGGTTCCGTCGAGGTGATGAACCACAACACGGCACCGCAGAACGGCTGGGCCGTGCGCTGGAAGCCGGGCGACGGCACCAGGATCAGCCAGGTGTGGAACGGCACGCTCAGTACCGGCACCGACGGCACGGTCACCGTCCGGAACGCGGACCACAACCGGACCATCGCACCGGACGGCAGCGTGACCTTCGGCTTCACGGCCACCTCGACCGGCAACGACCTCCCGGCCGGCTCGATCGGCTGCGTCACCCCGTAACACGGCCCCGCCCCAGGCGGCGTCGGCTCCCACACCCTCCGGGAGTCGGCGCCGCCATCCGCAGCCCCGCCTCGACTCGAACCGACAGAGCAGTGTGCGGGTCGTTCAAGCCGGCGGACGTTGCATGCAGACCCGGGGCCAGCGGTCCAGGCCGAGCCGTGCCTCGTGGGCGCGGATCTCGCGCAGGCCCGGGGTGAGGTCGGCGTCCTCCAGGGTGCGGAAGCCGAGGCGCTCGTAGTACGGCGCGTTCCACGGCACCTCGGCGAACGTGGTCAGTGTGAGACCGGCCAGCCCCTCCTCCCGCGCCCGGTCGGCGGCGTACGCGAGGAGGTCCCGGCCGACTCCCCGGCGGGCGGCGCGGGGGTGTACGGACACCTGCTCGATGTGCAGCGCCCCGTCCACGGGCTCGGCCATCAGATAGCCGACGGCCCGGTCCCGGTCGTCGACGGCGACCCAGAGCCGCCCCGCCCGCCGGTACTCCTCCAGCACGTCCAGCCCGGGCGGCTCGTCCTCGGCGATCCGTTCCATCCCGAGCCCCCGGAATGCCTCACCGGCGGCCCGCTCGATGTCCTGAAGCCGGGGGAGCTCGACCGCCCCGGCGAGACGGATACGCATCCGCCGAGTATCACCCACGCACGCCTGGGAGGCGCCGCTGGTTTCCGCCCGCGTACGCCCGGGGACGTCGCTGGGTTTCCGCCCGCGCAAGCCGGAGAGGCGTCGCCGGCTCACCCGCGCACGCCTGCGTGGCACCGTCAGGTTTCCGCCCCGCATGCCTGGGAGGCGCCCCCCCGGTTCGCATCCCCGCCCCCCTCACACCTCTCCCTCGTTCATCTCGTCCGCCGGCGTGTTGGCCGGGATGATCGCGCCCGTGCGGTCGAGGGTGAACAGGGGGATGCCGAGGGTGTCCGCGCGGGCGCGGGCCTCCTCCGTGTAGCCGGTGAGGGAGAAGTAGAGGCAGCCGACGGACTCCGTCATCGCCGTCAGCCACAGGCACTCCACGTCGCGCAGGGCCGCCGGGCGGGCCGAGGGGTCGACGTGGGCGAGGACGCCGTGCCCGGCCAGGCCGATGCCGGACGGCGGGCGGCGGTCCGCG
>NZ_JAOCQE010000267.1 GCF_025290915.1 Streptomyces sp. 15-116A | reverse complement strand
TACTCAGGGGCGCAGGCCCTGCACAGCGGCGAGCGGGCAGCGCCTTCGGGGCGGCCGGGCGTCGGTACTCAGGGGCGTAGGCCCGGCACAGCGGCGAGCGGGCAGCGCCTTCGGGGCGGCCGGGCGTCGGTGCTCAGGGGCGTAGGCCCTGCACAGCGGCGAGCGGGCAGCGCCTTCGGGCCGGCCGGGCGTCAGTACTCAGGGGCGTAGGTTCTGCACAGCGGCGAGCGGGCAGCGCCTTCGGGGCGGCCGGGCGTCGGCGCTCAGGGGCGCAGGCCCTGCACGAGCGCGTCCGGGTGGTCGCCGCCCGACTCGCGCACGATCTCCTGCGTCGTCTGCGCCCGGCGCACGAGCGCGAACGCGACCCCGCCTCTCCCGTCCGGGACGAAGCCGTACACGGCCGGGCGGGGGAGGGAGTTGTAGGCGTAGTGGTGGGCGAAGTAGTACGCGCCGGCGTCCAGGGCCGCCGCGTAGTCGCCCTGTTCCAGCAGCGGCAGGGACTGCTCACGGGCGAGGAGGTCGCCCGCGAAGCAGGCCGGTCCCGCCACGTCCTGCACCACCGCAGGACCCTCCTTCGGCCGCCCCTTCGCGTCGTACGCGGCGATCCGCAGCGGCCACGCCCCCGGCGCGTACACCGTCCGCGTGGCCACCTGCACGCCCGCGTGCGTCACGGCCACGGCCCGCCCGCCCGCGCTCTTGGCGTACTCCACGCGCGCGACCACCGTGCCGTGCTTGGCCAGCAGTGACCGCCCGAACTCGGTGACCAGCCCGTACCGCCCGTCGAACAGCCCCGGCACCGTCTCCCGCAGCACCCGCGCGTATTCCGCGTACGTCGGCCTCGTCGCGTCCGACGCGAAGTTCACCGGCAGCCCGCCACCGATGTCGACGGTGTCCACCTGCCGCCGGCCCGCCCGCCGGTTGATCTCCTCCGCCAGCGCGTACGTCTGAGCCACCCCGCGCGCCATCAGTTCCAGCGCGACCCCCTGGGACCCGGTGTGCGCGTGCAGCCGGGTCAGCCACGGCCGCTCCAGATACGCCCGTACGACCCACTCCCGGGCCCCCTCGTCCCGCAGCGCCACCCCGAACTTGGACGTCGCCGTGGCCGTCGACAACGCCTCGATGGAACCGGCGCCGACCTGCGGATTCACCCGCAGACCGAGCGGCGAGCGGGGCACGCCCGACCCCACCAGGGCGTCGATGCGGGCCAGCTCCTGCGGATTGTCCGCGTTGACGGCGATGCCCAGCGCGAGCGCCTCCCGCAGCTCCGCCGGGGTCTTGGCGGGGGAGTCGAGGACCGTTCGCTCCGGCTCCACCCCCGCCGCCCGCGCCAGCGCCAGCTCACCCGGGCTCGCCACCTCCGCGCCGATGCCCTCCTCCCGCAGCAGCCGCAGCACCGGCACCAGCGGCGTCGCCTTCACCGCGAACGCGTGCAGCACACGCGTGCCGGGCGGCGTCACGGCCTCGAACGCCGAGCGCAGCTCCGCCGCCGACTCCCGGATGCCGGTGACGTCGAGCAGGGCCACGATGGGGTCGTCGGGCCCGAGAAGCCCCTGCTCCACCGCTTCCCGCACGGCCTGGTCCCGCCGGACCGGCCGCTCGTCGTCGTAGCCCACCGTCTCCCCTGTTCCCTCGCTGCCGTCCTTCTCCGCGCGCATGCCCCCAGCCAAACACCCGCAACGCCCCCTCGCCGACACACCGACGTATTGACTAGTTCTATTCAGGCGGCCAGGATGTGAATATCCGCAGTAACAGCGATGAGGAGGCAGACCATGTCAGGACCGCGACCCGTCCGAGCACCGCGCGGCACGGAACCGAGCGCCCTGGGATGGCAGCAGGAGGCCGCCCTGCGAATGCTGCAGAACAACCTCGACCCCGAGGTCGCCGAACACCCCGACAAGCTCGTCGTCTACGGCGGCACCGGCAAGGCCGCCCGCGACTGGCGCTCCTTCGACGCCATGGTCCGCACCCTGCGCACCCTCAAGCAGGACGAGACGATGCTCGTCCAGTCCGGCCGCCCCGTCGGCGTCATGCAGACCCACGAGTGGGCGCCGCGCGTCCTCATCGCCAACTCCAACCTCGTCGGCGACTGGGCGAACTGGGAGGAGTTCCGCCGCCTGGAGGCCCTCGGCCTGACCATGTACGGGCAGATGACCGCCGGCTCCTGGATCTACATCGGCACCCAGGGCATCCTCCAGGGCACCTACGAGACCTTCGCCGCCGTCGCCGCGAAGCTGCATTCCATGGGTAAAGGGGTCGACGGCACCCTCGCCGGGACCATCACCCTCACCGCCGGCCTCGGCGGCATGGGCGGCGCCCAGCCGCTCGCCGTGACCATGAACGACGGTGTCGCCCTCTGCGTCGACTGCGACCCGCGCGCCATCGACCGCCGCATCGAGCACCGCTACCTCGACGTCAAGGCCGACAGCCTGGACCACGCCCTGCGACTCGCCGTCGAAGCCCGCGACGCCCGCCGCCCGCTGTCCATCGGCGTCCTCGGAAACGCGGCCGAACTGGTCCCCCAGCTCCTGGAGATGGGCGCCCCCATCGACATCGTGACGGACCAGACCTCCGCCCACGACCCGCTGTCCTACCTGCCGCTCGGCATCGCCTTCGAGGACATGGCCGACGCCGCGGCGAAGGACCCGGCCGGGTTCACCACCCGCGCGCGTGAGTCCATGGCCCGGCACGTCGAGGCGATGGTCGGCTTCATGGACGCCGGCGCCGAGGTCTTCGACTACGGGAACTCCATCCGCGGCGAGGCCCAACTCGCCGGGTACGACCGCGCGTTCGCCTTCCCCGGCTTCGTCCCCGCGTACATCCGGCCGCTGTTCTGCGAGGGCAAGGGCCCCTTCCGCTGGGCCGCGCTGTCCGGTGACCCGGCCGACATCGCCAAGACCGACAAGGCGATCCTCGAGCTCTTCCCCGAGAACGAGTCCCTCGCGCGGTGGATCCGCATGGCGGGGGAGCGGGTCCACTTCCAGGGGCTGCCGGCCCGGATCTGCTGGCTCGGGTACGGCGAGCGCGACAAGGCAGGCGAGCGCTTCAACGACATGGTCGCCTCCGGTGAGCTGGCCGCGCCGATCGTCATCGGCCGCGACCACCTCGACTGCGGGTCCGTCGCGTCGCCCTACCGCGAGACCGAGGCGATGCTGGACGGGTCCGACGCGATCGCCGACTGGCCGCTGCTGAACGCCATGGTGAACGTGGCGTCGGGCGCGTCCTGGGTGTCCCTCCACCACGGCGGCGGTGTCGGCATGGGACGGTCCCTCCACGCCGGACAGGTGACGGTGGCCGACGGCACGGCGCTGGCGGGCGAGAAGATCCGCCGGGTGCTGACGAACGACCCCGGTATGGGTGTCATCCGCCACGTGGACGCCGGGTACGACATCGCGGAGTCCGTGGCGGAGCAGCGGGGTGTGCGGGTGCCGATGCGTGAGGGTGAAACGGCGTGAGCGACGGCACCTCTCCGGTAGGGGCGCAGCTCGTACCGAGTACCTCCTTCCACTCCATGTGGCGCGAGCTGCTCCCCATCGGCCGGCACCCCGAATCCCGTGGCTACCGGCGTTACGCCTGGACCCCCGCCGACTCCGCATGCCGGGCCTGGTTCCAGGAACAGGCCCAGGTTCGCGGGCTGACCTACGAGGTCGACCGGAACGGGAACCAGTGGGCCTGGGCCGGGGATCCCGCTCAGGGGGACGCCGTCGTCACCGGGTCGCATCTCGACTCCGTGCCCGACGGCGGTGCCTTCGACGGGCCCCTCGGAGTCGTGTCCGCCTTCGCCGCGCTCGACGAACTCCGCGGCCGGAACACGCAGTTCACTCGCCCCCTCGGCATCGTCAACTTCGGTGACGAGGAGGGCGCCCGCTTCGGGCTCGCCTGTGTCGGGTCCCGGCTCACCGCCGGCCGGCTCACCCGCGAGCAGGCGCACCGGCTCACCGACGGCGACGGGATCACGCTGCCCCGCGCCATGGAGGCCGCCGGACACGACCCGGACGCCATCGGCCCCGACCCGGAGCGGCTCTCCCGGATCGGCGCGTTCGTCGAGCTGCACGTCGAGCAGGGCCGGGCGCTGGACCTGTCCGGCGACCGGGTCGGTCTCGCCAGCGCAATCTGGCCGCACGGCCGCTGGCGGTTCGACTTCCGGGGCGAGGCCAACCACGCCGGCACGACCCGCCTCGCCGACCGACGTGACCCCATGCTGTCCTACGCCGAGACCGTCCTCGCCGCCCGCCGCGAGGCCCAGCTCGCCGGTGCCGTCGCCACCTTCGGCAAGATCGCCGTGGAGCCCAACGGCGTCAACGCCATCCCCTCCCTCGTGCGCGGCTGGCTCGACTCCCGCGCACCCGAGCAGGACACCCTCGACACGGTGATCGAGGGCATCGAGACGGCCGCCCGCGAGTACGCCGCCGCCCACGGCGTCGACCTCGACGTCACCCGGGAGTCCTTCACCCCCGTCGTCGAGTTCGACCACGCCCTGCGCGACGAACTCGCCCGCATCCTCGGCAGCGAGACCGACCTGAAGGTGCCCGTCCTCGGCACCGGTGCCGGACACGACGCCGGGATCCTCTCCGGCACCGTCCCCACCGCCATGCTGTTCGTGCGCAACCCCACCGGCGTCTCGCACTCCCCGGCCGAGTTCGCCACCGAGGACGACTGCGTGGCCGGAGTGCTCGCGCTCGCCGACGTACTGGAAGGACTGGCCTGCCGGTGACAGCGACGACGTACTGGCTGGAGCACGCCTGGCTCGGCGACCGGGTCGAGCCGGGCGTGACCGTCGACGTCCGGGACGGGCGCATCCACGCGCTCACCCTGGACACCCCCGCACCGCCACCCGGTGCCGAGGTCCTGCGGGGGCTGACGATCCCCGGGCTGGCCAACGCCCACAGCCACGCCTTCCACCGCGCCCTGCGCGGCACCGTCCAGACCGGCTCCGGCACCTTCTGGACCTGGCGCGAGGTCATGTACGCGGTGGCCGACCGGCTCACCCCCGACACCTACCACCGGCTCGCCCGCGCGGTGTACGCCGAGATGGCCCTCGCCGGCATCACCTGCGTCGGCGAGTTCCACTACGTGCACCACGCCCCCGGCGGCACCCCCTACGCCGACCCCAACGCGATGGGAGAGGCGCTCATCGCGGCCGCCGCCGACGCCGGGATCCGCATCACCCTCCTCGACACCGCCTACCTCTCCTCCGGCTTCGGGCAGCCGCCCACCACCCACCAGCTCCGCTTCTCCGACGGCACCGCCGAGGCCTGGGCCGAACGCTGTTCAGTTCTCAAGGAGCAGAATCACGCGCGGATCGGAGCGGCCATCCACTCCGTGCGGGCCGTACCCGCCAGCCAGTTGGCGACCGTGGCGGGCTGGGCCCAGGAGCGGCGGGCACCGCTGCATGTGCACTTGTCCGAGCAGACCGCCGAGAACGACGCCTGCCGGGACATGCACGGCTGTACGCCCACCCAGCTGCTCGCCGACCACGGCGTGCTGGGACCGCTCACCACCGGCGTGCACAACACGCACCTCACCGACGAGGACATCTACCTGATCGGCAGCACCTGCACCGGCACCTGCATGTGCCCCACCACCGAACGCGACCTCGCCGACGGCATCGGACCCGCCGTCGCCCTCCAGCGGGCGGGCTCCTCGCTGTGCCTCGGCTCCGACAGCCACGCCGTCATCGACCTGCTCGAAGAGGCCCGCGCCATGGAACTCGACGAGCGGCTGCGTACGCGCACGCGCGGTCACTGGACAGCGGCCGAGCTGCTGTACGCGGCCACCGACGCCGGGCACGCGGCCCTCGGCTGGACGGACGCGGGCAGCATCGAGCCCGGCGCCCTCGCCGACCTCACCACGATCGCGCTGGACTCGGTCAGAACAGCGGGGCCGCTGCCCCGGCTGGGCGCAGAGACGGCCGTATTCGCCGCGACCGCGGCCGACGTACGGCACACGATCGTGGCCGGCCGGCATGTCGTACGCGACGGGGCGCACACTCTCGTCCCCGACGCACCGCAAGCTCTCGCGCAGGCCGTCGCGGTCCTGCGAGCCTGACGACCCCCCACGAGGACGCCATGAGCAGCAGCACCGTCATCACCAACATCGCCACGCTGGTCACCAACGACCCCTCCCTCCACGGCGATTCACCCCTCGGCCTGGTCCGGGACGCGGCCGTCGTCATCGACGGCGACCGCATCGCGTGGACCGGTGAATCAAGCAAAGCACCCGCCACTGACAATCGGGTCGACGCCGGCGGCCGGGCCGTCCTGCCCGGCTTCGTCGACTCCCACTCCCACCTCGTCTTCGCGGGCGACCGCACCGAGGAGTTCAACGCCCGCATGTCCGGCCGCCCCTACAGCGCGGGCGGCATCCGCACCACCGTCGCCGCCACCCGCGCCGCGACCGACGCGGAACTCGAGGCGAACCTCACCCGTTTCCTCGGCGAGGCCCTGCGCCAGGGCACCACGACCTTCGAGACCAAGTCGGGCTACGGCCTGACCGTCGAGGACGAGGCCCGCGCCCTGCGCCTGGCCGCCCGCCACACCGACGAGGTCACCTACCTCGGCGCCCATGTCGTCGCCCCCGAGTACGCCGAGGACCCGGCCGGCTATGTCGCCCTGGTCACCGGCGAGATGCTCGACGCCTGCGCCCCGCACGCCCGCTGGATCGACGTCTTCTGCGAGAAGGGCGCCTTCGACGGCGACCAGGCCCGCGCGATCCTCACCGCTGGAAAGGCCAAGGGCCTGCACCCGCGCGTCCACGCCAACCAGCTCACCTACGGCCCCGGCGTCCAGCTGGCCGTCGAGCTCGACGCCGCCAGCGCCGACCACTGCACCCACCTCACCGACGCCGACGTCGACGCCCTGGCCCACGGCAGCACCGTCGCCACCCTCCTCCCCGGCGCCGAGTTCTCCACCCGCGCCGCGTGGCCGGACGCCCGCCGCCTGCTCGACGCGGGCGCCACCGTCGCGCTGTCCACCGACTGCAACCCGGGGTCGTCGTTCACGTCCTCGGTGCCGTTCTGCATCGCGCTCGCCGTGCGGGACATGGGCATGACCCCGGACGAGGCGGTGTGGTCCGCCACGGCCGGCGGCGCCCAGGCCCTGCGCCGCTCCGACATCGGCCGCCTCACCCCGGGCGCCTACGCCGACCTGATCCTCCTCGACGCCCCCAGCCACGTCCACCTCGCCTACCGCCCCGGCGTCCCGCTGGTCAGCGGAGTGTGGCGGCGCGGCGTCCGCGTGGTCTGAGGAAGCGCCCAAGTCCGTACTGCCCCAGGAAGCTCAGCACCCCCGGGCGTTCAGCCCCCCGCCCGCCACCGCTGATCCGTCCGCTCCGCCGCGCTCACCAGCCCCACCGAGTCGCCCCCGCCCGGCGTCACCGCGTGGGACGGCGCGATGGCCGGGCGGATCACGCCCCGGGAGTCGACGGTGAACCGGAGGTTCTGGCCGTTGCGCCCCTCCACCGAGGAGCACGACCAGATCCCGACCCCCCGGTCCACCGCCCCCCGGCTGTCCAGGCAGAAGTCGTCGTCCGCGGCCGACTGCAGCACCCCGCGCCCGGCGTCGAACCGCCATCGCTGGGAGGACGACCCGTCACAGCGCGCGGTGACGACATCCGTGCGGTTCTCGAAGTCCCCGTCGATGTCCAGGCACAGGCCGGTGGCCAGGTTCACCACCGGCGCGTACGAGTCACCGGGCGGCGGATACGCCGGTGCGGTGCGCGTCGGCGCCGGAGTCGGCCGCGCGCTGTGCGAGGCGGTCCGCGAGGGCGACGGTGTCGGTGACGGGGAGGCCGGCGTACGCGACGGGGACGCCGTGAGGGAGGGCGACGCGGTGGCGGTCACCGTCACCGGCGGCGGTGCGGGCGAGGGGACGTTCGAGCCCCCGGTGCGCTCGGACGGCGCCTCGCCCGGCGACAGCACGAGCAGCAGCAGCGGTACGGCGGCCACCCCGAGCGCCGCCGAGACCAGCACCAGCCGACGCGACCGCGCCCGGACGACCCCACCGGCTACGACACCGCCGACCACACCGGTGGTGACACCGGCGCCGAGGGAGCCGGAGTCCGCCCCCGCCGCCACCGGCACGTCCCCGCCGTACGCCGTACCCGCCCACGGCAGCAGCCCCTCGGCGAGTGTGGTGCGCGGATCGTCCCGCAGGGCGCACAACTCCTCGTGCGCCGCCGTGCAGCAGGCGCAGTGCGCCATGTGCGCCCGCAGATCGGCGCTGTCCCGGGGGCCGTCGGGCCGTACGGACTCCTCGATGAGCCGGCGGAAGTCGCCGCACCGCGGATCGTCGGAGGCGCCCAGCCGGGACCGCAGACAGGCCTGGCCGAGCGCCTGGAGCGCCCCGTCGATGCCGTACGTCACGTCCTCGCGGGTGAGGCCGAGGAAGGCCGCGGTACGGTCCGCGGGCTCGCGCTCCACCACCCCGTACCAGATCAGGCCCTGCGTCCGGTACGGCAGCGAGCGGAACGCGGCGAGCATCGGCGGGGCGGCCGGCCCTTCGGGTCCGGAGGAGCTGAGGACGAGGTGCAGCCCGGCGTCGAGTCCGCCGGCGCGCCCGTCCGCCGCCCAGCTCGCGGCCACCTCCACGGTGAGCAACAGCAGTTGATGGCGCAGCGGGCCGCCGGGATCGGTGCCGCGGGCCGCCTGACGGGCGGCGAGCGTGAAGGCCTGAGCGGCGAGTTGACGCGCGCCGGCGT
>NZ_JAOCQE010000266.1 GCF_025290915.1 Streptomyces sp. 15-116A | reverse complement strand
CGCGGCGGGTGCGTGCGGAGGGGCGTGGGCGTGCCGCAGGCGCGTACGGCGGGGAGGGGACGGGGCGGTGGTGTCTGCCCGCAGCGGCTGGCGCGTCCGCGCCGACCAGCCTCTTGAGTCGACCCATTTCGCGCCAGACCGAGGACGGACACCACCGACCCGGCCCCGACTCACCCACCCACCGCAGGCGCTACACAAACCCCCACCGAAGCCGCAGCGGCGCCGCAGGCATCCACCCACCGGACCCGCAGCCGCGCCGCAAGCATCCACCCCCACCGGAGCCACAGCAGCGCCGCAGGCATCCCCACTACCGCTCCCGGTCCGCCCGATCCAGCAGCCCCGTGCGAGCGGCCAGCGCCGCCGCCTCCAGCCTCGAACCCACCCCCAGTTTCATCAGCACCCGCTGCACATGCGTCCGCGCCGTCGACGGTGCGATGCCCATCCCCGCCGCGATCAGCCGCGTATCCTCCCCGTCGGCCACCCGCACCAGCACCTCCACCTCCCTCGGCGTCAGCATCTGCAACAACCGCTGCCCCTCGTCATCCGGCTGCGCCGCCGGATTCAGCAGCTCCCCGAACGCCCCCTGCAACAACCCCGGCGCCACCGCGGCCTCCCCCGCCCGCGCCTTCATGATCGCCCGCTCGACCCCCTCGATGCGCTCGTCGTGCCGCACGTACCCCGACGCCCCCGCCGCGAACGCCGCCGCGATCCCGCGAGGGCTCGGCACCGGCCCCAGCACGACCACCGCCACCTGCGGCCGCTCCCGTTTGATCTTCACCACCGGATCAAAGATTCCCGGCTCCGCCGGCCCCGCCGTCCCCAGCAGACACACCTCCGGCGCCCTGCCGATCACCAGATCCGCCGCCCCCGCCACCGGCGCCGCCGCGGCCAGCACCCGGTGCCCGCGCAGCTTCAACGCCGACGCCAGCGCCTCCGCCAGCAATCGGTGATCGTCGACCACGATCAGCCGCACTCCCATAGAGAACCCCCCAGTCCCCCCAAGAAACCTCACCCACCCACACGCACACACCCGGTGGATGCCCCCGGAAGCTACACGCTTGTTCGACGTTGCGCTCCCCCTACCGGCGAGAATCGCCCGGATCACCGAAAAGTACGCGAACGGCCCCGCCCCTGAACAGGGGCGGGGCCGCAGGGCCGCTCAGGCGAACCAGAACGATCAGCTCGTACCGAAGGCGATCGCCAGGTACCTCTTCTCGCCCGAACTCGCGAAGTCGCTGGCGAACACCTCCGACATGTAGAGACGCCCGTCCGAGAAGAGGATCTCGTCGCTCTCCGGCGAGACCGACGCCTCCACATCACGCACCGACTCCGTCGCCGGGTTCTCCATCAGCGTCGTCTGCTTGAACGTTCCCCCGTCGATGCTGACGATCTGTCCGCCCTTGTCGTACGGAGGCCTCTTGTACGCCAGGATGTTGCCGCCATCCATCCGCAGCGGCCAGATCGTGTAGTCGTCGCCCGCATCCGCCCGCTGCCCGGTCTGCTTACCAGTGCTCAGGTCGAACGCGACGACCTCGTTGGTCCGGCCGTACTCGGCCCCGCTCTCGTGCTCCTCCGTCGGGATGTACAGCCGGTCGTTGCCGACGGCGAGCCCCGTGCAGTCCTCGATCTTCGTGATGCCGTCGCAGCGCGCCGCGAACTCGTCCCCCGGCGCCGAGATACGCGTCCGCAGCTTCCCCGTCTTGTTGTCGATCGAGAAGAAGTCGGAGATGCCGCTGCCGTCGCCCGCGGAGTCACCCACGTCGGCCGCCACGACCAGCGGGTCGGTGGAGACCACGGCGGCGTACTCGATGCCCTCGGACATCTTGTACTCGGAGATCACCTTGCCGGTCTTCGGGTCGATGGTCTGGATGTGCAGCTGCCGCTGGTCGTACGAACCGCACTTGCGCACCGCGACCAGCTTCGGACCGCCGCCGTACCCGGAGTCGTAGCAGGAGTCGGACGTCTTCGGCGCCCACAGGGGCTTGCCGGAGGCGATCTCCCACGCGGCACCCCCGCTCGTGCTGCCCGCGGCGACCGTGCCGCCGCTGAGGGTGACGTTGTTGAAGCTGATCTCCATCGTGCCGGACTTGGCCGTCTTGCTCCACAGCTTCTCGCCCGCCTCCAGGTCGATCACGGCGACCTGCGTGCAGCTCTGCGGATCGGTCTTGGTCGGCATGGCGGGCTTGTGGACGATCGCCGTCTTTCCGTCGTCCGTGACGTGGTCGGTGGCCGCGCACACCGGGCCGGGCAGGTCGATCGTCCAGGCCTCGGTGCCCTTGTCACGGTCGTAGCCGACGATCTCGGCGATGCCGCTCTTGGCGTACACCTTGTCGGTCAGCCACGAGCCGGACGTGACGATGGACTTGCTGTCCTTGGGCAGCTTGGGCTCCGGCACCTGGAAGAGCACCTTGGAGCTGGGGTCGGCCGGTGCCTTCTCCTTGCCGCCGGAGGACGTACCGCCGCCGTTCTTCGAGTCCTTGCCGCCGGTGCCGCCGCTGGAGCTCGCGGTGTCGTTCTTGCCGTCGTCCTCGCCGGAGGAGTTCGCGTACCAGACGCCGCCACCGATGATCAGCGCGATGGCCACGACCGCGGCGACGATGATCGCCACCTGGGCGTTGATCTTCCGCCCGCCACCACCACCGGGCCCACCCGGCTGCGGGTGCATCGGCACGGTCGCCTGCGGATATCCGTAGCCGGGCTGGCCGTAGCCGGGCTGGCCGTACTGCGGCTGCCCGTACGGCCCGGTCGGCGGCTGCCCCGGATATCCGTACCCGGCCGGAGGCTGGGGCTGAGGCTGCGGCGGCTGCTGCGGATACCCGTACCCGGGCCCCTGCGGAGCAGCCGGCGGCGGCGTCTGCGGGGCCTGCGGATACCCGTACCCCGGCTGCGGCTGGGGCGCCTTGCCGAGATCGGGCCCCCCGGGCGCAGCCGGCGGCTGCGCGGGTGGCTGCGCGGGTGGCTGCGGCTGCTGCCCCGCAGGGTCCTGCGGCGGGCCGAAACCCGGCTGCTGCGGCGGCTGGTTGGGCGGCGGGGGCGGCTGCGTCATGACGTGAGTACCTCGGAGACGGGGACGGGCGGCGACGAAGAAGCGACCGGAGGGAGTGCCCCCCGGGAGGGCGGCCTACTTGCCGTAGGCGAGCATCAGCTTCTCCTTCGAGTCGTCATTTCCGGTCAGCCGGGTGGTCGAGATGTAGAACCGCTCGTCGACCCAGTCGATCGCCTTGCTGAAGAAGCCGTTCTCGATCTCGGCGGCGCCCTGCGGGTTCTGCATCAGCTTCACCGGCTTGTGGCTGCTGCCGGTGACCGGGATGGACACGACCTGGCCGCCCGCGTCGTACGAGGGCTCCACGTAGGCGATGAGCTTCCCGGCGACGACCTTCATCGGGACCATCGACTCGCTCGCCGGGGACTTCTGCCGCCAGCGCTCCTTGCCGTTGGCGAGGCTGATCGCGACGATCTCGTTGGCGCCGGTGGTCGCCTCGGTGGGCAGGTACAGGGTGTCGCCCTCGACGGCGACGCCGGAGCAGCCCTGGAGTTCGCGGTTGAGGATGCCGAAGCCGCACTCGGGAGCGAAGTCCTCGTCGACGTCGACCTGCGCGCGCAGCTTGCCGCCGGCGGTGAAGCTGGCGATGTTCCAGGCCTTCTTGTCCTCGTTGGTGCTGTAGATGACGAGCGGGTCGACGGAGTACGCCTTGGAGACGCGCCAGCCCTTCTCGTACTTGTAGGTCCACTTGACCTTGCCGGTCTTGGGGTCGAGCTCCTGGACCTCGTCGTGCTCGTTGTCGCCGCCGGCGCCGCAGGAGGCGACCTGGATCAGCCGGTCGCCGCCCGCGAAGGCGGACGGGAAGCAGGCGTCGCCGTACTTCTTCTTGTCGTAGAGCTTGTCGCCGGAGGTGACGTCGTAGGCCGTGCCGGACATCGAGCGGCCCACCATCAGCGTGTTGCCGGTGAGAGACAGCTCCAGGGAGAGCGTGGAGTCGAACAGCTCGCCCTCCGCGACCTCGATCTTCCAGCCCTTCTCGCCGGTGTTGAGGTCGACGAGCTGGAGCTGGTTGCACTTGGCGCGGTCGCTGGCGCCGCTCATGTAGGCGATGACGACCTTGTCGTCGGACGTGGCCTTGGGGGTGGCAGCGCAGATCTTCTGCGGGAAGGCGATGGTCTCCCAGGTGGGCTTGCCGTCACCGACGTTGTACGCGGACAGCTCCTTGTAGGCCGCCTTCACCGCGGTCTTACTGGTGATCCACATGCCGGGGGCGTCGGCGCCGGAACCGGGCGCGTCGGGCGCCTCCTTGTACCAGAGCACCTTGGACTCGCCGGGCTGGCGGCCCTCGTTGAGGTTCTCCGGGTCCTCGCCGCCCGCGCCGCTGCCGTCCCCGGGGTTGATGGGGGAGCCGGACGGGTTCGGCTTGCCGTCGTCGGTCTTCTGGGCGACGGGCTTCTTGTCCTTCTTGTCGTCGCCGGTCACCGCCCACACGGTGCCGCCGACGACGAGCAGCGCGGCGACCGCGGCGGCGCCGATGGCGAGGGCGGGCTTGCCCTTGAAGGGGTTGCGCGAACCGCCGGGCCCGCCGGGCGGGGTGCCGGGCGCGCCGGGGAACTGCGGCTGGGGCGGGTAGCCGTAGCCGGGCTGGCCGTACGGACCCGGCTGCTGCGGCTGGCCATAGGGGCCGGAGTTGTACGGGCCGGGCTGGCCGTACGGTCCTGGCTGCTGCGGAGGCTGCTGCGGGTAGCCGTAGCCGGGCTGGGGTGCGCCGGGCGGCGGGCCCTGCGGCGGCGGTGGCGTCTGCGGAGCGCCGAAACCGCCCTGCTGCCGCGGGTCCTGAGGAGCGCCGAAGCCTCCCTGCGGCGGCGGATCCTGCGGTGCTCCGAAGCCACCGGGGCCCGGCGGCTGGTTGGGCGGCTGAGTCATCAGCTCGTTCCCCCTTACTCACTGATTTTTAGCCACGCCCTGAGGTACGCGACGGACACAGAGTCGTGTTCAGAACAGTTCTCAGGCAGTTCTCAGACGGCTCTTTCTATCACCCGCCGCCGACAGCCCACCGGCCCGCGTCCGCCCCTGTTCCCAAGGGCGAACCGGCCTGTGATGCGCCCGTTACGCGCCTTCACGACCCCTTCACGCAGCGCACGCCCCCTCTGCGCAGCCCCCGCGTGGGCTCAGGCGTCCTCCGCCAGTTCCAGCCAGCGCAGCTCCAGTTCCTCCCGCTGACCGGCCAGTTCCCGCAGTTCGGCGTCCAGTTCGGCCACCTTCGCGAAGTCCGTGGCGTTCTCGGCGATCCGGGCGTGCAGCTTGGTCTCCTTCTCGGAGATCTTGTCGAGCTGACGCTCGATCTTCTGCAGTTCCTTCTTCGCGGCGCGCAGATCGGCCGAGCTCTTCTCGGGGGCCGTCTGCTCGGAGCGGGCGGCGGCGGGGGCCGGGGCGGAGGCGGCGACGGCCTCCTCCATGCGCTTGCGCCGCTCCAGGTACTCGTCGATGCCGCGCGGCAGCATGCGCAGGGTGCCGTCGCCGAGCAGGGCGAACACGCGGTCCGTCGTCCGCTCGATGAAGAAGCGGTCGTGGGAGATGACGATCATCGAGCCGGGCCAGCCGTCGAGCACGTCCTCGAGCTGGGTGAGGGTCTCGATGTCGAGGTCGTTGGTGGGCTCGTCGAGGAAGAGGACGTTGGGCTCGTCCATGAGGAGGCGCAGCAGCTGGAGCCGCCGCCGCTCACCACCGGAGAGGTCCCCGACGGGCGTCCACTGCTTCTCCTTGTTGAACCCGAACGTCTCGCACAGCTGACCCGCGGTCATCTCGCGGCCCTTGCCGAGGTCGACGCGCTCGCGCACCGCCTGCACGGCCTGGAGCACCCGCCAGGTGGGGTCGAGTTCGGCGACCTCCTGGGAGAGGTAGGCGAGCTTGACGGTCTTGCCGACGCGGATGCGCCCGCCGGCGGGCTGCACCTCGCCCTCGCTGCGGGCGGCCTCGGTGAGCGCCCGCAGCAGGGACGTCTTCCCGGCGCCGTTGACACCGACGAGGCCGATGCGGTCGCCGGGGCCGAGCTGCCAGGTGACGTGCTTGAGCAGCACCTTGGGCCCGGCCTGGATGCTCACGTCCTCCAGGTCGAAGACGGTCTTGCCGAGCCGCGAGGAGGCGAACTTCATCAGCTCGCTGGTGTCGCGGGGCGGGGGCACGTCCTTGATGAGCTCGTTGGCGGCCTCGACGCGGAAGCGCGGCTTGGACGTACGGGCCGGGGCGCCGCGCCTGAGCCACGCCAGCTCCTTGCGGACGAGGTTCTGCCGCTTGGCCTCCTCGGTGGCGGCGATGCGTTCGCGCTCGGCGCGGGCGAAGACGTAGTCGGAGTAGCCGCCCTCGTACTCGTACACGTCACCGCGCTGCACGTCCCACATGCGGGTGCACACCTGGTCGAGGAACCACCGGTCGTGGGTGACGCACACCAGCGCGGAGCGGCGCTCGCGCAGGTGCCGGGCGAGCCAGGCGATGCCCTCGACGTCGAGGTGGTTGGTCGGCTCGTCGAGGACGATCAGGTCCTGCTCGTCGATGAGCAGCTTGGCCAGCGCGATCCGCCGTCGCTCACCACCGGACAGCGGCCCGATCACGGTGTCGAGCCCCTTGGGGAACCCGGGCAGGTCGAGCCCGCCGAACAGCCCGGTCAGTACGTCCCTGACCTTGGCGTTGCCCGCCCACTCGTGGTCGGCCATGTCCCCGATGACCTCGTGCCGGACGGTGGCCTCGGGGTCGAGCGAGTCGTGCTGCGTGAGCACGCCCAGCCGCAGCCCGCCGGAGTGTGTCACCCGCCCGGTGTCGGCCTCCTCCAGCTTGGCCAGCATCCGGATGAGGGTGGTCTTCCCGTCCCCGTTCCGCCCGACGACCCCGATCCGATCCCCTTCGGAAACGCCGAGGGACACACCGTCGAGCAGGGCACGGGTGCCGTACACCTTGCTGACGTTCTCGACATTGACGAGGTTGACGGCCATTTCTCTCCTGCCAGGGGGGATCGATCAGCTTTCCAGCGTAGGCCCTGCGGGGCGGGTTCCGGACGGCGCCCGGGGCGCGAGGGTGCGGTCACTCTTTGTGAGGACGTGATCGGGAACGGGCGGCTACCGTGGTGGGTGGGCAGCAGGATCCCGTCCATGGGAGAGACCGACGTTCACTGGCCCGTGCCGCCGCACAACGGCTTCACCTTCGACGACATGCAGGCATCGCGGGACCTGTCGCGGCGTGTGGAGCTGATCGACGCGAGCCTCGTCTTCACGAGTCCGCTGTCTGCCTTCCACGTCGACACAGTGGACCTTCTCGTTCACGGGCTGCGCTCCACCCTCCCCAAGGAGTTCAGGGTCCGCCGGGAGATTCCCGTGATCCTCGACCGCTCCAACGCTCCCGCACCGGATGTGACCGTGATCAGTGCCCACGTCGGACGAGATCAGCTGAGCTGTGAGCCGCTGGATGTCCACCTCGCCATCGAGGTCGTGTCACCGGACTCGGAGTCCCGGGACCGAACGACCAAGCCGTACAAGTACGGAAGGGCCGGCATCCCACATTTCTGGCGGGTCGAGCGCGATGGGACCGGCCGGAAGCCGCTCGTCCATGTGTACGAGCTCGACCCGATCACCCGCGCGTACGTACACACGGGCATGCACCGCGATCGGATCAAGGTCGACAAGCCCTACGCCATCGACGTCGACCTGACCGCGATCGAGGAGCTCTGAACCGAGCTCTCAGACGACCATCGCCCCCGGCACCGGCCCCGCCGCCACGCGCACCGCGCGGCACGTGCCGGAGGCGTGCAGGATCTGGGCGACGGCGGTCGCCGACTCGGCGTCGCGGGCGAGGAACGCCGTGGTCGGGCCGGAGCCCGAGACCAGCGCCGCCAGTGCGCCCGCCGCGCGGCCCGCCGCCAGGGTGTCGGCCAGCTCGGGGAAGAGGGAGAGCGCGGCCGGCTGGAGGTCGTTGGAGACGGCGGCGGCCAGCGCGTCGGCGTCCCCCTTGGCCAGTGCGTCGATCAGCGGCTGCGAAGCCACCGGCTCAGGAATGTCCCGTCCCTCTCCCAGCCGGTCGAACTCGCGGAACACCGCCGGGGTCGACAACCCCCGTCCGGCCAGCGCGAACACCCAGTGGAAGGTCCCGCCGACCTCCAGCTCCGTCAGCTTCTCGCCCCGTCCGGTGCCGAGCGCCGCCCCGCCGACCAGGCTGAACGGCACGTCGCTGCCCAGCTCGGCGCAGATCTCCAGCAGCTCCTCCCTCGACGCACCGGTCCCCCACAGCGCGTCGCACGCCAGCAGCGCCGCCGCCCCGTCCGCGCTGCCGCCCGCCATACCCCCGGCGACGGGGATGTCCTTGGCGATGTGGAGGTGGACGCGTGCCTCACGGCCGTACCGCTCGGCGAGGGCGAGGGCCGCGCGGGCGGCCAGGTTCGTGCGGTCCAGGGGGACCTGCCCGGCGTCCGCGCCCGCGCAGGTCACGCGCAGCTCGTCGGACTCGGTGACCGTGACCTCGTCGTACAGGCCGACCGCGAGGAAGACATTGGCCAGGTCGTGGAAGCCGTCGGGGCGGGCGGCGCCGACCGCGAGCTGGACGTTGACCTTGGCGGGGACGCGGACGGTGACGCTCACTGCTGACCGGACTCCTTGTTCGGGGCGTGCTCGGCGATACGGGCGAACTCCTCCACCGTGAGCGACTCGCCGCGCGCCTGCGGCGAGAC
>NZ_JAOCQE010000265.1 GCF_025290915.1 Streptomyces sp. 15-116A | reverse complement strand
GCAGAACTCCTTGAAGCGGGACGGCAGTCGGGGCGACCACAGCACGGTCAGGTTGGGCTCGGGGGCCGGGCCCAGGTTGTAGAGAGTCTGCAGGAAGCGGAAGGAGGTGCGGGTGACGAGCGGCCGGTCGTCGGTGCCGATACCGCCGATGGACTCGGTCACCCAGGTCGGGTCACCGGAGAACAGGGTGTCGTACTCGGGGGTGCGCAGGAACCGTACGATCCGCAGCTTGATCACGAAGTCGTCGATCAGCTCCTGGGCGCGGGTCTCATCGATGAGCCCCTCGTCCAGATCGCGCTGGAGGTAGACGTCGAGGAAGGTGGAGGTGCGGCCCAGCGACATCGCGGCGCCGTTCTGCTCCTTCACCGCGGCCGGTGGTCTCGTGGGCGGGGCACCGCCAGGCCCGTACGGCGTCCAGGGGAACCCCGCGCCGCCGCGCCTCCTCGTAGGCGAAGCGCACGGCAGCCGAGTCCTTCGCCTCCTCCCCGACACCCAGAACGATGCGGCCGTGGGTCCCGGGCTCTGCCCGGTTGTCATGGCTGCCGCGCACCACGATCACCGGGCAGTGCGCGTGGGCGGCCACAGCCAGGCTGACGGAGCCCAGCAGCGCCTCGGCGAGGCCGCTACGGCCACGGGTTCCCACCACGACCGCGGCGGCGTGCCGTCCCTCCCGCAGCAGCACGTACTCAGGCTCCTCGGCCACGACCTCGGCGGACACCTCCACCTCCGGGCGACGTTCCCGCGCCCGCCGGGCGGCGATCTCCATGATGTCGGCGGCCCGGACCTTCTCTGACGGCTTGCCGAGCTCTGCGGCGAGCGCCTTGCCTTCGCCGCTGCCACAGCGAGGCGTACACCAGGCGCAACGGCAACCCCCGCAGAGCGGCCTCGTCGGACGCCCAGTCGACGGCCCGCAGGCTGGGCTCGGAGCCGTCCACGCCGACGACGATCGGCAGGTCCACCGCCCTCACCGTCCCGCACCGAGGTCGAACACGATCCGGGCCTTGACCTCGCCGCGCAGCACCTCGTCGATCGACTCGTTGACGGAGGCGAGCGGGCGGGTCTCGCAGATGACCTTCGTACGGCCGGCCGCGTGCAGTTGGAAGACCTCGGTGAGGTCCTGCCGGGTGCCGACGATCGAACCGATCACGCTCGTCCCGTTCAGGACGGTGTCGAAGATCGGGACCTGGACGGTGCCGTGCGCGGGCAGGGCGACCATGACGAGCTTGCCGCCGCGCCGCAGCCCGGAGTTGACCGCTGCGAAGGCACCCTCGTTCACCGCGAGGGCGATGGCAGCGTGCGCGCCGCCGTGCCGCTTCAGCGCTTCGCCCACATCGTGCTTGCGGGCGTCGAGGACGAGGTCGGCGCCCAGTTCGGCGGCGAGTTCGAGCTTCTCGTCGGTGACGTCGATGACGGCGACGGTGGCTCCGGCGATCTTCGCGTACTGCACGGCCAGGTGGCCGAGTCCGCCGATGCCGGAGATCGCCACCAGCTGGGTGGGCTTGACGTCGGCGACCTTGAGGGCCTTGTACGTGGTCACGCCCGCGCAGGTCAACGGGGCGGCGTCCACGGCGGTGACGCCCTGCGGCACCGGCTGGGCGAAGTCCGCCCAGGCCAGCATCTTCTCGGCGTACCCGCCGTCGCAGCCATACCCGGTGTTGATCTGCTGCTCGCACAGCGTCTCCCAGCCGGACAGGCAGTGCTCGCACCGCCCGCACGCCTTGCCCTGCCAGGGCACGGCGACCCGCTGCCCGACGGACAGGTGGGTGACACCGTCGCCGAGCTTTTCGACCAGGCCGACGCCCTCGTGGCCCGGCACGAACGGCGGGTTGGGCTTGACGGGCCAGTCGCCGTGGGCGGCGTGGATGTCGGTGTGGCACAGCCCGGAGGCCTCGACCCGGATACGGACCTGGCCGGGGCCGGGCTCGGGGTCGGGGCGCTCCTCGATCACCAGGGGCTCGCCGAAGGCTCGGACGACCGCCGCCTTCATGATGTCAACTCCTTCTGCTTATAGGTCAGTTGTGGGCAACGACCGCGACGGGGGCGGTGGCGTGGTGCAGGACCGCGTGAGCGACCGGTCCGATGTGGGCGCCGAACGGACTGCGCCGGATGCGGCGGCCGACGACGACCAGAGAGACCTCACGGGCCGCGTCGACCAGGTCGATCGACGGGCTCCCCGAACGGGACTCCTCGACGACCTCGACGTCCGGGTACTTCTGCCGCCAGGGACGCAGAGCCTCGGTGAGTTCGGCGGCCTTGTGCCGGGCGATCTCGTCGTGCAGGCCGAGGTCGGCGGACGGGCCGTAGATGTAGTACGGCGGCAGGTTCCAGCCGCGCACGGCCCGCAGGGCGGTTTCGCGGCGGGCGGCCGCCTCGAAGGCGAACTCGATGACGGAATCGTCGGGATTGTCGGTGTCGAGGCCGAGGAGGACGGGCCCGTACCGCGTGGCAGCCGACGGGATGCCCGCCGGGTCAGGCTCGTGCTCGTCGGCGGCCTGCTCACCGGCCCGGACCAGGATCACGGGCCGTTCAACGTGCGCGACGACGGACAGGCCGACGGAACCGACCATGAACCCGCCGATACCGCTCAGTCCGCGAGAGCCCAGGACGAGCACATCGGCGTCCTTCGCAGCCTGGGTGAGAACATCGGCGGGCCTGCCGCTGATCTGCTCCGTGGTCACCGTCACGCCGGGGTGCCGCAGCCTGAGACCCTCGGCCGCCTCGCGGGGAACCCTCCCCCAGCCTTCGGCCGGGGGGACCCCCATCTCGCTTCGCTCGGTCCAGTGCTGCTGCGTCTCGGCGCCGAGGAGCGGGGCCTGTGCCATCGGCTCGGGGACGGGCTCCCAGACGTGCACGATCTTCAACGGCAGGCCGCGCAGCTTTGCCTCGCGGGCCGCCCACTCCGCGGCGGCCCGGCTCTCGGGCGAGCCGTCGAGGCCCACGATGACGTTGCGGGACATGTTGTCCACCTCCTGAATCGGGGCTCCGATTCCATGCTCATGACGCAGGCGGTCGCCGTGCAGGGGCCGCAGGTCCCGCACAGGGACCGACAGGCCCCACCTGTTCGCGTGACATGCCGGCGCCCCGCCTTCCTCACCGACCGCGTCCCTGCGGTCCGACGCCAGGTACGAGTCGCCTCGCGGCGCACGGCGCGAAATTCCCCGCCGGGTCCGTCCTTTGGGTCACGAATCCTGCGGCAAGAGCCGGCGGCCTTGGCGGCTACTGCGTCCGGACCCGAGCGACCATCCGGGACGAACCGCTGACCGGGCCTGACGGGGACCCCGGGCTGGCCGCAAAGTGGCCTCCGGGGAGGTACCCGGGCAGAAAGAGAGGCGGAGAGGACCATCCGCTTCTCGCGGATCCTGATTGCGCGGTGAGCAGATGACGGCTGCTGCCCCGCGTCTGTTGGTGGTCCTTTCCGCCGGTTCCATACAACCGGCTTGCGCGCGACGGCCGTGAGGGCCGGGTGGGCCATGGGTGAGGTCCCACTGGCCCCTTACTCGCTGAGTGACAGCTGTGCGGCCATGACCGGCGAGAGCGCCGCGGCCGGGATACCGCACCGGCCGCCCCGGCTCACGGAAACCGGGGCGGCGGTTCCGGGTCGGTCAGCCGTCCCAGGTTTAGTCGGCGGCCTCGGGCAGGTCGGTGCCGTGAGCTCGGATGCAGTCGTGGTGGCGGTAGCGGGCGTCCTCCATCGACTGCCGACCGGTCCAGTCGTCTGATGTGGCCGGCAGGTCGATCGTGTCATCGGGATAGCCGGCGTCGATGCTCTCGGTGGAGAGGCTTGGCGAGGAAGCTCTTGTAAGCGGGGCCCTGGTCGCTCGCGTTCTTGCGCCACTTCACCTCGGCGCAGAACATCTGGCCGTCCCACTCGCCGCCCCGCATCGTCCCGCCGAGGTCGTACGAGAAGGGCCTCTCGTTCCCGTTCGGCCATCGCAAGGTGAGCTTCCGCGCCCACGCACCATCGATGTTGGTAGGACTGCGACACACGCATGGTGCCTTCAAGCCACCGCTTGACCCGCTGCACCGCCTCAGCGCCCTTGACGTGCTCTTCTTCACCCCCCGAGCATCTCCCGCAGGACCCGCGCGGAGACCTCGTCGCCCTCCTCGACGGCCTCGCTGAAGTCCGGCGGCGTCGCGTTCCGCAGCCCGCATGCCTCGACCATGTACAGCGGGACCGGTTCGGTGACGGCGACGGCGGTGCCCTCGTGGTCCTTGCTGATCCGCGCCTGCGTGGCCTGGACGGTCTCCAGGTCCTCCTGGAACTCGGTGGCGTTCTCACGGAAGGCGTCTGCGTCCGCCGGGGCGGCCTTCGCGAGGGCGTCGGCGACACGATCGGCCAGCCGGCTCATGGTGGGCATGTCGTACCAGACATGCTCGTTGATCTCACCGGCGCCGTCCGTGACCTTGCCGGACACCTCCACGGCGGTGATGACCTCGGCCGAGGGGTTGTTCGCGCCGCGCAGCATCTCGCCGATGAAGTCGTCGTAACCGCCGCCGTTCTCGACGACGATCTCCGCCCGGGACAGCTCCAGCTGGTTGCGCGTCTCCGCCTCGTACTTGTGGGGGTCCTGGGCGGGATCGCTGATGATCGAGACGACCTCCACCCGGTCCCCGCCGATGCGCTCGACGACGTCACCGTACACATTGGTCGAGGCCACCACCGGAACGGTGCCCGACGTGGGGGCCTCGCGGGCGGCGGAAGACGTCTCCGCGGCACCGCAGCCGCACAGCAGCATGAGCGGCCTTCCGCCGACGGAACCGAAACCGTTTCACATGCATTGTCCCCCTGCCCGCCCGGCCCTTCCACCGGAGCGGGCGGCGACGGCCGCGGCTTGCAGAGCCGAGGGGCCGGCCCCGACAGTCGTAATGAAATCCATTTTCATGTATCGTCTGCTGCGCTCACCGAACACACCGGAGGTCCTCATGGCCGTGCCCAAACGGAAGATGTCGCGCAGCAACACCCGGCACCGCCGCGCCCAATGGAAGGCCACGACGCCTCAGTTGGTGACGGTCACGGTGGACGGGGTTCCGTACCGCGTCCCGCAGCGGCTGGCCAGGGCGTACGAGCGCGGCCTGCTCCGCCCCGAGGACTGACACCGCATGACGCACGCCCCCTCGCCGCGCCTGCCCGTCACCGTCCTGTCGGGCTTCCTCGGCGCCGGCAAGACCACCCTGCTCAACCACGTCCTCGGCAACCGTGAGGGCCTGCGCGTCGCCGTCATCGTCAACGACATGAGCGAGGTCAACATCGACGCTGCCTTGGTGCGCGGCGGCGAAGCGGCACTGTCGCGCACCGAGGAACGCCTGGTCGAGATGACCAACGGATGCATCTGCTGCACCCTGCGCGACGACCTGCTGGAAGAAGTGGACCGGCTGGCGCGCGAGGGGCGCTTCGACTACCTCCTCATCGAGTCCTCCGGCATCTCCGAGCCCATGCCGGTGGCCGCCACCTTCGCCTTCGCCCGCGACGACGGCGCCACCCTCGGCGACCTGGCCCGCCTGGACACGATGGTCACGGTCGTGGACGCCGCCAACTTCCTGCCCGAGCTGGCCGGCGGCGACGAACTGGCCGAACGGGGCCTGGACCAGTACGAGGACGACGAACGCACGGTCAGCGACCTGCTGATGGACCAGATCGAGTTCGCCGACGTCATCGTCCTCAACAAGCTCGACCTCGTCGACGCCGAATCAGCCGACCGGCTCCGGGCCACCCTGGCCCGCCTCAATCCCGCCGCCCGCGTCGTGCCGGCCGTGCGGGGCCGCGTACCGGTCGGTGAACTCCTGGGGACAGGCCGCTTCGACCTGGACCGAGCGCAGCAGGCACCGGGCTGGGTCAGGGAACTCAACGGCGATCACGTGCCCGAGACGGAGGAGTACGGCATCTCCTCGACCGTCTTCCGCTCCGCGGCGCCCTTCCATCCCGGGCGGCTGTGGACGTTCGTGACGGAGACGCTGGACAGCGGAGCGCACGGGCAGGTCCTGCGGTCCAAGGGCTTCTTCACGCTGGCCAGCCGCCCCCACGTCACGGGACTGTGGTCCCAGGCGGGCTCGGTGGCACGCTTCGAACCCTCCGCCGCGCGTGACACCGACAGCCCGCACGCCCAGGAACTCGTCTTCATCGGAACCCACTTGAACGCGGAGTCCCTGCGGGCGGCTCTGGCCGGCTGTCTCATGCGGGAGGGTGAGGCTCCGCCCGCCGACGACCCCTTCCCCGCCTGGGACACCTACGGCTTCGACGAGAACTGCGCGCACGAGCACGACCCCCTCACCACCGTGCCGGGGCACTGAGACTCCGGGCCGGACGGTGGTCGCAGCCACGGCACCGTCCGGCCCGGTACACCGACTGCGACAGGGAGGCCCCTGATGAACCGGGAAAAGCCGCATCTGGGTGTGGTTCAGGAAACGCTCCTGATTCCGCTGTACGCGCGCGCGGTGGAGAACCGCAAGCAGTTCCCCCTGCTGCGTGACGCCCGTGCCGAGGAGATCGTCGCCGCGCTCGACTACGACTTCGCGCGCTTCGACGGCCTGCCCAGCCTCACCGGGGCACTGCTGCGCACCCGCCTGTTCGACCGGTGGGTGGCGGACTTCCTGTCCGAACACCCCGACGGCACCGTGGTCGAGATCGGCACCGGCCTGAACACACGCCACGAACGCCTCGACAACGGCCGCGCGAGGTGGTTCGAGATCGATCTGCCCGACGTGATCGCCCTGCGCCGGAACTTCTTCGCGGACACTCCACGACGGACCATGATCGCGGCCTCGGTGACGGACGAGGCATGGGCCGCGGAGGTGGCCTCGCCGGCCGCCGGGCCGTATCTGTTCGTCGCCGAAGCCGTGCTGCCCTACCTGCACGAACCGGAGGTCCGCCGAGTGGTCGGTCTTCTCTCCGAGCGCTTCCCGGGCTCGCTGCTGGCCCTCGACACCGCCGGCCCCGGCTTCTTCGACACCCAGGAACAGCACGACGCCCTCAGCAAGGTCGACGCCCGCATGCACTGGTACTGCCCCGACCCGGCCCGACTGGCCGACTGGCGGCCGGGCACGCGGGTACTGGCGTCGCACACGCTCACCACCCTTCCCGGACCCCTGGCCGCGGAACTCCCGGTTCCTTACCAGGAGATGCTGTCCGTGCTCGCCGCGCAGCGGCTCCCCCACGCCGAGGGCTACCGGCTCAACCTCCTGCGCCTTCCCTGACATCACGACCGGTCACGGAACCCACCGCACTCGCCCTGAATACGACTGACCCCGCCCCGTGGGAGGTGGGCGTCCTGCGCGACGCATCGGCAACGGCAGCACAGTCCTCGACGCACTGGCGCCCGACGCGGCAGCGGAAAGCCATTCTGCGTGCCCTGCACGAGCGCGCCGGCTTCACGTCCGCCCAGGAACTGCACGAGGCGCTCGAAGCCGACGGCATCACCATCGGCTTGACCACGGTGTACCGGACGCTCAGCGCCCTGGAACGCGCCGGACAGGTCGACGTGGTGCGGGAGAGGACCGGGCAACGGCTCTACCGCACCCGGCCCACCGACGGGCACCGCCACTACCTCGTCTGCCGCGACTGCGGCTTCAGCACAGCGGTGGAGGCGGAGGCGGTGGAACGCTGGGCGGAGTACGTGGCCGAGAGCACGGGATTCACCGATGTCGAGCACATCGTGGAACTGACCGGCGTCTGCGACCGCTGTCGCGTCACCGCGCCCGCGCAGGACTCGCCCGGGCCGCACGCCGAACGGCGCCTCACACCCGGCCGCTGACGCACGGGGGCACGAGACAGGGCCTGGCGGCCGCACCGCCTCCGGCGGCGAAGGCGGGCGGGCGGGCCGGGACGCATGCCCGCTTCCGCGGCCTGGGCGCCCCCCTCATGCGGTATGCGAGAGGTGTCGCGCTTGCCTTCCAGGGCTGCCGGCCCTCGTCGGCTCCCGCTCCTGAGGCCGGGTGGGGCGCCCCTTGCTCAGGAGGGAGTGGTGAGTACGCGGTTGAGTGCGCTACCGGGGTCGCCGGTGAGGTCCTCCCAGGTTCCCTCTTCCGTGATGCGGCCCTTCTCGAGGACGGCGATGCGGTCGGCACGGCGGATGGTGGCCGGCCGGTGGGCGATGACGATCGTGGTGCGGCCCTCCTCCCGCAGCGCAGCGGCGAGTTGGGCGTCGCCGGTGTTGTCCAGGTGGGCGGTGGACTCGTCGAGGACGAGGACCCGCGGGCCGGCCAGCAGCGCGCGGGCGAGGGCGATACGAGCCCGCTGGCCTCCCGAGAGCGTCGCGCCGCGCTCCCCGACAAGGGTGTCCATCGCGGCGATCCGGTCGACGCCGCACCGGCGAGCCGTAGCGGCGAGCAGGTCGTCGTCCGCTTCGGGTGCGGCGAGCCGCAGGTTCTCGGCGAGCGTGCCGTGGAAGAGGGGTGTCTCCTGTCCCACGAGGACGACCGCGCGCCGCAGTTCGGCATCGCTCACGTCCCGGACGTCCACGGGCTCGCCGTGGGCGGACACCAGCTGGACCGCTCCCTCGGAGGGGTCCCAGAACCGGGCCAGCAGGTGCGCGCAGGTCGACTTGCCGGCGCCCGAGACGCCGACCAGAGCGAGTGTCTGCCCCGGGGGGACGGTCAGGTCGACGCCGTCCAGCACGGGCTGTCCGCCGTAGTCGAACCGCACCCCTTCCAGCCGGACACCCAGCGGACCGGGCGGCAGGGGGCGGGGCGTGGCGGGCGGCGGGGCGAGGGCGGGGGCCT
>NZ_JAOCQE010000264.1 GCF_025290915.1 Streptomyces sp. 15-116A | reverse complement strand
GCAGGTGTCCCTGCCGCGGAGCCGGACCGGTGCGCCGCTGGGCACGGCCGTCGACCAGGCCCGCCTGGGCGCCGCGTTCACGAAGCTGGCGGGCACGCCGGTGGAACGGCTGCTTGCCCGGCCGGAGTCGACCGCCGCCGAGGCGCTGGTCGCGCGGGGCCTGCCAGCCCGGACCATCGACGGTTTTCTGCGTCCACTGCTCGCCGCGCTGCTGTGCGACCCGGACCTGACCACCTCCAGCCGCTGCGCGGACCTGGCGCTGCGCGCCTTCGCGGGCGGGCGGCTGTGCCTGCCGGAAGGCGGCGCCGAGGCACTGCCGGAGCTGCTGGCCCGGAGCCTGCCGCCGGGCACGGTGCACACCGGGGTGCGGGTCACCTCCGTCTCGACGACCTCGGTGACCACGGCGGAGCACGGCGAGTTCCGCTGCCGTGCGGTGCTGATCGCGACGGACGCGCGCGCCGCGGCCGAGCTGCTGCCCGGTCTTCGCGTGCCGGACTCCCACCCGGTGACGGTGGTGCACCACACCGCCGACGAGCCGCCGGGCACCGGTGCCGCGCTGCTCCTGGACGCCGACAGGGGCGGCCCGGTCGCCCACACCACGGTGGCCAGCCGCGTCGACCCGTCCCGCGCCCCCGCCGGGCGCGCGCTGATCTCCTCCACGGTGCTGGGCCGGCCCACGCCCCAGCTCGACACCGCCGTACGCCTCCATCTGGCCCGGCTCTACGGCACGTCCACCGCCCGCTGGGAGACCCTGGCCGTCCATCACACCGCCGAGGCCGTGCCGATGATGCGGCCACCGCACGATCTGCGCCGGCCGGTACGCCTGCTGGCGGGCCTGTACGTGTGCGGCGACCACCGGGACACCAGCACGGTCCAGGGTGCGCTGCACTCGGCCCACCGGGCGTCGGAGGCGATTCTGACGGACCTGGGGGCGGCGGGTTCGATGCACGCCGCGGACCCGGTACCGACGGTGCCGCGAGCGGCGTGAACGGTCTGAGCCGACCTGAGGGAGCCCCCCTTGTTCGATTTCTCACCACGCCCCACACTCCTCACCCGCCCGACCTGACACAGCACCAAATTCCCTGTTCAACAGGCATTTTGACGACTGTGCGGACTGCCCGATTGTCAGTGCCGGGCAGTAGAATTGAGGAAGTGTTCGAGGGTGGGCGCCGGAGTCGCCGAGGTCTCCGGCCGGCCGCCCTCACCGCGACAGGAGGATGCCTGTGCCCGCTGCCGCACTCAAGCCGAAGCCCCTGCCCACCCAGTCCACCGCGAAGCGTCCCGTCCTGCTCGAGATGCCGTGCGCGCCCGTGGAGAAGCGGCCGCTTCCGCCGGGCCGCCCCCGCGAGTGGTACATCACGCACAACCGCCGCCTGAAGGCGATGCGCCTGGCCATCGCCCTGCTCGACTCCGGCGTCTACCAGCCCGACCAGGCCCGCAACGAGACGATACGCAGCACGGCGGAACTGATCGGCGTACACCCGCCGTCGGACACGACGTGCCACATGGTCCGCGCGTTCATGCGCTACAACCGCTGAGCACCAGGTCACGGGCGGAACCACCCGCCCGTGACCCCTACGGTGTCAGTACGGCCGGAAGTTGATGTAGCCCAGGAGCACGATCACCGCTGCGACGCAGCCGAGGACGACCGCCGTCGAGATCCACGACGAGCGGCGGCCGGACGACGTGTGCTCCGGGTCGGCACGGAACGGCACCGGCCCGGGCGGATTGTCCTTCCAGCGCGCGGCGAGCATGCGGGCCCGGGCCGAGGGCTCCTTGTGCTCGGCCCCGTCCGCCCACTTCAGGTCGAACTCCCGCTTCTCGTCGTCCTTCTCGGACATCCCCGTGACCTTCCTCGAACAGCAGTGTCAGAATCTATGATCCCGCGCCGCGCGCGCCGGGGGAAGCGGCTTCCGGACATACGACGTGGCGCCCGGCACCAGACGACTCGGGGACACTGCATGAATCTTGACGGTCAGGGCTGGGGGGCCACGCGCTCCTGGGTGGAGAAGGGGCTGGCCGAGTCCGAGCGCATCGACGATGTCGTGCGGCTTCGTGGAGGCTGGACATCGGAGATGCGCCGGCTGGACGTGCGCGGTCCCGGCGGCCGGCGCTCCCTGGTCCTGCGCTCGTTCGTCAAGCCCTTCTACGTCCGTCACGCGGAGGGCCTGCTGACCCGTGAGGCAGGCATCCTGCGCCTGCTCGGTGACACGGACGTGCCCGCCGCCACGCTCATCGCCGTGGACGCGACCGCACGGTACTGCGACCACCCCTCGCTGCTGATGTCCCTGCTGCCGGGGACCGTGCGCCTGGACGATCGGGGCGCCGGGGACCGAGCCGACCTGCTGGCCCGGCAGCTGGTGCGCATCCACCGGCTGCCGGTCACCGCACGGCAGCGACCGCGCACCTACCAGGCCTGGACTTCTCCCGAGCGGGTGAGCCCGCCCGCGGCGACCGGGCGGGCCGGTCTGTGGCAGCGGGCGGTCGATGTCATCCGGCGCGATCCCCCGGAGCATCGCGGCTGCTTCCTGCACCGGGACTTCCATCCCGGGAACGTCCTGTTCACAGGCACCGGGGCGGACCTTCGGATCAGCGGTGTCGTCGACTGGGTGGAGACCTCCTGGGGACCGGCCGACCTGGACGTGGCGCACTGCTCGACGGCCCTCGCCCTGCTGCACGGCGTCCCCGCGGGCATGCGCTTCGCCGACCGCTACACCGCCGCGGGCGGCACCCTGGCCGACGACCCCGCCGCCCACCTCCACTGGCGGCTGCTGGACGCGCTGGCCTTCGCCCCGGACGCCGAGAAGGTCGCCGTCCCCTGGCGTGAGCTGGGGCGCGACGACCTGACGCCCGGCGTTCTGGCGCGACGGCTCGAGGACTACCTCCAGGCTCTCTTCGAGCGGTACGCCTGAGTCGGGACACAGAACACGGCGCCTGCGCCTCCCGGGGACCGGGAGGCGCAGGCGCCGTGCAAGGATCACTCGGATCCGGTGCGGATCACACGTCGAAGTACAGCTCGAACTCGTGCGGGTGCGGGCGGAGCTGGAGCGGGGCGATCTCGTTGGTGCGCTTGTAGTCGATCCACGTCTCGATCAGGTCGGACGTGAAGACGTCGCCCTGGAGGAGGAACTCGTGGTCGGCCTCGAGGCGGTCGAGGACGGCGCCGAGGGAGGTCGGGACCTGCGGGACGTTCGCGTGCTCCTCGGGAGCCAGCTCGTAGAGGTCCTTGTCGATCGGCTCGGCCGGCTCGATCTTGTTCTTGATGCCGTCCAGGCCCGCGAGCAGCAGCGCCGAGAAGGCCAGGTACGGGTTGCCGGAGGAGTCGGGCGCGCGGAACTCGACGCGCTTGGCCTTCGGGTTGGAGCCCGTGATCGGGATACGCATCGCGGCGGAGCGGTTGCGCTGCGAGTACACCAGGTTCACCGGCGCCTCGAAGCCCGGCACCAGGCGGTGGTACGAGTTCACCGTCGGATTGGTGAAGGCCAGCAGCGACGGGGCGTGCTTGAGGATGCCGCCGATGTAGTAGCGGGCGGTGTCCGACAGGCCGGCGTAGCCCTGCTCGTCGTAGAACAGCGGGTCGCCGTTGCTCCACAGCGACTGGTGGACGTGCATGCCGGAGCCGTTGTCACCGAAGATCGGCTTCGGCATGAAGGTCGCGGTCTTGCCGTTGCGCCAGGCGACGTTCTTCACGATGTACTTGAAGAGCTGGAGGTCGTCGGCGGCGGCGAGCAGCGTGTTGAACTTGTAGTTGATCTCGGCCTGGCCGGCGGTGCCCACCTCGTGGTGCTGGCGCTCGACCTTCAGGCCGGCCCGGTCCAGCTCCAGGGAGATCTCGGCGCGCAGGTCGGCGAAGTGGTCGACCGGCGGGACCGGGAAGTAGCCGCCCTTGTAGCGGACCTTGTAGCCGCGGTTGTCCTCCAGCGCACCGGTGTTCCAGGCGCCCGCCTCGGAGTCGATGTGGTAGAAGGACTCGTTCTCGGACGTCTTGAAGCGCACGCTGTCGAACACGTAGAACTCGGCCTCGGGGCCGAAGTACGCGGTGTCGGCGATGCCGGTGGAGGCGAGGTAGGCCTCGGCCTTCTTCGCCACGTTGCGCGGGTCACGGGAGTACTGCTCGCCCGTGATCGGGTCGTGGATGAAGAAGTTGACGTTCAGCGTCTTGTCGCGGCGGAACGGGTCGACCCGGGCGGTCGAGAGGTCCGCGCGCAGCGCCATGTCCGACTCGTGGATGGCCTGGAAGCCACGGATCGAGGATCCGTCGAAGGCCAGCTCCTCGTCGGGGTCGAACGCCTCTACAGGCACCGTGAAGTGCTGCATCACGCCCGGGAGGTCGCAGAAGCGGACGTCGATGAACTTGACGTCCTCGTCCGCGATGAACTTCTTGGCCTCGTCGGCGTTCTGGAACATCCAGCTCCTCCTACTCCCGACCGTCCCGCCGGGGTGGTAGATCGTTCGTGCGGCCAGTGCGGGTGGCACACGCTGTGCTCGACCCTAGGGACGGGTGATTTCTCGGGCGTGACCCATTTGTTTCGCACAAGTTAACCGGCCCACCTCCCACGGTAGCCCCGACGCACCCCGGCGTCCCCCGGTCATATCCGGGCGCAGTACCGTGGACGGGTGGACAACAGGCAAGCAATCGGATCATGGCTCTCCGGCCCCCGCGCGGCCATGGAGGACGCCGGTGCCGAGTTGGGTTACCGGGGCGAGCAGCTGGGGCTGCCCGAGGAGGGTCCGGGGTCGATCGCCCGGCCGGGCCGCAGGCTCGGCGCGCTGGCGGTGGACTGGTCCCTGTGCGTCTTGATCGCATACGGTCTGATCACCGAGGGCTACGGGCAGGCGACGAGCAACTGGGCGCTGCTGATCTTCCTGGTGCTGAGCATCCTCACCGTCGGCACGCTCGGCTTCACCCCCGGCAAGCGCCTCTTCGGCCTGCGGGTGGTGAACCTCGCCACCGGCCAGGTCCACCCGGGCCGCGCCCTGCTGCGCTCGGTGCTGCTGTGCCTGGCGATCCCGGCCCTGATCTGGGACCGCGACGGCCGCGGCCTGCACGACCGGCTGGCGGGCACGGTCGAGGTGCGGATCTGACAGTGCGCATACGTGAGTGGGGGCGCCCGGAGATCTCCGGGCGCCCCCACTTCACATATGTACGGGACCACTCACATGGACGGGACCTCAGCGGGCCTTCGGTCCGCCGCCCTTCGGCAGCTTCATGCCCTTCGGCATCGGCCCCTTGGGCAGCGGCATGTTGCTCATCAGGTCGCCCAGGGCGCGCAGCCGGTCGTTGGTCGCGGTGACCTGGGGGCCGGTGAGCACGCGGGGCAGCTTGACCATGGTGGTGCGCAGCTTCTTCAGCTCGACCTGGCCCTCGCCCGTGCCCACGATCAGGTCGTGCACCGGGACGTCGGCGACGATGCGGTTCATCCGCTTCTTCTCGGCGGCGAGCAGGCTCTTGACCCGGTTCGGGTTGCCCTCGGCGACCAGCACGATGCCGGCCTTGCCGACCGCGCGGTGCACCACGTCCTGGTTGCGGTTCATCGCCACGGCGGGGGTGGTGGTCCAGCCCCGCCCGATGTTGTCGAGCACGGCCGCGGCGGCGCCCGGCTGTCCCTCCATCTGGCCGAAGGCCGCTCGCTCGGCCCGGCGCCCGAACACGATCGCCGTCGCGAGGAAGGCGAGCAGGAGGCCCAGGATGCCGAGATAAATGGGGTGACCGATCAAGAAACCGATCGCGAGGAAGACACCGAAGGTGACGATTCCGACAGCCGCGAGTACAAGACCGATCTTCTTGTCGGCCCTGCGGGTCATCTTGTAGGTCAGGGCGATCTGCTTCAGTCGCCCGGGGTTCGCAGCGTCCGCTGCAGTTTCCTTCCTCGCCATGCCACGAAGTCTACGTGGCTCCGCCGGTGGACTCAGCGGCGGGCGGACAGGGACTGCTCGAGGACACGCTGCACCTCGACCCGGTCCTTGGCGCGACGGCGGTCCTCCAGCACGGAGTTCCAGGCGTTGCGGCGGGCGGTGCGCTGGCCGCTGCTCATGAGCAGCGACTCCACGGCCCGCAGCGCGGTGGTGAAGGACGGGATGGCGGTGGCGCGGACAGGCGCGGCCTGCATGGTGGAGGTCCCCCCTCGGTGAGGCTCTGGGTGACACACGGGGTGTACGGGATGTACGTGCTGTGATTCCAGGGTCACTGATTGGTGTTACCAGGGCATGACCGGCCGGTCAAACACCCATGAAGCCTGGATGGGAGACCCGCGAACAGCGACGCGGCCCCGACCGGTGCCCTCAGCTGCGAGGACGGTCGGAGCCGCGCTCTTCGGCCATTACCGGCCGGTAATTTCTTGTGCGGGACTTCACACGGCCTGGGCCGCGATGTACGTCCCCCGCTTCTCGATCGCCATCTGGTACAGGCGGCCGGCGCGGTACGAGGAGCGGACCAGCGGGCCGGACATCACACCGGAGAAGCCGATCTCCTCGGCCTCCTCCTTCAGCTCCACGAACTCGTGCGGCTTGACCCAGCGCTCGACGGGGTGGTGCCGGACGGAGGGGCGCAGGTACTGCGTGATGGTGACCAGCTCGCAGCCGGCGTCGTGCAGCTGCTTCAGCGCCTCGCTGACCTCCTCGCGGGTCTCGCCCATGCCGAGGATCAGGTTCGACTTCGTGACCAGACCGTAGTCCCGGGCGGCCGTGATGACCTTCAGGGAGCGGTCGTAGCGGAAGCCGGGGCGGATCCGCTTGAAGATCCGGGGCACCGTCTCGACGTTGTGCGCGAAGACCTCGGGGCGGGCGGAGAAGACCTCCTCCAGCTGCTCCGGGACCGCGTTGAAGTCGGGGGCGAGCAGCTCGACCTTGGTGCGGCCGGCCTCGCGGTTCGCGGTCTGCTGGTGGATCTGGCGCACGGTCTCGGCGTACAGCCAGGCGCCGCCGTCCTCCAGGTCGTCGCGGGCGACGCCGGTGATGGTGGCGTAGTTCAGGTCCATGGTGACCACGGACTCACCGACGCGGCGGGGCTCGTCGCGGTCGAGCGCCTCGGGCTTGCCGGTGTCGATCTGGCAGAAGTCGCAGCGCCGGGTGCACTGGTCGCCACCGATGAGGAAGGTCGCCTCGCGGTCCTCCCAGCACTCGTAGATGTTCGGACAGCCGGCTTCCTGGCAGACCGTGTGCAGGCCCTCGCTCTTCACGAGGTTCTGCATCTTCGAGTACTCGGGGCCCATTTTCGCCCGCGTCTTGATCCACTCGGGCTTGCGCTCGATGGGGGTCTGGCTGTTGCGGACCTCCAGGCGCAGCATCTTGCGTCCGTCGGGTGCGACTGCGGACACGACCGGCTCCTAGCGATTGATTCTTCGGCGACCTTCAGGGTACGCCCGGTGTTTCGAATGCCTGGTGCGAGTGCTGGCCCCGTACTCCAACACCGGACCGGCTGTGTTTATGCCGGTGTCTGTTTATGCCGGTGTCTTCTCGATGACCCGCGGCTTCAGTTCCGCGTTCTCCAGTACGTCCCGCAGGTGCCGCTCGGCCACCGGCAGCACCTCCTCGATCGTGATGTCGCGGCCCAGCTCGTTCGCCAGGGAGGTGACGCCGGCGTCGCGGATGCCGCACGGGATGATGCGGTCGAACCACTTGTTGTCGGGGTTCACGTTGAGCGCGAAGCCGTGCATCGTGACGCCCTTGGCCACGCGGATGCCGATGGCGGCGATCTTGCGGTCCTCGCGGCGCTGGCCGGCGTTGGACGGGGCGTAGTCCGGGCCGTTGAGGCGCGGGTCGAACTCCTCGTCGTGCAGGCGGGGGTCGAAGTCGAGGGAGAGCCCGCCGAGCGCCGGGCGCTGCTCGATGGGATCGCCGAGGACCCACACACCGCTGCGGCCCTCGACGCGGGTGGTCTCCAGGCCGAACTCCGCGCAGGTGCGGATCAGCGCGTCCTCCAGGCGGCGCACATGGGCGACCACGTCCACCGGGCGGGGCAGCTTCTGGATCGGGTAGCCGACCAGCTGGCCGGGGCCGTGCCAGGTGATCTTGCCGCCACGGTCCACGTCGATGACGGGGGTGCCGTCGAGGGGGCGCTCGCTCTCCTCGGTGCGCCGGCCGGCGGTGTAGACGGGGGGATGCTCCAGGAGGATCACGGTGTCGGGCACCTCGTCGGCGAACCGCGCCGCGTGCACCCGGCGCTGCTCGTCCCAGGCCACCTGATAGTCCACGGCCTCGGCACCGAAGCCCATCCGGACGAACCGCAACTCACTCACGGCAAGCGCCTCCCTAGAAGGTCGTAAGGCACGTAACGCGCCCACGCCACTGTACGTCCGCGCGACCGGACGGCCTCCGTCAGCCTCAGGAGCCAATCCTCACACGATCGGATGAATGCCCTTCGAAGACTGCGATGAGGTGCTTACTCTCCGCTACATTCGCGCCGTCCGGGGCGCCATAAGGGCTGCTCACAGGCAATACGGGCACATCGTTTCGCCGGAAGGCAGGAGACCGCACCGCAGATGACGGACCGACCCGCGCAGCGCACCCCCAACCGACAGCTCGCCGCGCTCATCGCAGAAGCGGGGTTCTCCAACGCGGGACTCGCCCGTCGAGTGGACCAGCTCGGTCTCGAACACGGGCTCGATCTGAGATACGACAAGACGTCCGTCACGCGCTGGCTGCGCGGGCAGCAGCCCCGGGGCACCACCCCCGCGCTGATCGCCGAGGTGTTCACCCGGCGTCTCGGCCGCCGCCTCACCGCCCAGGACCTCGGACTCGACTCCTGCACGCCCGTCTACGCGGGCCTGGAGTTCGCCGCGACGCCCGAGGAGGCCGTGGACATCGTCAGCGGGCTGTGGCGCAAGGACTCCGGCAGCCACGCCGAGCTCCGCAAGATCGCCTTCACCTCCGCGGGGCTCGTGGTCCCCAGCCGGGACTGGCTGATCGGCCGCGCCGACGAGCGGGTGGCCCGCACCGAGCCGCCCGTGCGCATCCCCGCCCAGGGCCGCCCGGCCACCCGCGCCTC
>NZ_JAOCQE010000263.1 GCF_025290915.1 Streptomyces sp. 15-116A | reverse complement strand
CCGCAGCAGCAGTGCCAGGGACAGGACCGACGGCCCCGACGGCCCCGACGGCAGGGTGCACAACGCCGTCGCGCCCGGGATCGTCCGCACCGACGGGGCGTCGTCCGGGTCCGCCGACGGCCAGGGCACCACGCACACCACCGTGTGGAGGCCCTCCGCCCGGCTGCCGAGGGCCGCGCGCAGCTCCGCGACGGCCATGTCGCGCTGCCAGTCGCGCTCCGCCGTGAGCACCGCCCGCAGCTCGCGCGTCAGGTCGGCGCCGTGCTGGGCCTCGTCCGCGAGGAGGGCGCCGATGCGGGCGGTGACCTCCATCGCCGCCGCCAGCTGCCGCTCGGTCGGGCCGGGGTCGTAGTCCAGCAGCCAGACATAGCCGAGGACGACACCCCGGTGGCGTACCGGAAGGCAGATGCGGCCCCGGTGCACGCCCGCCTCCGGGGTGCGCGGGATACGGACCGGGGCGGTCGCGCGCGTGATGCCGAAGGACTCGAACCAGGCGCGGACCGCGGCCGTGGAGCGCCGGGTCAGGATCGAGCGGGCGCGCACCGGGTCCAGCGCCGACGGATCGAGGTCGCCCTCACTGTCGTACGCACCGAAGGCGATCAGCTCGAAGTCGCGGTTCTCCAGCGTCGCCGGAGCGCCCAGCAGCTCCGAGATCTCGTCCACCAGCTCCTGGTAGTCACCCCTGTATTCGGACGTCACCCGGGCATTCTCCCGCAAAAACGCGAGGCCTTCATACATCTGTCTGAGATCTGCGGCACGGATGCGTGACAGCTGTCGATGGCCCACGATCGGAGTCATCCTTAGGTTTCACGGTGGTTCTCCGTGCCGTACCCGAAAGGTCGGGTCCGCGGCCATTGACAGTGTGTGGAGGTGCCCCGTGCTGGGTCCCGTGATTCTCGCCGCGTCGCGCAGCGACCGGATGCGACGCCTGATCTCGGCGGCCCCGGTGACCAAGCAGGTCGTCGACCGTTTCATCCCCGGGGAGACCGTCGACGACGTCCTGCCGATCATCCAGGAGCTCACCGGCAAGGGTCTGGAGCTGACGATGGACGTCGTCGGCGAGGACATCACCACCCCGGAGCAGGCGGCCGCCGCCCGGGACGCCTACCTGGAGCTGATCGACCGGCTGAAGCCGCTGGAGCTGGGCACCAGCGCGGAGATGTCCGTGAAGCTGTCGATGTTCGGGCAGGCGCTGCCCGGCGGGCACGAGCTGGCGCTCGCCAACGTCCGCCCGGTCGTGGAGGCCGCCGCCGCGATCGGCACCACGGTCACCCTCGACGCCGAGGACCACACCACCCTCGACTCGATGTTCGCCATCCACGAGGAACTGCGGAAGGACTTCCCGCAGACCGGCTGCGTCATCCAGTCCTACCTCTTCCGCACCGAGGAGGACGCGCGCCGGCTCGCCGCGAACGGCTCTCGCGTACGGTTGGTGAAGGGCGCCTACAAGGAGCCCGCCGAAGTCGCCTACCAGCAGAAGCACGAGATCGACAAGGCGTACGTACGCATCCTGAAGACGCTGATGGAGGGCGAGGGCTACCCGATGATCGGGTCCCACGACCCGCGCCTGATCACCATCGCCCAGGAACTCGCCCACCGCGCCGGGCGAAAGCTCGACGAGTACGAGTTCCAGATGCTGTACGGCATCCGCAGCGACGAGCACCTGCGGCTCGCCGCCGAGGGCCACCGCATGCGCGTCTACACGGCCTACGGCACCGACTGGTACGGCTACTTCATGCGCCGCCTGGCGGAGAAGCCGGCGAACCTGCGCTTCTTTGCGAGGAGCATGATCAGCCGTGGCTGAGACAACGTGGCTGTGCCGCGGCTTCGGCCGGGGGTCCGGGGGTTGTCCCCCGGGAAAGCACAGCATGCGAAGGCTGGCGGAGAAGCCGGCGAACCTGCGCTTCTTCGCACGGTCGATGGTCAGCAAGGGCTGAGCCCGAACACCCGCTCAAGTCAAGGAGTTACGGAACCCATGGACGCTGTGACCCAGGTCCCCACCCCCGTCAACGAGCCGGTGCACGGCTACGCCCCCGGCTCGCCCGAGCGCGCCCGGCTGGAGGCCAAGCTCACGGAGCTCGCCCAGAACCACCGGGAGCTGCCCTGCACCATCGGCGGTGAGAAGCGCCTCGGCGGTGGCGAGGCCTTCGAGGTCGTGCAGCCGCACAACCACAAGGCCGTCCTCGGCACCTTCCACCACGCCACGCAGGCGGACGCCCAGGACGCCATCGACGCCGCGCTCGCCGCCGCCCCGGCCTGGCGCGCCATGTCCTTCGACGACCGCGCCGCGATCATCCTGCGCGCCGCCGAGCTGCTGGCGGGCCCCTGGCGCGAGACGATCGCCGCCGCGACCATGCTCGGCCAGTCCAAGACCGCCCAGCAGGCCGAGATCGACACCCCCTGCGAGCTGGTCGACTTCTGGCGCTTCAACGTCCACTACGCCCGGCAGATCCTCGCCGAGCAGCCCCCGGCGAACTCCCCGGGCGTGTGGAACCGCCTCGACCACCGCCCGCTCGAGGGCTTCGTCTACGCGATCACGCCCTTCAACTTCAGCGCCATCGCGGGCAACCTGCCCACCGCGCCCGCGCTGATGGGCAACGTCGTCGTGTGGAAGCCGTCCCCGACGCAGACCCTGGCCGCCGTGCTGCTCATGGAGCTGCTGGAGGAGGCCGGGCTGCCCAAGGGCGTCATCAACCTGCTCACCGGTGACGGCATCGAGGTCTCCAAGGTCGCCCTGGAGCACCGCGACCTCGCCGGCATCCACTTCACCGGCTCGACCAAGACCTTCCAGTACCTGTGGAAGACGGTCGGCAACAACATCGAGAAGTACCGCTCCTACCCGCGTCTGGTCGGCGAGACCGGCGGCAAGGACTTCCTCGTCGCCCACCCGAGCGCCGACCCGGCGATCCTCAAGACCGCCCTGACCCGCGGCGCCTTCGAGTACCAGGGCCAGAAGTGCTCGGCGACCTCGCGCGCGTACATCCCGGCCTCGATCTGGAACTCCGGCTTCAAGGAGGAGTTCGCGGCCGAGGTCGACGGCATCGCCATGGGTGATGTCACCGACCTGTCGAACTTCATCGGCGCCGTCATCGACGACCGGTCCTTCGCCAAGAACAAGGCCGCGATCGACCGCGCCAAGGAGGACCCGGCCTGCACGATCGTCGCGGGCGGCACGTACGACGACTCGGTGGGCTACTTCGTCCGCCCGACCGTCATCGAGTGCACCGACCCGGAGAACGAGGTGTTCCGCACCGAGTACTTCGGCCCGATCCTCGCCGTGCACGTCTACGAGGACGACAAGTACGACGAGATGCTGACCCAGATGGAGTCGGTCTCGGACTACGCGCTCACCGGCTCGGTCATCGCGGGCGACCGTGCGGCGGCGGCGTACACGATGGAGAAGCTGCGCTACGCGGCCGGCAACTTCTACATCAACGACAAGTCGACCGGCGCCGTGGTCGGCCAGCAGCCCTTCGGCGGCGGCCGTGCCTCCGGCACCAACGACAAGGCGGGCGCCCCGCAGAACCTGATGCGCTGGACCCTGACCCGCGCCATCAAGGAGACGCTGGTCCCGCCGACCGACTACACCTACCCGCACATGGGCTGACAGCCCCGCACGGGGTGACGCCCTCCATGGGCTGACGTCCCCTACGGGCTGACGCCCACCCGGTCCCGGACGGGCCAGGTCTCCCCCCGACCTGGCCCGTTCGTGCGTCCGGATCCGCATACTGGTCCCGTGACCACCCGCCTGCGCACCGCCCACACCGCCGATCTCACCCCCGCCGAACTGGACGCCGTACGTGCCCTGTTGACCGACGCCTTCGACGGCGACTTCGGCGAGGAGGACTGGGACCACGCGCTGGGCGGCATGCACGCCCTCGTCGACGACGAGGCCGGACTCGCGGCCCACGGGTCCGTCGTCATGCGACGGGTGCGGCACCGGGGGCGGTGGCTGCGGGTCGGTTACGTCGAGGCCGTGGCGGTACGGCCGGACGTGCGGCGGACCGGGCTCGGCGGACGGGTGATGGACGGGCTGGAGCGGATCGTCGACCGGGCGTACGACGCCGGGATGCTGTCCGCGAGCGACGACGGAGCCCGGCTGTACGAGGCGCGCGGCTGGCAGCTCTGGGGCGGGCGGGTCTGCGCGCTCGGCCCGGAGGGGGTGGTCCACCTTCCCGAGGAGGAGGACAGCACCTACGTCCGGCCCGCGCTCGGGGGGCCGCTCGACCCGGCCCACGAACTGCTCTTCGACTGGCGCGACGGGGACGTGCTGTAGGCGTCTGTGCAGGTCAGGGGCGTGTGAGGCACCGCACTGTCTCAGATAGTAGGAAGTCCGAGTAATTGTGGAGACAGACGCGCGTCGCTCCTCTAGCTTTGTAGAAGCCGAACGTCTCGCTCGATCAAGCGAATGGCGGTCGTGAGCCGGACCCTGTGCAGGCAACCCCTGCGGTCTTCCTCAGGCTCCCCGCCCCTTCCGGCGTCTCGTAACCCATCCCTTGCGCACCGCCCGTCCGTGCGCTTCGAAGGAGTCGATTCACCATGGCCGAGACGACCGTCCGCCGCCGCGTCCGTCACAGCTCCCCGACCACCGAGTCCGACCGCAGGAACGCCGCCGCCGCGCTGCAGCGCGCCCTCGACCGCCGCGACAACGGTGGGTCCACGGGTCACTGAACACCTCACTGACACGTGCATGTCCGTATGGCGGACATGGCATGTCATCCCGTGGGACGAGGAGTAGGGTGCCCGCATGTCTCGCAGCATCGATCTCGCAGTGATCCCCGGTGACGGCATCGGCCAGGAGGTCGTGGCCGAAGGCCTGAAGGTCCTCTCCGCCGTCCTCCCGCAGGATGTGAAGCTGGAGACCAAGGAGTACGACTTCGGCGCCCGCCGCTACCACGCCACCGGCGACACCCTCACCGACGCCGACCTGGAGCAGCTCAAGCGGCACGACGCCATCCTGCTCGGCGCCATCGGCGACCCGAGCGTCCCCTCCGGCGTCCTCGAGCGCGGCTTCCTGCTCAAGCTCCGCTTCGCCTTCGACCACCACGTCAACCTCCGCCCGTCGAGGCTGCTCCCGGGCGTGGCCACGCCGCTCGCCGGGCAGCCGGAGATCGACTTCGTCGTCGTCCGCGAGGGCACCGAGGGCCCCTACACCGGCAACGGCGGCACCATCCGCAAGGGCACCGCGCACGAGGTCGCCACCGAAGTGTCCGTCAACACCGCCTTCGGTGTGGAGCGCGTGGTCCGCGACGCCTTCGCCCGCGCCCAGGCCCGCCCGCGCAAGAAGCTCACGCTGGTCCACAAGAACAACGTGCTGACCTTCGCCGGTCACCTGTGGACGAACATCTTCAACAAGGTGGCCGAGGAGTACCCTGAGGTCACCACCGACTACATCCACGTCGACGCCGCGACGATCTACCTCGTCACCGACCCCGGCCGCTTCGACGTGATCGTCACTGACAATCTCTTCGGCGACATCATCACCGACCTCGCCGCGGCCGTCTCCGGCGGCATCGGCGTCGCGGCCTCCGGCAACATCAACCCGAGCCGCGAGTTCCCGTCCATGTTCGAGCCCGTGCACGGCTCGGCCCCGGACATCGCCGGCCAGGGCAAGGCCGACCCCACCGCCACGGTCCTGTCCGTCGCCCTCCTCCTGCGCCACCTCGGCTACGACACCGAGGCGAACCGCATCGAGGACGCCGTCTCCGCCGACCTCGCGGAACGCGGTGCCCTGCCCGCCCGCAGCACCTCCGAGATCGGCGACGCGCTCGCCGTACGCGTAGCGGGCTGACCGGCGCGCACTCGACCACAGATTCGAAGCCGCCGGGTCGGACACCCGGCGGCTTTCGCATGTTCCCGCCGGGTGCCACCATCGACCCACCGGGCCGCCTTCACCCCGTTCCGTCCGCGACCGCCCCCGGGCGATAATCGAACGCGGAGCCGCGGAATGAGGGAATGCTCGGACGTCCTAGCACTGGCCACCGGCCGTGCCGGCGTGAGCGCGGCCCGTCACTACAACTCGGTGAAGGACAACCACTCATGACGACGCCCACGATCGAGCTCAAGCCCTCCGCCCATCCGCTCTCGGACGCGGAGCGGGAGGCGATCCTGGCCAACCCCGGATTCGGCCGCCACTTCACCGATCACATGGTGACGATCAAGTGGACCGAGGGCCGCGGCTGGCACGACGGCCAGCTCGTCCCGTACGCGCCGATCTCCCTCGACCCGGCGACCACCGTCCTGCACTACGCGCAGGAGATCTTCGAGGGCCTGAAGGCCTACCGCCAGGCCGACGGCTCCGTCGCCACCTTCCGGCCCGACCAGAACGCGCTGCGCTTCCAGCGGTCCGCGCGGCGGCTCGCGATGCCCGAGCTGCCGGTCGAGACGTTCATCGAGGCGTGCGACGCGCTGGTGAAGCAGGACAAGGCGTGGGTGCCGGCGCACGGGGGCGAGGAGTCGCTGTATCTGCGGCCGTTCATGATCGCGACCGAGGTGGGGCTCGGGGTGAAGCCCGCGAACGAGTACCTGTTCCTCGTGATCGCCTCGCCGGCCGGGGCGTACTTCCCCGGGGGCGTGAAGCCGGTGTCGATCTGGGTGTCCGAGGACCGGGTGCGGGCCGTGCCGGGGGGCATGGGTGACGCCAAGACCGGCGGCAACTACGCGGCGTCGCTGCTCGCGCAGGCGGAGGCGGCGGCGAAGGGGTGCGACCAGGTGTGCTATCTCGACGCCGTCGAGCACAAGTGGGTCGAGGAGCTCGGGGGGATGAACCTGTACTTCGTGTACGGGGACAAGATCGTGACGCCGACGCTGACCGGGTCGATCCTGGAGGGCGTCACGCGTGACTCGCTGCTGAGCGTCGCCCGGGACCTCGGGTACCAGGCCGTGGAGGAGCGGGTGTCCGTCGACCAGTGGCAGCGGGACTCGGAGAGCGGGGAGCTGACCGAGGTGTTCGCTTGCGGGACGGCGGCGGTGATCACTCCGGTCGGGACGGTGAAGCGGGACGGCGCCGAGTGGAGGCAGTCGGGTGGGGAGCCGGGGGAGGTGACCCTGCGGCTGCGGCAGGCGTTGCTGGACATTCAGCGGGGGACGGTGGAGGACAAGCACGGCTGGATGCACCCGCTGGGCTGAGCGGGCGCCCCTGGGGGCTCCGCCCCCAGACCCCCGGCCTATGCCCACCCACCACCCGACTCGGTTGGCTGAGAGGTGGGCCCCACCAGTTCGGCCTCGGGTTGCGTGGACCTCGCACCCGGGGCCGACAGCACGTACGCCACGCCTCCCACCACCCCCGACAGCAGGAAGCTGCAGTCCACCCCGCCGGTCAGGCTCAGCAGCGGGCCCTCGTACGACGGCAGTGACACCGACAGCACGCCGGTCGTCGCGCCCAGGGCCCAGGACATCGTCGCCGGGATGTTCCAGCCGCCGCGGTACCAGTAGATGCCGCCCCGGGAGCGGCGGTTGAAGACCTGGAGGGCGTCCGGGTCGTACATACCGCCGCAGCGGACGTGGCCGATCAGGGTGATGACGGCCCACGGTGTGCCGAGGGCGGTGAGCAGGAGGACGAAGGATGTCATCGCGTCCTGGGCCGTCGAGGCGTAGTGGCCGACGAAGACGCAGGCGGTGGCCACTGCGGCGACCACGTACGTGGCCGTCGCACGGGACGCGCGCGGGACGATCGCGTCCAGGTCCAGGCCCATCGAGTACAGCATCAGGCCCGCGTTGCCGACCGAGCCCGCCGACGCGGCGAGGAGGAGCGGGAGCAGGTACCAGCCGGGGGCGGCATCCACCAGGGGCCCGGCATAGTCCAGCGCCGCACGCGCCGCGTACGACGTGAAGGTGCCGAAGAGCTGGGGGACCAGCAGGCCCAGCATCAGGCCCAGCCAGGTCGCGTGCAGCACCCGGCGTGAGGAGTGGCGGGCCGGGGAGATGTAGCGGGTGTAGTCGCCGAGCAGGGTGATGAAGGCGATCGGGCCGGACAGGCCCGCGGCGACGGCGGCCAGCAGCCAGGTGGGCCAGAAACCGCCCAGGAGGTAGCCGCCCGCCTCCGGGAGCGCGGCGGTGGTGAAGTCGGGGGCGTACGCGATCACGCCCAGGATCAGCAGGGCCGTCATGCCGATCGCCAGGACCCGGGACATCGCCAGCAGCACCCGGTAGCCGTACACCGCGCCCGCCACCGTCGCCGCCGCGAGCAGGCCGTAGATCAGGGCGTACGACGTGTCGCCCGCCGGCATCCCGAACAGCCGGCCGAGGACGCCCACCATCACATCGCCGCCGATCCACACCGTCAGCGCGGTGTAGCCGAGGGCAAGCAGCAGGCCCACCACCGAGCCGACCAGACGGCCGCGCACGCCGAACTGGGCGCCGGACGACGTGGACAGGTTCGTCGCCGTGCGCAGGGAGATCAGCGCCAGGGGCGCCGTGAGCAGGGTGCCGACCACCGTGCCCGCCACGACCGAGGTGAGCGAGGCCCACCAGCCGAGGCCGAAGGACGGCGGGAGCCAGCCGAAGACGATCACGCCCAGGCAGAGGTTGGAACCCAGCAGGATCGACACGAGGTCGCGTGGCCCGCTGGTCCGTTCCTCCTCGGGGATGGTGTCGACCCCGCGCTGTTCCATCGGCATGGCTGGTCTCCTTCGACGGCCGCCAGAATTTTTTGAGCGACGCTCAATGTGACTCCTGCCTTGCTCTCTCGTCAACGGTTGGAAAGCTTCAATTTCGCGCTTAGAGTGTTGCTCAAAGTTGTGGAGAGGTAAGGAGGTGTGCCGCCGTGCGACTGACGCCCACCGAGCGTGACCGGCTGCTGCTGTTCTCGGCCGCCGAGCTGGCCCGGGCCCGCAAGGCGCGCGGGCTGCGGCTCAACGTGCCGGAGGCGACCGCGCTGATCGCCGACACGGTGTGCGAGGCCGCCCGCGACGGCGCGCGTCTCGCCGAGGCGATCGAGCGCGCCCGGTCCGTGCTCGGGCCGGACGATGTGCTGCCGGGGGTCGCGGACGTGGTGACCGAGGTGCACGTGGAGGCCGTCTTCGACGACGGGTCGCGGCTCGCGGTCGTCGCCGATCCCATCGGCGGGGGG